>JBGTBQ010000475.1:0-10047 GCA_041749275.1 Pyrinomonadaceae bacterium | reverse complement strand
TAAATCTGCCCCCCGTTGGGGCGGGCGGTGGCGGCGGCGCCAACTTCGGCTTCGGCATCGGCCAGCCATAACACGCAACGCTTCCGGGCGCGGGCGCGTTTTCGTGACGCCCGCGCCCTTTCAACATCAACCTCGCAAAGTTCCCCTCGTCGCGACGATGTCGGTTTGAACACACCCACGCGCGGCAGGCTTTAACTCCACCTCGGAAGGTAATGGTCCAATGAGAGTTCCCCCAAGCATATTCCGGCGCGGCCTGTGCTTCGCCCTCCTGCTTCTCTTCACCGTCTCGAACGCTAGCGCGCAACAGAGAGCGGGCACGCTGCGTGGACAGATTAAAGACGAGTTCGGCGGCGTCATCGTCGGCGCGACCGTCAACGCGACGGACGCGAACGGACTCGCCAAGAACACGACGACCGACGCGGAAGGCAACTTCACGCTTGGCGGACTCGTGCCCGGCAAGTATGTCGTGCGCGTCGTCGCGCCCGGCTTCGCGTTCTACGAGAATGCCGAGGTCGAAGTGTCGGCGGGCCGCAACGAGCCGCAGGCGATTGTGCTCGGCGTCGCGCTCGAAAAGGAAGAGGTGACCGTGGCCGCCGAGGCCGGCATCAACACTACGTCGGAGAGCAACGCCGACGCGATTGTGCTACGCGGCAAAGACATCGAAGCGCTGCCCGACGACCCGGACGATTTGGCCGCCGTGCTGTCGGCATTGGCCGGCCCTTCCGCCGGCCCCAACGGGGGGCAGATTTACGTTGATGGCTTCGAGGGCGGTCGTCTCCCGCCGAAGGCCAGCATCCGCGAGGTGCGCGTCAGCCAGAATCCATTGAACGCGGAGAACGACCGCCCCGGTTTCGGGCGCGTTGACATCCTCACGCGCCCCGGCATGGATCGCTTTCGCGGCAGCGTCAACACGACCTTCGCCGATGAGGCGTTCAACTCGCGCAACCCCTTCTCGCCGACGCGCGCCGACTACCAGTCGCGCATCTACGGCTTCAACCTCTCCGGCCCGGTCGTGGCGAAGAAGGCCTCCTTCTTCGTTGATTTCCAACGGCGCGGCGAGGACGACAACGACGTGATTACGGCGACCGTGCTCGACCCCACGTCGCTCGCTCCGACCGGATTCAACCTCGCGGTGCTGACGCCGCGCCGGTTCACGACCTTCAGCCCGCGCTTCGACTACGCGATTAACCAGAACCACACGCTGGTCGCGCGCTACTCTTACACGCGGTCGAGCAACCTCGGCGGCATCGGCGGCTTCAGCCTGCTCTCGCGCGCCGTCGAGTTTTCGAGTATGGATCACAACATCCAACTCACCGAGACCGCCGTACTCAACGCGACCACGATCAACGAGACGCGTTTCCAGTACACGCGCTCGCGCCGCGAGCAGACGGGCGACAATTCGACCCCCGGCATACAGGTGCTCGACTCGTTCACGGGCGGCGGCGCATCCGTCGGCCTCTCCTTCAACAGCGAGAATCGCTGGGAGCTTCAGAACTACACGACGCACACGCGCGGCACGCACACGCTGCGTTTCGGCGCGCGGCTGCGCGGCGTGAAGCTGACGGACTTCGCGGACAACAATTTTAACGGGACGTTCACCTTCACGTCGCTCGACCAGTATCGCGCGGCGGTGCAGGGCGGCGGGGCGATTCCTTCGCAGTTCACCATTTCCGGAGGCGAGCCGGAGGCGCGCGTCAGCCAGTACGATGTCGGCGGCTTCGTGCAGGACGAATGGAAGATTCGCCCGAACGTGCTGCTGACCCTCGGCCTGCGCTACGAGAACCAGTCGAACATCAGCAGCCATCTCAACCTCGCGCCGCGCATCTTCTTCGCGTGGGCGCCGGGCGGCTCCACGACCGGCTCGATGATGGGCGGCGGCAATCAGCCGAAGTTCGTCATTCGCGGCGGCTTCGGCATGTTCTACGACCGCTTCAACGAGAACGGGACGCTTCAGTCCATCCGCTTCGGCGGCGACGGGCAGCAGCGTTTCATCGTCTCCGACCCGGCGATTCTGAATCGAGTGGTCTTCACACCGACGGGCGTGTTGGCGAGCACCGTTCCGACGGTCGGTGAACTGGCTACGTTCCTCCAGCCGCAAGCCTTGACGCGCGTCGCGGACGACCTACAGGCTCCGCGCTCCACTATCGCCGCCGTGCAGGTCGAGCGACAGCTTCCGAAGAACTGGACCATCTTCGGCGTCTTCTTCAACTTCCGCACGCAGCGCGTCTTTCGCCAGCGCAACATCAACGCTTTCCTGCCGGGAACCTACGACCCGGCGCGGCGCGGCGAGCCGGGCAACGGCGCGCGCCCCGACAACACGCAGGGCGACATCTACCAGTACGAGTCAACCGGCAGCTTTAACGACTACCGCTTGCAGATGGGCGTCCGCAATCAACTGCGGCCCGGCTTCTCGGTCTTCGCCAACTTCAACACCGGCAGGGCGACGAGCGACACGGACTGCGTCTTCGGCGGTTTCGGCGGGTGCTTCCCGGCTGACTCCTACGACTTGAGCAGCGAGAACGGACGCGTCTCCTTCTTCGCGCGCCGACAGGTTTTCGTCGGCGGCAATATCGCCGTGCCGAAGCTGAAGCTGTCCATCAGCCCCTTCATCACCGCGCGGACGGGCCAGTTCTTCAACATCATCACCGGCAGCGACCGCAACGGCGACGGCATCTTCAACGACCGCCCCGCCTTCGCCGACGCGCAGACGCCCGCCGCTGACCTGCGGGTTACCGAGTGGGGCAACTTCGACATCAGACCGAAGTCGGGCCAGACCATCATCCCGCGTAACTATGGCGAAGGCCCCGGCTTCTTCGCCGTCAACCTCAGCATCAGCCGCACGTTCGGTTTCGGCAACCTGCCGGGCGCGGCGGCGGCTGCCCCCTCGTCTTCAACTCCGCAAGGCGGCGGCCCGGTCAGGACGGCGGGCGGCCCCGGCGGCGGCGCTCCGGGCGCGGGCGGCGGCGGGGAAAAGCGCTACAGTCTGACCCTCTCTGTGAACATTCAGAACGCGCTGAACCGCGTCAACTTCGCCACGCCGAACGGTAACCTCAGCTCGCCCTTCTTCGGCGAGTCCACGCGCATCGTCGGCTCGTTCGGCGGGTTCGGCGGAACCGCGGGCGGGAATCGCAAGATACAAGCCAGCGCCCGCTTCAACTTCTAACAGTAGGCAATTCGGATTGGATGTCCGGGTCAGAACCGCCTGCGGTAGCGGGCGGGTGTCGCTCGCGTTGAGACCCGCCCGCTACCGCAGGCGGTTCTGACCTACCCGCGCCGTCTAGTTGGTATCTTGGTGTGCGCGGCATATAGGCAGTAAAAGCAAGAGGCTTGAGATTGAACATCTCAAGCCTCTTGCCGTCTTCGTTGTCAGTGCTGACGGTCTACCGCCAACTTGCCACGGATCAAACGCTCAGAATCTCCTGCTCCTTCGTCTTCGACAGTTCATCCACTTTGCCGACGTAGGTGTTGGTCATCTTCTGCACTTCTTCGAGCGCGTCACGCTCGGTGTCTTCGGAGATGAGCTTGTCCTTGAGCATCTTCTTCAGCCGGTCGTTGGCGTCGCGGCGGATGTTGCGGATCGCGGTGCGATGCTCTTCGGCGAACTCATGCACCTGTTTGGCGAGTTGCTTGCGGCGCTCTTCGGTCAACGGCGGGACGGGAACGCGCACCATCTTGCCGTCATTCGACGGGTTGAGGCCGAGGTCCGAAGAGCGGATGGCCTTCTCGATGGCTCCGAGTTGCGTCTGATCCCACGGCTGCACGGTCAGCATGGTCGGCTCCGGCGCGTGCACCGAGGCCAACTGACTGAGCGGCGTCGGCGTCCCGTAATACTCGACCATCACCGGGTCGAGCAGACTCACCACGGCGCGACCCGTCCGCACGGTCGCCAGCCTCTTCCGCAAATCCTCGACCGCCCCCTCCATTCGCGGGCGCGTCTCTTTGATGACATCTTTCTCAGACATATCTCTCTCCTAAAGAAAGTCCGGAGTCTGGACTCCAGACCTGTCCTTATTACTTATCACGACTCGTACAGACCCGCGTGCCGACGCCCTCCTCGCCCGTGACGACGCGAATGATGTTGCCGGGTTGGCGCATATTGAAGACGATAAGCGGCAGGTTGTTGTCCATACATAGGCTGATGGCCGAGGCGTCCATCACCTTGAGTTGCTGTTCGAGAACTTCCTGATACGTGATGCAGTCATAGCGGGTCGCCGTCGGGTCTTTCACGGGGTCGGCGGAATAGACGCCCTCGACCTTCGTCGCTTTCAGAATCACGTCGGCTTTGATTTCGAGCGCGCGCAGAGCCGCCGCCGAGTCGGTCGTAAAGTATGGGTTGCCGGTGCCGGCGGCGAAGATGACGACGCGCCCCTTTTCGAGGTGGCGCACCGCGCGACGGCGGATGAAAGGCTCCGCGACTTCGGGCATGTTGATGGCCGAGAGCACGCGCGTGTAGACATGCATCTTTTCGAGCGCGTCCTGAAGCACGACCGCGTTCATCACGGTCGCCAGCATCCCGATGTAGTCGGCGGCGGCGCGATCCATGTTGCCCGCGCTCTCCGAGACGCCGCGGAAGATATTGCCGCCGCCCACGACGACCGCCACCTCGACGCCCATGTCGTGGACGGCCTTGATCTCCTCGGCAATCGAGCGCGCCACCTCGACGCTCACGCCGTAGTTCTGCGACCCCATCAGCGCCTCGCCCGACGCCTTCAGAAGGATGCGCTTGAAGATGGGTGCCCGCATTGCCGCTTGTGCTTCGGTTGTCATCTCGATTGCGGAATCAGAGGCGGACGGGGCGACGGGGAGACTTGGAGACGGGGCGACGTTCGATGCCACGGCTTCTTTCTCCCCATCTCCCCATCTCCCCATCCCTTCGTCTCTCCGACTTCTTCTTACTGGTTGCCGCCCGCGAGCGCCGCCACTTCGTCACCGAAGTCGTCCGCGCGCTTCTGCAATCCCTCGCCCATCTTATAACGGGTGAAGCGGCGGATGGTGATGCGCTCGCCGGTCGTGGCGATTTTCTCGTTCAGCAGATCGCCGACGGTCTTCGCCGGGTCTTTGACAAACGGCTGGTCTAAGAGGACGGCCTCCTCGTAGAACTTGTTCAAGCGGCCTTCGACGATCTTATCAATCACCTGTTCGGGCTTGTTCGCGTTCTTCGGGTCGTTCGTGGCCTGCGCGCGCGAAATCTCGCGCTCCTTGTCGAGCACCTCCGCGGGCACCTCTTCGCGCGCGACATAGCGCGGTTCGGACGCCGCGACGTGCATGGCGATGTCCTTGACGAGCGCCTGAAACGCATCATTGCGCGCGACGAAGTCGGTCTCACAGTTGACCTCGACGAGCACGCCGACCTTGCCGCCCATGTGGATGTACGACCCGACGACGCCCTCGGCGGCGACGCGCCCCGCCTTCTTGCTCGCCGAAGCCATCCCGCGCTTGCGTAGGATTTCTATCGCCTGCTCCTCGTTGCCTTCGGCCTCCGTGAGCGCCTTCTTACACTCCATCATCCCCGCGCCCGTCTTTTCCCGGAGCGCCTTCACTCCGGCTGATGTAATCTCCGCCATTGCTTATGTCTCCTGAATGATGATTATTTGTTAAGTCAGAAGTCAGGGCGCGGAAGGCGGAATAAAGACGGTTCATGCCGGCTTTTTATTCTGACTTCTGACTTCCGACTTCTGACTTCCGCAATAAAGCGCAGCCCGGCGGGGTGTCCGCACTGGAGGCTGCGCTCGCCGATGTTTGAAAACTGTGGCCTCTGATTTTTGTGCAGTTTGGACTACTTGGTCGCGCCGACCGTCTCCACGCCCTTATCCTGTGCGGGCGAGGACTGCGGCTCTTCCGCCGCGCCGGGCACGGGTGCTCCCGTGCCGGACTGCTCGTGGTCGCCAACGCTGTCGGGCTGTTGGCTGGTCTTGCCGACGCCGACGTTGCCGGAGACGGAGACCTGCGTATCGGCGGTCGGCGCGGCGGCTTCCATGTCTGTGGAGTTCCGCGACTGCGCGCCGGGATCGCCCGCGGGCGTCACGGACGAAGTATCAGCGGGACTCGGCGCGCCGGCCTCGGCGGGAGCGGCCTGCGCCGGCGCGGCGGCGACAGCCTCTTCCTCCTCTTCGGCGCCCTTCGAGCGCATCTGCTGGCCCTCGACGACGGCATCGGCAATGCGCGAGGCGAACAGCCGCACGGCCCGCAGCGCGTCGTCGTTGCCGGGGATGACGTAGTCAATCCCTTCGGGCGAGCAGTTCGTGTCCACGACCGCGATGATCGGGATGCCGAGGCGGTTCGCCTCCTTGACGGCGATGTCCTCTTTACGCACGTCTATGATAAAGAGCGCATCCGGCAGCCGGTTCATGTTCTTGATGCCGGAGAGGTTCTTGTCCAGAATCTCGCGCTCGCGGTCGAGCTTGATGCGCTCCTTCTTCGTCATCTTCTCGTAGCGCCCGTCCGTCTGCATCGCTTCGAGGTCGCGCAGACGTTTGATGGACTTCTGCACGGTCTGAAAATTGGTCAACAGGCCACCGAGCCAGCGCTGGTTGATGTAGAACTGTTGCGCCCGCTCGGCCTCCTCGCGGATGGCGTCCTGCGCCTGCCGCTTGGTGCCGACGAAGAGGATGTTGCGTCCGCGGTCTTCGCCCATCAGGGCAGTGACGAACGTGATGGCGTCGCGGAACATCTTCTGCGTCTTCTGTAGGTCAATGATGTTAATGCCGTTGCGCTCGCCGAAGATGTAATCCTTCATCTTCGGGTTCCAGCGCCTGACCTGATGGCCGAAATGGACGCCGGCCTCCAGTAATTCTTTCATCGTGACGGTGACTGCCAAGCTAAAGCCTCCTCTACGGTTGATTGGTTTGATGTACTCGCCGCGCCCCTAACAGGAACCGCCGAACGAACAGGCGGTCAACCAACCGGGGCGGAGCAATGGAGTGAAACAGTCTTCAGTTTTCAGAGATCAGTTTTCAGTTGAATCAGCAAGGAACTGAGAACTTGAAACTGGAAACCACAAACTATCTCTTGGAGAACTGGAAGCGCTTGCGCGCGCCCTTCTGGCCGTACTTCTTACGCTCTTTGATGCGGGGGTCGCGCGTGATGAGGCCGGCCTGCTTCAAGGTGCGGCGAAGATCGCTGTTGTATTCGAGCAGGGCGCGGGTGATGCCATGACGCACGGCGCCCGCCTGCCCCGCCGGGCCGCCGCCCGCGACGTTGACGAGAATGTCGAACTTGCTCGCGGTGTCGGTCAGGTTCAGCGGCTGGCGGATAATCATCCGGAGGGCCTGATTGGGGAAATATTGCTCGAAGGTTTTGCGGTTGACGCGGACTTCGCCGGTGCCGGGTCTGAGGTAGACGCGCGCCGTCGAAGTCTTGCGCCGCCCCGTGCCGTAATACTGAATGTCTGCCACTTCGGTTTCTCGTCCTTTAAAATTCGGTTACTGCTTGATGCCGCCGCGCTCGGCGAACGGGAGCGGTTCGGGTTGCTGCGCCGCGTGCGGATGCTCGGCGTCGGCGTAAACCTTGAGCTTCTTCGCCATCGCCTTGCCGAGCTTGTTCTTGGGGAGCATCCCCTTGACCGCCGACTCGATGACGCGCTCCGGGTGTTTGGCGAACTGGTCGGTGACGGAAATCTCTTTCAGCCCGCCGGGATAAAGCGTGTGATGCCGGTAGACCTTCTGCACGGCCTTCGAGCCTTTGAAGACGGCTTGGCGGGCATTGATGACGATGACGTGATCGCCCATGTCCATGAAGGGTGTGTAGCGCGGATTGTTCTTGCCGGAGAGCACGCGCGCCACCTCGGTCGCCAGACGACCCACGGTCTGCCCCGCCGCATCCACGACGTACCACTTGCGATTCTCGGCGAGTCCATCGCCGCTAGGAAAGTATGTTGACATAGATAACTCTCTCAATTTAAAGCGTCTAAAACGCGAACGGGTAGAATACGAAACGACCGCGAAAGTGTCAAGCCGTGGCGGAGACGGCGTCTGGCTCTCATGTCAGTTGGGGGCAATGGGGGCGGGGCCGCGTAAATCCCACATCAGATTAGCCCGAATTATCAACGCCCACAAGACAAAGGCTCCACGGGCCGCAGGCGCGTGGAGCCTTTGTCTTTGAATTGACGGCGGGCCGTCTTTACGGGTTATCGCCCTTCTCCGCGGGCGGGTTCGACTCTTCCGTGCGTCGTTTGAGTTTGGGTGCTTCGTCCTTCTTCTTCTCTTCGGTGTCGCCGTCCGTCGCCGCCGGATCATCCGGCGTGGGTGAGCGACGCTTGAGGGTTGGGCGGCGGTTGCCCTCTTCGTCCGTGATGTCGCCGACGGTCGAGGCCCGCGCGTTCGACAGACGCAGCATGCGGCCCTTGACGCGCTGGAACTCCGAGGTGCTCAAGACGTATTCCTCGCGTTCGGGGAACCGTGCGACGAGGACGCGCGAGGCTTCGAGGCGGTCGGGCGTCTGCGGGTGCGTCGAGAAGGCGCGGGAGATAAAGCCGGGCTTCTTCTTGTTCTTCGCGTTCAGCTTCTCGAACATCGTGGACATCGCGCCGGGGTCGTAGCCGGCGGCCCAGAGATACTGCGCCGCGAGGCGGTCGGCCTCCTCTTCGGCGCCGCGGTTGAACTTCAGGAAGAGCGCGGTCAGACCCAGCCCAGCCGTGCTCTGGTAGATCATGCCGGGGATGCCGCCGAGGAAGATTGAGCCGATGGTCGCGCCGATCTCGGCGAGTTGCGCTTTACGCATGTTCTCCATCGCGTGGCGCGCGGCGACATGCGCGATCTCGTGCGCCATCACGCCGGCCAACTCCGCCTCGTTGTCGGCGGCGAGCAGCAGTCCCTTGTTGACATAGAAGAAACCGCCCGGCAGCGCGAAGGCGTTGGCCTCGTCCGAGTCAATGACCTTGATGGTAAAAGGGATTTTCGCGTCGGAGTGGAGCACGATGTTCTGGCCGACGCGGTTGACATACTCGGTGATGAGCGGGTCGTCCACGAACTTGGCCTGACGGTCAACCTCGGCGGCGAGTTGCTGGCCGAGCCGGACTTCCTTCTCGATTGAGCCGCCACCGATGATCCCCGTGTTGATGTTGCGCTTGCCGACTTGCCGCGGGTCTTCCTTGCTATCGAGCGTCTTGCCACTGGCGGTCGTGGTCGCCGGCTCCTTCTTTTTGTCGGACTGCTTATCGTTCGCCTTTTTCTTCTCCGTCTTCTGAGCGTTCTGGCGTGCGCGCGGCGCGGCGGCGGCGGACAAGCTGCCGGTTAGAAGGCTGAGGCCGACGGCGAGGGCCGTGAGCGTGCGGGAGAAATTCTTGTGCATCGGGAAAACCCTCCAAAAAACTTTGCTGGACGCGTGCGGGCCGCACGGCGAAACTCGCCCGACTCGAAAGGGCGGCGGTAACGGCGAGCGATAGCACTTAATAAATTAAGGAGCACGCCCGCCGAAGCTTCAGAGACCAGAAAACCGTTGATGCCCGAAAGCCGGGCGTAGCGTGTCTCTTTGATGCGCCTGTTCTCGCCAGAGGTTGCGCCGGGCCGCGCCCTCTTTTTGAGCAGGCGGCTCACGCTTGACCCCGATCCGTTTGCGGACAAAAAGATTGGAAGCATTATAGCAGTCGTCCAGAAAAAAGATAGTGATTGCAAGGCTTCGGCGGTGCGTGCTAGAGTCGAGATTGCCCTTCCTCCGGCCTCACCATTGGGGACTCTCAACCCTGTAATTTTCATCAGCAGCTTGTCAGGGCGGACTTCGGCCCGCACCTCTTTTTGTCGTCTGTTCAAGGGAATGAAGCGCACACAGGAAAAGATCAAGGACTTAATCGAGCCTCACGCTTACGACGCGGTTCGGGATTTCGCCGCCGAACCGGCGCGGGCGCTTGCTGCCTATCACTTCACGGACGTAACTTCCGACCTCCTTGCGCGCTGGCTCGACGCTCTTTCGGGCGTGGGCCGCGGTCGCGGGGCGGCGCACGCTCTGGCGGGGGCGCGCGGCGTCGGCAAGACCCACACGCTGGCGGAGTTCGGCGCGATGAGCACGGCGACGTTGGCTCAGTCGCTGGCGGACGCGCACGTCGCGTCGAGC
>JBGTBQ010000474.1:0-2553 GCA_041749275.1 Pyrinomonadaceae bacterium | reverse complement strand
CATCGTCGCCAACCGCCGCGACCGTGGCGACATCCCCGAATACCAGTTCAAGGAGCGCGAGAAGCGACAGGACAACCACATCCCGACCCGCGACCCGATTCTCTTTCTCGAAGTCACGCCGGGCGACGCCTCGGAGTTTTCGGGAGCGCTCAAGGTGAGAGGCGTGGACGTGGGCGGGCATCGGGTGCTGCGGACGGACAGTCCGGCGGTGCCGAACGCGATTGCGGCATTTCTGCTGCACCTGCGCGACCAGACGGGGAAGATTCCGCACGTCTACTTTGGGTGGAGCGAAGGCAATCCGCTGATCTACCTGCTGCGGTACATCGCGTTTGGGGAGGGGGACACGGCGCCGGTGACGCGGGAGATATTGCGGCAGGTGGAGGAGGACCCGGAACGTCGTCCCTCCGTCCATGTCGGCGGGTGAGGGGAGTTGCGAAATGCGGATGGAAGCAGCAAAGCTGTTTGGCGAGGGCGAGGCTTTCATCATGCGTTGAAGTTCGCGTCAGTCGTGTGCACTGTTCTAAACCGCATTCCGCAATTGCTTTCAGTTGGGAGCGGGCGTAAGATTCAGGCCGTTGAAAATCTGTCTGCCGAAGTCGTTCGCAAGGCTTGCGTTTTAAGCGTGACGGGCGGCGCGGGGGAACCAGCGTCCCACACTCAAATGGGACACGGGGCGAATTGCATGAGGGCGGCCACGGGCCGCGCCCCACGCATAGAGTACTTCCATGCTCAAGCCCGTCAGCTAACCTCGTAGGCTCGATTGGGAGGGCATCACTACCGCGATCTCTGAAAGGCGCGGGGCTTCATGCTCCGCGCCTTTTTCCTTTTCCGGCGTGTCATGCCGTCCGTCCGACAACATGATGGAGGGAGAGAGACATGTCCGAGGGAGCTATCGCGCGGGACAAGGAGGGTCGTTTACGTAACTGGTTGCTGAAGGGCCACGTCGAGATTGAAGGCCCTTACGAGAGCGAGCACAAGCACCACCACACGCATTCATGGTGGAAGGTGATGTGCCTGACCGGCGTAGACTATTTCTCGACGCTCGGCTACCAGCCCGGCATCGCGGCGCTCGCCGCCGGGGCGCTCTCGCCCATCGCCACGCTCATCCTCGTCCTGTTGACACTTTTCGGCGCGCTCCCCATCTATGGCCGCGTGGCCGAGGAAAGCCCACACGGTGAAGGCTCGATCTCGATGCTTGAGCATCTGCTCTCGCGCTGGCGGGGAAAGCTCTTCGTGCTGGCGCTGCTGGGATTCGTCGCCACCGACTTCATCATCACCATCACGCTCTCGGCGGCGGATGCCACGGCGCACGTCGTCGAAAACCCGTTCGTCCATCACCTCTTCGAGACGCAGGGCTGGCACATCGAAAGCAACGGCTGGCACATCGGCATCACGCTGCTGCTCGTCGCCTTCCTCGGCGCGATCTTCCTGAAAGGTTTCAAGGAGGCCATCGGCCTCGCCGTCGTGCTTGTCGTCTCATATCTCACGCTCAATCTGATCGTCGTTGCGCGCGGGTTGTTCGAGGTCGCCACGCACCCCAGCCTCCTCTCCGACTGGACGGGCCGGTTAATGCAGGCGGATGTGCATGGCTGGCAGGTGAACGGCAACGTGTTTCTGATGATCGGCGTGGCGCTTCTGCTCTTCCCGAAACTCGCGCTCGGACTGTCGGGATTCGAGACCGGCGTGGCCGTAATGCCGCTCGTCAAGGGCGACAAGGATGACACGCACGAGAACCCGCACGGGCGCGTCCGCAACACGCGGAAACTGCTGATGAGCGCGGCACTCATTATGAGCGTCTTCCTCATCGCCAGCAGCATCATCACCACGACCATCATCCCCGAAGCTGAGTTCCGCGCGGCGGACGCAGCGGCGGGCGTCGTGAAAGGCGAGGCCAACGGACGCGCGCTCGCCTATCTCGCCTACGAGTTCTTCGGCAACATCTTCGGCACCGTCTACGACGTGAGCACCATCTTGATTCTATGGTTCGCGGGCGCGTCGGCGATGGCGGGTTTGCTGAACATCGTGCCGCGCTATCTGCCGCGCTACGGCATGGCGCCAAACTGGGCCAAGGCGACCCGGCCTCTCGTTCTCGTCTATCTGTTGGTGGCCTTCGCCGTAACCATTATCTTCAAAGCTGATGTGGACGCGCAGGGCGGCGCTTACGCGACGGGCGTGCTGGTGCTGATGAGTTCGGCGGCGATTGCCGTCACGCTCTCGGTGCGGAAACGGAGCGGATGGACCAAGCGGACTTACGCCTTCCTCTTAATCGCGCTCGTCTTTGCTTACACGACCATCGTCAACATCATCGAGCGCCCGGAGGGCATCAAGATCGCTTCGCTCTTCATCGCCGCGATCATTTTCACTTCCTTCATGTCGCGGCTCTGGCGGACGACGGAGTTGCGCGTGGAGCGAGTCGAACTGGATGAGACGGCGCGGGGCTTCCTCGCCAAACTCATCAGCCGGGGCAGCGAGATTCGCATCGTCGCCAACCGCCGCGACCGTGGCGACATCCCCGAATACCAGTTCAAGGAGCGCGAGAAGCGACAGGACAAC
>JBGTBQ010000473.1:0-11273 GCA_041749275.1 Pyrinomonadaceae bacterium | reverse complement strand
CGCGGCCGCGGCATCGTGGAAACGCGCCGCCAGCTCGCGTGCCAGCCGCAGCTTGATGTCGCGCGGGTTGAGCGCACCGGCGTCTACGTCGCCCTGCAGATGGCGCGCCTCGTCGGTGCCTATGTCGAAGCTCAGCAGTTCGATCCATTTCCACATCAGGTCGTCGCCGATCTTCATCGTCTTGTTGACGACGTCGATGGCAGGCTCCGCAATGCCGATGTAGTTGCCCAAAGACTTCGACATCTTGTTGACGCCGTCGATGCCTTCCAGCAACGGCATGGTCAGCACCACCTGCGGGGGCTGCCCGTAATGTTCCTGCAGCGCGCGGCCCATCAGCAGGTTGAACTTCTGGTCGGTGCCGCCGAGTTCCACGTCCGCTTCGAGCGCCACGGAATCGTAGGCTTGCGTGAGCGGGTAGAGCAGTTCGTGGAGCGCGACGGGTTTCTCTTCACTGAGGCGCTTCTGGAAGTCGTCGCGCTCTAAGATTTGCTTTACCGTGACGTGCGAGGCGAGACGGATGAAACCGTCCGAGCCGAGCTTGTCCATCCAACGCGAGTTGAATTCGATGACCGTTTTTTCGGGGTCGAGGAGCTTGAAGATTTGCGTCTTGTAGGTTTCGGCGTTCGCCGCGATCTCCTCGCGCGTGAGCTGCGGGCGCGTCGCGGACTTGCCCGACGGGTCGCCGATGAGACCGGTGAAGTCGCCGATCAAAAAGATGACCGTGTGGCCGAGTTCCTGAAACGCGCGCAACTTGCGGATGACGACCGTGTGGCCGAGATGGATGTCGGGCGCGGTCGGGTCGGCGCCGAGCTTGACGGTCAGCGGCAAATTCAGCCGCGCGCTCTTCTCGAGCTTCGCGCGCAAGTCTTCCTCGCGGATGATCTCGACCGTGCCTTTACGAAGGAAGGCCAGTTGCTCATCAATCGTCATCATCGGTAAACGATAGTTAGAGACGGGATAAAAGTCCACCCACCGCCTCGACGGATTATCGAGGCAAAGGCGCGGCAGCGGCGCGCGGCTGACAGGCTGAACACTTTCGTTTGTGACTCGTGAGTCAGGGCGACGCACGTTGCTGTCTACGCGCAGGCGCGTCTCGGAGGGGAGTTTTGTCGGACGAGTCGGCGGGCGCGGGCGAGAAGTCGTCGCCGAACCAAATCTCATAGTGCCGTGGGCGGGCTTTGCTCGAAGGGGGGAGAGAGATGGGTTTGAGTTTGACGCCGAAGTCCTTGAGCAGAACGTCGCTGATCTTCTCCACGTCCTTCCCCCGCGCTTCGTCGGCCTGATAATACCTAACATCCGAAATGGCCTGTGGCCGGGCTTTCCCTTGCACGTTCTCAATGCCGGGCACGACATAGCCTTCGGCCTAAAGCCGGCGGGCCACTTCGCCCGCCCGCGCGCGCTGATCCGCGCGCGTGATCTGTATATAGATGCGCGGCGGAACCTGCGCCGCGCTTGCCTTCTGCCCCGCGCCCTGCTCGACCGACTGGCCGATGCTTTGTTCGACCGCGTCGCGCACTTTCTGGGCCTCCGCCGGGTTCTGTTCGGTGTACGCGCGCGACACATCGGTTAGCACATTGTTCAATCTCTTTACCGCGCCCAGTTCTTGCCTCTGCCGCTCGATCTCCTTCTCGTTTTCGCCAACCTCTTTTTCCAGCGCGTCGCGCACCCCTTTCCTCTCGGCGATCTGCGCGTTCAATCCTCTCAGTTGAAACCACGCGAGCACGATGAGGGCGAAGAAGACCAGCAGCACCAGCGCGGCGCCATATTGTAAAAGGCGCTGGAGGCTTTCAAGCCTTCGGAGGTTGAGTTTCTGCGCGGGCGCAGGCTGTGGCGGCGCTTGTGACATGGCGATTCACCCTCCGTTGATGCGCCCTTGCGCGATCTGCTGGGCGTAGCTGAGAGAGCGCGCCGTGAGCCAGAGCGTAGCGGCCAGCAGCAACGCGCAGAGGCTTCCGAAGACCGTGGCCGCCAGCCCCCGCCCGCCCTCGAACAACGGCAGCAGCAGGGACGCGATGAGTGCCACAGTTGATATGACGAACAAGACCAGCAGCGTCTTCAGGAGCGGGCGCACGAAGCGCGTGACCTCGTTGAGGCCGGCGAGCATCTCCGTGTTGCCGCCGCCGGTAATCTTGGCGACGGCTTCGCGCTGCACTGCCACGACCTCTTCCTTCTTCACCTCGTAGCGCCTGATCTCCGCCAGCGTCTTGAGCAGACGTTCTTTCGCCACCGTCAGGTTTTTCGAGTCGGGCACGGTGAGACCGTGTTTGATCTTGAGGCCGTAAGGGACGACGCTCGGAACACCCTCGGAATCGAGGTAGACGGGGACGACACGGCGCGTGTGCGGGTCTTCGCGCGACATCTGAATGGCGACGGCGATCTCCTCGCGTTCGTAGTGGGCCTTCTCCGTGCGCGGGGAGATGAGGATCACATGGATGAGCGACGAGCGCAAAGCTTCGGCCAAAGCCGCATCCCAGCTAACGCCGAGGGGTAAATCCGAGTCGTCGAGGAAGACCCTCGCGGGCGGCTCCAATTCGGCCTGTAGTTTTCGGGCGACTTCGAGATCGGCCCCGGCGTGAGCGAGGAAAAAGTCCCAACTGAAGCCGGGGGCTGTCTGCTCAGTAGTGGTCGTTTCGTCTGCCATGAAAGAAGTCTTTAAGACCTCCGCATGTGCGGCGCGGAGAAGCGTGTGATAAAGGCGGCGTGCGCGGGCGTTAACCGCGGTTGCCGCGAGCAGCTTTTGAGGATTTCGCGGCGGCACGATTCAGCAATCAGGACGGGCGAAAGATATGTCTTGCGCCGTGAGGTTGTCAACATTTTTCGCGCGGCGAAATCTCTTCTACGAAACCTTCAAGCGGACGAGCGGCGGCCCGTCGTTCGTGCTCATGGAGTTTTTGCCCTCACTTTCACACAACGTCCACGGACTTCGTGGTGGCCGCCCACGACGAGCGCGAGCGCTTCGGGGTAAGCCTTGTGCTCTTCGATGAGGATGCGCGCGGCGAGCGTCTCTTCCGTGTCGTCGTCGAGCACGGGCACGACGCGCTGCGTGATGATGGGGCCGCCGTCCAGCGTCTCGTCAACGAAGTGGACGGTGCAGCCGGAAAATTTGACGCCGTGCTCGATGGCCTGCCGCTGCGCGTCGAGGCCGGGGAAGGAGGGAAGCAGCGAGGGGTGGATGTTCAGGATGCGACCGCGAAACGCTCCGATGAAGCGGGGAGATAAGAGCCGCATGTAGCCGGCGAGGCAGACGAGTTCGACGCCGCGTTCGCGCAAAGCGGCGATGATTTCCGTCTCGTGCTCTTCGCGCGTGCGGCCTTTGCGTTCGACGGCGAGCGCCTCAATGCCGCGCGCTCGCGCGTGGCTGAGGCCGGCTGCGTCGGCGCGGTCACTGATGACGACGGCGACCTCGGCGCCGGGGATGCGGCCCTCGCGCAGGGCGTCGGCCAGCGCCGTCATGTTCGAGCCACGGCCCGAGATGAGGATGCCTATTTTCATTGAGTTCGAGCTTCAAGCTTCAGGCTGCAAAGTTCAATGCCAATAGGCAAACTTTGAACTTTGCCGCCTGAAGCTTGAACTGTTTCAGACGAGCGTGACCCGTTTGTCGCCGGCAGTGACGCGCCCGAGGTGGTAGCAGTCCGCGCCGGCGCCGTCGAAGTGTCGGCGGACGGTCTCGGCATCCGTCGCCGCGCAGACGACGACCATGCCGACGCCCATGTTGAAGGTGCGGTGCATCTCCGCTTCGACGACGTGGCCGATCTCCCGCATGAGTTTGAAGATGGGAAGGACGGGCCACGAGCCGCGCTCGATTTCGACGGCGGCGCCTGCGGGCAGGATGCGCGGGATGTTTTCGAGCAGGCCGCCGCCCGTGATGTGCGCGAGACCTTTGATGACGCCGGCGTCGAGTAGTCCTTCGAGCGGACGCAGGTAGCTCGTGTGCGGCGCAAGCAGCGCGTCGCCCACCGTCGTGCCGAGCGCTTCAAGGTGCGTGTCGTGACTGTATCCCGCGACCTCGAAGAAGAGCTTGCGGGCGAGCGAGTAGCCGTTGGTGTGCAGCCCGGCGGAAGGAAGTGCGAGCAGCACATCGCCCGGCGTGATGCGGCTCCCGTCAATCACCTGCTCACGGTCAACGACGCCGACGATGAAGCCCGCGATGTCGTATTCGCCCTCGGCGTAGAAGCCGGGCATCTCGGCGGTCTCGCCGCCGAGCAGCGCGCACCCGTTCTCGCGGCAGCCGTTGGCGACGCCTTCGACGATTGCGACGATCACTTCGGGCGCGAGCACGCCGGTCGCCACGTAGTCGAGGAAGAAGAGCGGACGCGCGCCCTGCACGAGGATGTCGTTCACGCAGTGGTTGACGAGATCGCGCCCCACCGTGTCGTGCCTGCCGGTCATAAACGCGATCTTGAGTTTCGTCCCCACGCCGTCGGCGGACGCAACGAGCACCGGCGACTTCATCGCGGGAAACGCCCCGTCGAACATCCCGCCGAAGCTCCCGATCTCCGAAAGGGTGCGCGCGTTGAAGGTGCCGCGCGCGAGCAGCTTGATCTTCTCAACCGCCGCGTTCGCCCTGTCAATCGAGACGCCCGCGTCTGAATAGGTGATGGATTTGCTCATTGTTGTTGAGACGGGCGTTCCCCCAGCCATCGCTTAAATGAATTCTGGCTTTCGCCGGAAGGTTTCCCCGCGAGCAGATTTTCGACGCTAATGTCTTCGTCGAGGTCGGGCCAGTGAATTCCCTCTTTGTCGCCGATGAAGCGCCAGTTGTTTCTCTCCTCCGGCGTTCCGTGCAGGAGTCTGGGGAACCACGCGAGAGGGACTGAAATCGTGCGCCCGTCGCTGAGGTCAACCGCGAGCGTGTCGGCGGTGACTGTCACGTTTTGGGCTTTCGCCTCAGCCGTTAAAGAACTCATTCCAACTCCTCAACAAGTCTTCCCGGTTATCTTCGACCAGCCGCTGGATACGGTTGATCTCAGTTCTGCCGAAGCCGCCGCTGTTTTGCAGCCTCACGGGGTCAAGCCAAAACTTGGCCTTGTCAGTATCTCGCTCGACGTGGACGTGCGGCGGCTCGTCCGCATCGCCAGCATAAAAGAAGAACCTGTACGGCCCAAGCCTCAACACCGTCGGCATTATTTGCGCCACCCGGTCTGCTTCAGAGCTTGAAACTCTTCTGCTCCTCCGCTCCGCCACGTTTCTCTAGCTTCTCCTGCAAAGCCTTGACGCTCGCTTCCGCTTGTTCGCGTGACTCGGCTTCGAGCTTGATGGTGATCGTCAGGTGATCGCCGCCCGACGCGCCTTCGGGAAGCAATGCGGCGGGCAGGTCAATCGAGTGGCTCTCATCATCGCCGATGAGGACGACCGCCGTGCCGCCGTCCTCGATGCGGTCAATCACGCCGCGCGCGCGCTTCGTTTGTGCGCGCTTCTCTTCGTCGTCCATCGTCATCTCACGCTCGTCGCTTTCTTGGGTTTCTCCGGCTTCGGCGTCGGCGCGGGCGGCAGGTCGCCGAAGTCTATGAAGCCGCGGCGGGATGAGTCGTCGCGGATTGCCGCGCGGCCCGCCCACACGTCCTCGCCCGGCTTCGCCTCTTTCGACGTGGTGATTTTGAAATCATCCGAGCCGCGCGTGGTGACGGTGATCTCGCCCTGAAAGTCCGTGCGGTAGAGTTTGACGCCGGCGGCGCGCAGACGGTCGAGCACCTCCTGCGAGGGATGGCCGTAGCGGTTGTCTAATCCGGCGGAGACGAGCGCGCTCTTGAACCCGCCGCGCTTGATGAAGTTTTCGCTCGTCGCATACTTCGAGCCGTGGTGCCCGACTTTCAGCACGTCGGCCACGATGTTCGCGCCCTGCTTCATCATGCGCTCCTCGGTCTGCTCCTCCGCGTCGCCCGTCAAGAGCATCGAGAAGTCGCCGTAATCGAGCCGTGTCACCACGGAGTTCGCGTTCGGTTCGTTCCCTCCGGAGCGCAGTTCGTTCTTTGTAAACAGCGGCTCGGAGGGCGCGAGGACGGTCAAGACCACACCGTCGCCGAGGTCGAAGGTCTGACCGGGCTGCGCCTTGATAAGATTCAAGCGCTTCTCATCAATCGCTTTGAGAAAGTCCTGATAGTTCTTCGTCGTGTTGGGCACGCCGCTGTAGAGAACGTTGGAGACATTCGTCGCCTTGATGACTTCGTCCGCCGCGCCGATGTGGTCGGCGTGCGCGTGCGTGGCGACCATCAGATCAACGTGGTCGGCCCCATGTTTCTTCATCGCTTCGAGAATGCGTTTGCCGTCGCCCGGCTCGCCCGCGTCCACGAGCGCGACCTTGCCCGACGGCGCGATGATGAGAATCGAATCGCCCTGCCCCACGTCGAGCACGTGGATTTGCAACTCCTTGCCCGAAGGCTCCGGCACACGCTTCGTCCACCACTCCTCGATCCGCGGCTTGAAGATGAACCAGCCAATGGCCGCCACGATGATGAGAAAGGCGAGGAGCGCCGCCAACGCGCAACCGCACCCGCGTCTGTTACCTGCCACTTTGGGACGCACCTCCGAACTTAAGGTTTGTAGGACGAAAACTTTTCAAGCTTCGGCGTCACCATCTCGGCCCACACTTGAGGGTCATCGAAGTGGACGCCGGCGACGATGATCGAGCTAGACGCGCGCGCCATCGCGCGTGACGAAGAAGTTGCCGACGGGCAAGCCGTTCTTGACGAGCACATAGAAGGTGCTGTCGTCGCCATAGCGGAAGAAGTCTTTCTTCTCCTCGACTTTGAGGCCCTCGAACTTCATGCCGAAGTTGAAGCCGATCTTCTCGGCCCCCTGCGAAATGACCGCGTCCGATTTGTCCTTCACGAAATTGGCCGTGACGTTCATGTAGATGGCATCATCGCGCGTCGCGGCGGCGAGCAGCGCGAGCAGAGAGAGTTTGGAAGTTTTGAGCAACGTCGCGGTCATGTGACCATCTGTAATTGAGAGTCGCCCGTGTTGGTTTTCACCACCGAGACACAGAGGACACAGAGGATGCACAGAGAAAGACTACCCTCTGTGCTATCTCCGTGTCCTCTGTGTCTCGGTGGTGAAATTTAGCGTTCGATATCTTCAATTTGAGAACCAACCCTCAATCATCCCCGGACGGCACGGGTTCGCGCTCGCGCTCCCACATCGTCTCGGCCTCGCGCGTGATGCGCGTCGGGTAGCGACCCGTCCAACAGGCGACGCACGATGAGTCTTCGGGCATCCGCGAGGCTTCGAGCATCCCCGCGAGCGAGAGGTAGCCGAGCGTGTCGGCCTCGATAAAGCGTCGAACCTCTTCAACCGGCATCTGCGCGGCGATGAGGTCGGATTTGTTCGGCGTGTCCACGCCGTAGTAACAAGAACTGATGGTCGGCGGACAACTGATGCGGACGTGGACGGCGCGCGCGCCCGCCTCGCGCACCATCCGCACGATCTTCTTCGAGGTCGTCCCGCGCACGATGGAATCGTCAATCAACACGACGCGGCGGCCCTGAATCAGATGGCGCACGGGGTTCAATTTCAGACGCACGCCGAAACTGCGGATGGACTGCTTCGGCTCGATGAAGGTGCGCCCGATGTAGTGGTTGCGGACGAGTCCGAAGCGAAAAGAGATGCCGCTCTCGGCGGCGTAGCCGATGGCCGCGGCGACGCCCGAATCGGGAACCGGCACGACGAGGTCGGCCTCCGCCGGCTGCTCGATGGCGAGGCGGCGACCCATCTTGTGACGCGACTCGTTGACCGAGCGCCCGTAGACGAGCGAGTCGGGGCGGGCGAAGTAGACGTGCTCGAAGACGCAGAACGAGTGTGGGCGCGCGGGGAGCGGGAACGAAGACTGTAAACCCTCGCGCGTGATGACGACCATCTCGCCCGGCTCCACGTCGCGGACATATACGGCGTCAATCAGATCGAACGCGCACGTCTCGGAGGCGACCACCCACGCCTCGCCCAAGCGACCGAGCGCGAGCGGACGAAAGCCGCGCGGGTCGCGCACGGCGATGAGCGCGTCGGGCGTCAGGAAGAGCATCGAGAAGGCGCCTTCCGTTTCGCGCAACACTTCCGCAATCGCTTCCGGCACGGTCGCGGCGCGCGAGCGCGCAATGCCGTGGAGGATGACTTCCGTATCAGAGGTTGAAGAGAAGATGGCGCCGGCGCGTTCGAGGTCTTTCCGCGCCTCGGTGGCGAACGGGAGATTCCCGTTGTGGCAGATGGCGACCTGCCCGTGCTGGCAGGCGACGAGGAAGGGCTGCGCCTCGCGGATGGAGACTTCGCCCGCCGTCGAGTAGCGCGTATGCCCAATGGCCGCCGCGCCCGGCAGACGGTCGAGCCGCTCTTCGTCGAACACCTCCGAGACCAAACCCATCGCGCGCTCCGACCGGAGCTGCTCGCCGTCCGACGCGACGATGCCGCACGACTCCTGCCCGCGGTGCTGGAGCTGGTATAGCCCCAGATACGTCAAGCGCGCCGCCTCCGCATTGCCATAGATGCCGAACACGCCGCACTCGTCGCGGAAGCCGTCTCGCTCTGTCTCGTCCACGCTGACAGTCATGGAAATCAGATTTGTCCGAAAGTGTTTACCGGGAGAAGAAAAACTTTAAAGACGCATTGTAACACCCATGAAGAAAGGGATGAAGGATGAGGGATGAGGGATGAGGGATGAGGGATGAGGGATGAGGGATGAGGGATGAGGGATGAGGGATGAGGGATGAGGGATGAGGGATGAGGGATGAAGGATGAGGGATGAGGGATGAAGAATCCTGATTTTCATCTCTCATCCCTCATCCCTCATCCTTTATCCTTTATCTCACCTCCTTTCTGCTATGATGTTCCGCGAAATCTTCAACTCAAGAGAGGGGCCGGAAAATCGTGCTTACGGTCAAAGTCTACGGCGCCGATTGGTGCGAGGACACGCGCCACGCGCGCGAGTTTCTGGACAAGCTCGGTGTCGTCTACGAGTACGTTGACATCGAGCAGGACGCGCAGGCCGCCGCGTGGGTGCGCGAGCACAACGACGGCAAAGAGCGCAAGCCCACGCTCGACGTGGCCGGGCAGGTGCTCTCCGTGCCGAGCGACCACGAGTTGACGCAGACGCTGCGCGAGAAGGGTCTCATGGCCTGAGTCGAAACAACGGACGAGGCGTCGCGCGCGATACGGTCGTGAGTGTTGATGTGAAACGAAACGCCCGGCAGACGGCCTTCGCGTTCGTCTTCGTGGCCGGCGCGTCTTGATAGATTCTTAACCGGCACGTTTCCAAGTGGACGAGAGAGAAAATCCCGCACACAGCATTCTGGCGGCCATCATGCGTTTGGCGCTCGTCATCGCGCTCGCCGCCGCCGTGTGGAGCGTCTACCGGCGGCTGCCGCACGACGAGCGGAGCGCTCTCGACGGCGCGCCGCCCGCCGCGACTAACGTGCGGATCATCTTGCGCCGCCCGACCATCAAGTTCCCCATCGCCGAAGGCAAAGTGCCCGTGCAGCTCTACCCGATTAACATGTCGGCGGCGCGCAGCGAGTACGAGTCGGAACGGCGTCCCGGCGTGCGCTTCGAGGATTTTGTCATGCGCCAGATGGGCAACCGCCAACCGATCAAAGGCGAACTCGACGAGCGCGGCGAGGGCATCGTTGCCATCCCGCCCGGCAGATGGTGGGTGCACGCCTCAGTCGCCGGCGAGCAGGAACTCACTTGGCGTCTGCCCGTCAACGCCACCGGGCGCGAGGTGATGGTCGAACTGACCTACGAAAACGCTTACCTGCGGGCGAAGAGGTTTTAGGACTGTTAGCGATTGGCTGTTAGCTAACGACCTGCATACCGCGGATGATTCTGACCTGCAATCCACTTCTTGATGTGTTCCGCATATAGCTGCAAACAGCTTCTTTATGATTGCTCTCCGTTACGAAAGAAACGAACTGCGTCTTTTGGATGTGGAGCGCCCCGTGCATGAGGGCGAGGCAGTGGTGCGCGTGCTGTTGGCGGGCGTGTGCAACACCGACCTTGAGATCGTGCGCGGATACGCGGGGTTCGAGGGGACGCTGGGACACGAGTTCGTGGGCGTGGTCGAAGAAGCGCCGGGTGATGCGAGTCTCGTCGGCAAGCGCGTCGTCGGGGAGATCAACGCCGGGTGCGGTCGTTGCGCGTTGTGCCGGCGAGGTGATGCGCGCCACTGCCCGGCGCGGACGGTGCTCGGCATTGCCGGGCGCGATGGCGCGTTCGCGGAATACCTGCAACTGCCCGTGGTGAACCTGCTTCCGACGCCCGAAGAGATACCGGACGAGCGCGCCGTCTTCACCGAACCGCTGGCCGCCGCGTGCGGCATCACGGAGCGCGTGCGCGTCGAGGACGGGATGCGCGTCGCGGTGGTCGGCGACGGCAAGCTGGGCCTGCTGTGCGCGCAGGCGTTGAGGGCTACGACGAAGGCCGAGGTGACACTCATCGGCAGGCACGACGCAAAGCTTGAGATCGCGCGGCGGCGCGGCGTCGAGACTTTCAAGTCCGGCGAACTGCCGCCAGATTTTCGCCGCTCGTTCGATGTGGCGGTCGAGGCTTCGGGGTCGCCCGGCGGCTTCCACGCGGCGCTCGAACTGCTGCGCCCGCGCGGTGTGCTGGTTTTGAAATCAACCTTTCATGGCGCGACCGAACTCAACGCCGCGCCCATCGTCGTTGACGAGATCAGCATCGTCGGCTCGCGCTGCGGACGCTTCGCGCCGGCGCTCGAACTGCTGAAGCGTGACGCCGTTGACGTGGAGAGTTTGATTCACGACGAGTTTCATCTCACCGAGGGCGTGCGCGCGTTGGAGCGCGCGGCGGAGCCGGGCGTGTTGAAGGTGCTGCTCAGGCCATGAGAGAGGAGCGGAAAGAAGGCGTGGCGAAATAGAGAGAGGCCGCGCCCGCCCGTCTTCATTTGTAAAGTTATCGTAAAGGGCGGCGCGCGCGGCCTGAAGCCCTTTGCGGGGTGCGCGGGGTTTGGTTATACTCGAACCTCGCCGGTGCGTCTTTTCCGAAGACCCGTGCACAGCAGCCTTACTTGCGGCGTGTCCGCCAGCGCGGCGCGCTGAAACTTTCCGGCTCCTTATTTTGAAGTTGAAGGTGAAAAGCTCTATGTTGCAAATCCCGAAGGGCCAGACGACTGAAAGCGAGCGCGCAATCCTGCGCCAACTCCGCGTGTGGATCGGGGCGCTCGCCGCCGCGTGCCTGTTGGTCGGAGTCGGCATCGGCGCGATGCTCACGGAGCGGCGGGCCGTCGCGCTCGACGATCTGGCGGCGCCGCCCAACGCGGCGCAGCTCGCGCG
>JBGTBQ010000472.1:0-2808 GCA_041749275.1 Pyrinomonadaceae bacterium | reverse complement strand
CGGCGGGCTGGCTACTGGGCGCGGCGCTCGCCGTCTGAGACGCGGGCGATGCCATCGCTTCGCGCGGGCTTTGCGGGGCCGGGCCGGTCGCGCTGGTCTGACCGCTTCCGCGCGGGATGACCGTCATCACGAGCCGCTTGTCCGTCAGGTATTGCTTCGCCACGCGGGCCACGTCCGCCGCCTTCACCGCGCGATAGCGCGCGAGGTCTTGCTCGAAGTGGTTCGGCTTGCCGAGGTAGGTCGCGTAGTTGTTGAGCTGATCGTCCTTGCCGCCGAAGCCGCCGACGGTTTGCAGACCGTAGACGAAGCCGGCCTCGCGCGTGTTGTAGGCGCGCTCGACCTCTTGCGCGGTCGGGGGCGCGGTCTTCAAGCGCGCAAGTTCGTCCTTGATGGCCTCTTCGAGTTGCGCCGGTGTCGTGCCGGGCTTGCCCGTGGCGACGATCTGGAAGGTGCCGGAGATTTCGCTCGCGGGATTGAAGGCCGCAACCGCCTGCGCGATCTGTTTCTCATAAACAAGCGACTTGTAGAGGCGCGAAGACTTGCCGCCGCCGAGAATGTCGGCCAGCGTGTCGAGCGCCGCCTCGTCCTTCGAGAAGGCGGGCGTCGAAAACCAGACGAGCTGGACGCGCGGCAGTTGCACGCGGTCTTCCATCACCTCGCGGATTTCGCGGTCGAGTTTCGGCATCGGCGGCGCGGGCCGCTTGATTTCGGGGCCGCGCGCGATGGGGCCGAAATGTTTCTCGACGAGCTTCCTGGCCTCCGCCGGGTTGAAGTCGCCGGCGAGGACGAGGCTCGCGTTGTTGGGGACGTAGTAGCGGCGGAAGAAGTCCTTCACGTCGTCCATCGAGGCGGCTGAGAGATCGTCCAGCGAGCCGATGGTCAGCCAGTGATATGGATGGTCGGGCGGATAGAGAATCGAGTTGATCTTCGCGCCCACCAAACCATATGGGCGGTTGTCATAGTTCTGCCGCTTCTCGTTCTTGACGACCTCGCGTTGATTGGCGAGCTTCTCCTCGGTCATCGCTTCCAGCAGCCCGCCCATGCGGTCGGCCTCCATGAAGAGTGCGAGTTCGAGAAAGTTCGAGGGCAGCACCTCCCAGTAGTTCGTGCGGTCGGGGTTGGTCGAGCCGTTCAAGGCCGCGCCCGCCTCCTGTAAAGGTTTGAAGAAGTCGTTGTCGTAGTTCTTCGACCCCTGAAACATCATGTGCTCGAAGAGGTGCGCGAAGCCGGTGCGTCCCGGCACTTCGTTCTTCGAGCCGACGTGATACCAGACGTTGACGGCGACAATCGGCGTCGAATGATCCTCGTGGAGGATGACACGCAGGCCGTTCGGAAGTCTGAACTCGCTGATGTTGATCGGCGGGAGCACGCGGCCCCCACTCGGCGCGGCTGTCTTCGCGCCGGCACGCTTACTCTTCTGCGCGAACGCGGTGAGTGCGGGGGCGACGAGCAGGACGGCGAGCAGTGTCGCCAGCAGACGTTTGCAAGCCATGACTGAAATCTCCTTCCCGCCCGGCGGGGCGGCTAAAAGTTTCGTGCGTCGAGCGCGGGGCTGCACGCCCTGCACTGGTTTCTGGATTTTGTCCGGGGAACGGTATGAATCCGCGGCTCGGATTTTAGCGCGCGACGTGAGGACGCGCAACGCCGCAATCAATTCTCTGAAGGATACGAGTTGCGCGATCCAGCACCGACGCCGCTTACTAGGAAAGCCCCATCGAAAACGGCTATTATTATTCTCATGAGGTTCGCTTGGAATGAGGAAAAAGCAGCCACTAACTTCGGCAAGCACGGTGTCTCATTCGAGGAGGCGCTGACTGTATTCGGCGACCCGCTGTCTGACACGTTTGACGACCCAGACCACTCCACGGAAGAATAGCGCTTCCTTATGATTGGTATGTCTCAGCAAGGAAGAATGTTGATCGTCGCGCACACTGATGACGGGGAGGCGGTTCGCATCATCAGCGCACGTGAGCCGACGAAGCGAGAAAGAGAGTTATATGAACAAAGCTGAATCCGAGCAGGAAGACGAGATGCGCTCAGAATATGACTTGTTACAGTTGAAAGGCAGGGTACGTGGCAAATACGTCGAGCGTTATCGGGCAGGCACGAACCTCGTGCTGCTCGATCCCGACGTAGCGGCGGCATTCCCTGACGCGAAGTCGGTGAACGAAGCTCTCCGACTTCTCATCGAGTTGGCACAAAAACAAGTCTCGCATCAACGTTGAAGAGCAATTAAATGTCCCTCGAAACCGATTTCATCGTCGTCGGCAGCGGTATCGCCGGTCTTCGCGCCGCGATTGAGCTGGCGCAAACCGGGGCGCGCGTCACCGTGCTGACAAAGGATCGCACGGACGAGTCGAATACGGAGTACGCGCAGGGCGGCGTGGCGGTCGCGCTTTCCGAAGACGACGAGGCGTCGCTGCACGAGGAGGACACGCTCGAAGCGGGCGCGGGGCTGTGCGACGAGCGCGCGGTCACGGTGCTGGTCGAAGACGGGCAGAAGTACATACAGGAACTGATCGAGTGGGGCACGGAGTTCGACCGCGAGGAAGGACGCCTCTTGTTCACGCGTGAGGCCGCTCATTCGCGGGCGCGCATCCTGCACGCGCACGGTGACGCGACCGGCAAGGAGATTGTCCGCGCTTTGATCGCGCGGGCAGGTAGGGAGCAGGGCATCACTTTCCTCGCGCACGCGGCGACCGAAGAGTTGATCGTCGAAGACGGGCGCTGTCGCGGCGTGCGCTACCTCGACCCGCTGGTGCTCGCGCCGCGCAGCTTGCGCGCGGGCGGCGTGGTGCTCGCGTCGGG
>JBGTBQ010000471.1:0-6436 GCA_041749275.1 Pyrinomonadaceae bacterium | reverse complement strand
TCGACCGGCAACGTCCCGAAGCGACGGCGAAACGCTTGACGCACCGGTTGGAGAAGTTGGGATACCACGTCATCCTCCAGCAACTTGAGTCGGTTGGGAGCAGCGCATCCGCGTAGCGCACCGGCTTATTTTCACCTTAGTGTTAACGCTGAAAAAACTACATGCCCCCTCAGATAATTAGAGGTAGATTATGATGGCACCTCTGACATTGCGTTCAGCTTTCATCCCAATGATATTTCTCGCCAGCATTTCTCTTAATGAGAAATGCACTCAACATCATTTCACTCAATCTTCAACAATAGAAGTGAAGGATTCGGACAGTAATGTTATTGATGAGCAAAATAACACACTGTATTTAGCAAAAGGTTCTGTATATTCGATTACTATAGAGACTACTGACCAAAATAATGGCTGGTCTCGAAAGTTATATGAGAAAGCAGTTTTTGATTCTGCTGGTCGTCTAGTTGAGGTGATAGGTTATCGAGGAGATGGGGTCGAAATGCCTCCTACCAGATATTTATATGACGGACCGAAGTTAGTAAGAAAGCACCATTATAAGATTGACGGATCGCTTTGGACTGAGACTGTATACTCCTACGCTGCATCGGGAGAGATAACCAGCAAAGTTCAAAATGATGTTGCCGACGGTTCCCTGCTTAGTAAAAAGGTAAATATAACCGCTCCTCAAAGTAGAACTGTTCAGGTACTTGAATACAATCCTGCTGGTGATCTCCGAACAGATGTCCTTTACTCTAAAGACTCGAACGGACGAATATCTGAAATGGACGTGAAGAAAGGGCAGCTTATAGGTAAAAGGCTTTTTAAGTACAACGGTAAAGGAGAGGTTTACCAAATTTCCGTCCTAAGCTCTGATAGTGACACACCCTTAATTATTAATTACCGTTATGATTATGATACGCATGGTAATTGGATTAGAAGAGTAGAATCCTCCAAAAACGAAAATAATGCGGGAGCAGAAAGTATAAGCGAAATAATCTACCGCACTATCTCTTACTATTAATTCTCATACAATGCGAATCAAGAGTAGAAAAAGCAGACTAACCAAGAGTTCGGTAGAATCGGTTTGTGGAACACGAACTCATCGAACTCTACTTGCTAGTCTGCCGCTTCTACGATAAACGGCCCGACTTGAAATATCAACGCATGAGCAACTTCCGCCCACGCTGCACGGACGAAGAGCTTTTAACCATGTACCTGTTCGGCCATTTGCAAGGCTTTCACGAACAACGCCGCATCTACTACTACGTGCGCCGTCATGGGCACGCTTGGTTCCCAAGTCTGCCCAGCTATCAAGCCTTCAATCGTCGCTTGAACCTGCTCGCCCCAGCTTTCGCTGAACTCATCAGCGACGTGCTGGAATCTTCGGTCGTGCACCTTGCGCGCGGAGCCGACCGCCTCATTGACAGCTTGCCTGTCATGCTGGCAAAAGGCGGCAGAAGCAGCACAGCACGAGTTGCGCCGGAAGTCGCGGACAAAGGTTTTTGCGCCAGCAAAAGCAGTTACTACTACGGCGTCAAACTCCATACCATCGCCTTGCGTCGGACGAACCAGTTGCCCCTTCCGGCGCGCCTGCATCTGAGCCGGGCTTCACAACACGACTTATCGGTGTTGCGCGAACTCAACCCCGCGTTGGGCGAGTGCGTCCTGTTCGGCGATAAAGCTTATGCGGACGAAGAGACAAAAGCCGTGTTCGCCGCAGGCGGGACACAACTCGTGACGCCATACAAGCGGAAGCGGAATGAACCGGAGACCGATGCTCCGGCACTGTGGTCGCGCTTTATCTCCAGCTTCAGACAACCGATTGAGGGTTTCTTCGGTTGGTTAATTCAAAGAACGAATATCCAGAATGCTTCGCGGGTGCGTTCAACCAAAGGTTTGTTCGTGCATTGCTACGGCAAACTCGCAGTGGCTTGTTTGCTCTTAACTTTCTACTCTTGATTCGCATTCTTCACATTATTCTTTTGCTGGCGCGTGAGGACGCCCGCATCCACGGTCTCGCCGGTGCGCGAGATGACCTGAAAGTGCATCTGGTCGCCGGCGATTTCGACAAGCATAAAGGACATGTCCGTGTCGTAGGCTTTCTCCGTCAAAGGCGAGTTGTCTTTCACGTCGCCGGGCCTGAGCTTGCCGCCCGCGCCGGAGATGAAATAATAAATCCCCTTCTGCGGCTTGAGGCGCTCGTAGAAATGCTCGTGGCCGGCGAGCACCGCGTTCACCCCGTACTTGAGGAAGATGGGTTCGACCACCTCGCGCACGCCCGTAGAGGAGCCGTGCTTGCCGCCCGACGAGTAGGGCGGATGATGCAAAAACGTGATCTTCCACTTTGATGTGTCCGCCGATAGCTTCTCTTCCAGCCACTTGACCTGACGCTTGTCCATATAATTGCTGTTGAGCGAGTAGAAAGAGACATCGCCTTTCCGGAAGTTGTAATACTCCTCGCCGTTCATGTTGAAGTATTCGTAGAAGCGCTGGTTCGCCTCGTCGTGATTGCCGAGCGTGGCGTAGAATTTTACTTTCTCGTCGAGCAGCCCCTTGTACACGTCCTCGAATTTCTTCTTAAAGTCGGCGGCCTTCTCCGCGCCGTACATGTTGTCGCCGAGCATGAGGATGAACTCATAAGGGAAGGCGCTCCGGTAGCGCCGCATCACCGCGGCCAACTCGTGCTGTTGGTCGGTGCCCGTGCCTGTGTCGCCGATGACGAGAAAGCGGACGGAGCCGTCCTTGAGCGGCAGGCTGAGTTTGACCGGCGCGCCCGCCACCGGCCCGGTATGCACGCTGGCCGGAGCGTGATTCTGACCGCGAGCGTCCCCCCACAGGACGCCGAAAGACAACACGGCGATGGCCGCGGTTGAAGCGATGAACCGTCTCATGTCAGTTTCCTCTTTCGCGCGCCCGGCTACGGCAGGGCGTCGGTCATGTAGTCAATGATGAGGCCATTCTCTCTATCAACCAGCAGCAACCCCCGGTTGACGAAGCGATACTTCACCTGTTTGGGCAACAGCGGGAGTTTCAGCAGCAGCGTCGGCGGCATCTCGACTAGCTCTTTCGTCTCTGGGTAAGGGTAATTGACGCGGAGCGGAACGCCTTTGGTGTCTGCTTCGAGAACCGTCTCGCGTAGCTCCTGTCTCTCTTTCCCCTTGAACTCCTCTCGAATGATGGCGCGGATATACGCCGCGATCTCCGGAGTCAACACGTCGCCGTGTTTCGCGCCGGAGCGAGCGACCCTGACGGCGTCCTGAAAACTCTTTTTGTGCGCCTCGATCTGTTCGGACGTGCTCTCCTTCGAGAGCTTCGGCAACTTCTCTTCGATGCCTTCACGCAGCTTGACATACTCCTTCACACCCTTATCGAAGGCGGCAATCGTCTGCTCGTTTTTGGCCGATGCGCCGGGTCGAGCGCCCTCCTGCGTCTGCCGCATGGCGAGCACCATCGGCGGAAGAAGTACAAGGATCACGGCTGACACGCCGCCCGCGAAAGCTCTGCTTATTTTTGTGTGGTGTCTCATCGGCAAACGGAAAAGCAAACACGGTGCCAGCAGCGGCAGCGTGCGGCCTCCGTCGCCGGAAGGCGTTTAAGTGTGGGAGATGCGCGCGGCGGCGGGTGTCGGAGGGTGGCCCGCCGAGACAGGTTTGCGCGTGCCGGGCGAATGCTTGTCGGACATACAACCGAACACACTTGCCGCACTAACGCACGGCCCGCGGGGCGGCGGCGAGGTTCTCCACACGCAGACGGAAGTAGCGGTCGAACTCGCTGGTCGCGGTCAACGTCTGGCCGTCGCCCGACCACGCCACGCGCAGCAGAAAGAAGCCCGCCGGGAACTCGCAGACCTGCGCGGTCGTCGCCACGTCCCAAACTTTGAGCGTCTGATCGTGCGAGACTGATGCGACGTACCTTTCGTCCGGAGAGAAGACACAGTCGTTGACGGAGCGGGCGCGCGAGGTAGGTCAGAACCGCCCGCGGGAGCGGGAGCGCGCCGCGTCATCGGTGAGGGCTTTTTGCATTCGCGGCTTCCTGTTTGATGATCTCCGCGAAGTCCGTGATGAAGCGGGACAAGGGCTTGCCGGTCGTGCGCGGCGCGCTGGTGTTGACCTGCACGGCGATGGCCGTCTTGAGTTCCGGGAAGTAGATCATCTCGGTGATGTAGCCGGGGAAGAATCCGCTGTGGCCGTAGGCCGGGCCGTAGTCGGTCTCGCGGATGATGACGCCGAGGCCGTATTTGACGTTCGGCCCCAGCTTCGCCGGGACGCCGTTCAAGACTTGCGGCATCAGCGAGGGAGCGAACGCGCGCCCCTCGTAAAGCGCCTTTGCCCAGCGCGCGAGGTCTTCGGTCGTCGAGGCGATGCCGCCGCCCGTCCACTCGAACTGCGGGTTGATGGCGAACTTGCCCCCGACGATCATCGCGTCCGTGCCGCCGAAAGGATTGTCCGGCCCGGCGTAGCCTTGCGCGAGTCCCGCGATGATACGGCTGTCGGAAGGGACGGTGCGCCGGAGTTTGAGCGGGACGAGGAGGCGGCGTCTAACCTCTTCGTAGTAGCGCCGTTTCGTCACGCGCTCGATAATCATGCCGAGCACGATGTAGTTCGTATCCGAATACTCCCAGCCGGCGCCCGCGCTGAACGGAGCTTTGGTGTCGAGGATGTATGACACAAGCTCCTCCGGCTTCCAGACCTTATCCGGGTTGGCGGTGAGGTCTTTCGTAAACTGCTCCTTGAACTCGTAGCGCACCAGTCCGCTCGTGTGGTTCAAGAGCATCCGCACGGTGATGTCGCGCGCATTCGGCAAACGCGCGAACCATTTTTCATGGCTCAGGTATTTTTCGATCTTGTCGTCGAGCGCGATCTTCCGCTCGCCGATGAGTTGCAACGCGACCGCCGCCGCGTAAGTTTTGCCGACGCTGCCCTGAAGCATCAGGTCGTCCGCTCTCATCGCCCGCTTCTGCTCTACGTCCGACAGCCCCACGGCCAGCCCGAACGAAGAGCCGTCCGCGAGCGCAAAACCGGCGGTTGCGCCGGGAAATTTTCCGGCGGCGTGTAGCGCGTCTAGCTTCTCCTGAAGCTTGTGCCGGAGACCGGGCGCGGCGCCTGTTCTCGTCGGCGCGGGGGTCTGAGACGGCGCGTGCGCGCAGGCCAGAAGGACGATGCTCAATGCGAAGAGGCCGCGCGTTGACAGTCGAGTCTTATGATTCATGTCACTCCTTCCTGAGCCTTTGTGCGGGAAGTCAAAAGATAGATGAAGCCACCACGAGCGCTTCATGTTACCACCGCGAGATGGAGGCGGCGACGCCCATGTGGTTAAGCGGTACGCGCGCGGGGCGGGGCGGTTGCGCGCAAGGACGAGTGTAACCGGAAGTAGTCGGTAACGAAAAAAGCAGGCAATGTCCTTGAACCCTCTGTAAACTGATGTTGCGAAAGACAATCAGTGAGAGGAGGACATTGCCATGACAGAACTGTACACCGAGTTTATTCAGCAAACCAGCCACGAGCTTGCCACACTGCTCTTAGCGGATTTGCCCGCCGAGCAGTTAGAGCAAGTGCAGTACAAGGACGCAGAGGCCAAAGCCATCTTGACGCGGGTCGGGCAAGAAGCGATGCGCGTGCTCTTTGCCACCTTAGCCGAAAGAGTGACCGCGGAAGCTAAAGCAGAAGGTTTCACTATCGAGCGTCGTCCTTCGATCAGAGTGGACGTGTTGTTTGGAGCCATTGAGATTGCGTCGCCCTATTTGTGGCGCCAAGGCGAGGGTCGGCGACCGGTCAAAGAGCGGCTCAAGGTTGGACATGCCACGCGCACCCCGGCGGTGGAAAGAGCGCTGGCGGATTTTGGGGCGGAAGAGAGCTTTGCCCAAGCGGCGACGAGATTTGCGGAACATTATGGCTTCCAGATCGGGGCCAGCAATCTGGGGCGCGTTGTAGAAGCAGTCGGCCGAGAGGCCGAGAGCTATCTGGCAGAGAAGTTGACGGCAGCCGAAGCTGCGTATGAGACCCCAGCGGCGGTGCGGCGTGGGGTGGCGGAGTTATTGGTTGAATTGGATGGTTGTGAGATTCGCACCGTCCAGTGTGAGAATTTGAGAGATGCCGAAACAAAGAAGATCACCAAGCGCGTGCGAGAACTCGAATGGCGCGAAGTGCGGGTCGGGTTGGTTGGGCGCATCGGCAGTGCCACGAGAACTTATGTGGCCCGGCTGGGGAGTTACGCACAAGTCGGTCAGGAATTATTTCGCGCCGCCATCATCGAAGGCTTGTCGCCGCACACGAAAGTGATCGGGGTGGCCGATGGCGGTCAGGGCTTACGCGAAGAATTAGCCGTCCACTTCCCCAACTTGCAATTCATCCTGGACAAAGCGCATCTGGTCTCGCATCTCTACGAGACGGGGGAAGCCTTACAGTACGCAGGGAGAAAACGAGAGAAGTGGGTGAGC
>JBGTBQ010000470.1:0-81049 GCA_041749275.1 Pyrinomonadaceae bacterium | reverse complement strand
CGGGACACATTTTGTAAATCATGTTCCTACAGCATTTACGCAAGGCACTAGCAAACTGAATTTGAACTGTCAAGGATACAGCCGAACTGTGTTTTGCTCAGTATTTCGAGCATCACATGACGAGCAATGCTAGTTGGCCTGTTTGCGTGCAACCCCGAAACGGGGTTAATCGTTGCAAATGCGAGACTTAAAAATGTGTCCCGACATCAGGCAAGCGCATCTAAATTCGCCGTAAAAATGAGATTGTGGCATCTTCTCGGGAGTTTTATCTCAGCACGAGGAACTATGCGAGGAGATGATGATGACAGCAACGGCTCCCGGCAGCCTGTTAGAACACTTTGCCGACTTGACTGACCCGCGCGTTGAGCGCACCAAGTTGCATCAGTTGTTGGATGTCCTGGTGATGGCGATGTGCGCGACGATCTGCGGGGCGGAAGGATGGGAAGATTTCTCGGAGTTCGGCAAGGCCAAGCGAGAATGGTTCGAGACTTTTCTCGACTTGCCGAACGGGATTCCCTCGCCGGACACTTTCCGCCGGGTGTTCTCGCGCCTCGACCCGCACGAGTTCGAGGCCTGCTTTATGCGGTGGGTGCAGTCGGTTAATAAGATAGCGAGTGGGCAGATCGTCGCCCTCGATGGTAAGCAGTTGCGCTCATCGCGTGATGCGGCGGCTGACCTCGGTCCGATTCACATGGTCAGTGCATGGGCCTGTGAGAATCGGTTGGTGTTGGGGCAAGTCAAGGTCACCGAGAAATCGAATGAGATCACGGCGCTTCCTGAACTGCTGCGCGCTTTGGCGTTGACGGGTTGCATTGTGACGATTGATGCGATGGGGTGTCAGCGGGCTATTGCCGCGCAAATCGTGGAGGGAGAAGCTGATTACGTGCTGGCCTTGAAGGGCCATCAAGGCACGCTGCATCAGGACGTGGCGGATTACTTTGCGTGGGCTCAGAAGATTGGCTTCAAGGATATACCCTACACGTTCTCAGAGACCCTGGAGAAGGATCACGGGCGCATTGAAGAGCGGCGCTGTTGGGCGACCGCCGACGTTGAGTGGTTAGCACAGAAAGCCGCGTGGAAGGGTTTGCAGTCCATCGTGTTGGTTGAAGCGGATCGCCAAGTGATCGGCAAAGAGCGGACACTTGAACGGCGCTACTTCGTCAGCAGTTTGCCGGCTGACGCCAAGGCGTTACTCGCCGCAGTCCGGGGGCATTGGGGCATAGAGAATAGCTTGCACTGGTGCTTAGACGTGGCGATGCGAGAAGATGCGAGTCGGATTCGCAAGGAGCATGCACCGGAGAATGTCGCCGTCTTGCGGCACCTTGCGCTGAATCTGCTCAAACAAGAGAAGAGTTGCAAGCTTGGCATCAAGCGTAAACAACTCAAAGCTGGGTGGGATCATGACTACTTGCTCAAAGTGCTAAGAAATTAGATGCGCTTGCCCTAAGTTTATCTTGATGGCTTCTTGACTACTCTATATATGTTATTTTAAATTCGCCTTTGTCTATGCCAATAAAAATTGAAAATCACGCCCAGGGAAAACTCCCGCCTAGCACAGAAAAGGTCGTTCAAAACATCATAAATTTCCTACCCAAGGATCACATCCGTGGCCTTGATCGCCTAAGATTTGTCGACTTGATAAACGATCCAAGAGTTAAAATAAGGGCTGGCGGTCAACTACCAGCTCTATATCACCCTAAACAGGGGCCACAGCAAGCTTGGGCGGAAATTGCTTTAGAAGTGTTACTCCCATCCTCACAACCAATCTATAAAAGATTACTTCTACGCCTAACATTTAAAAGCAATTTGGCGGCAATCCTCTTCTCTCTTATAGGCCAACACTATTACATAACGCTCCGTCACTCTATAAAAAAGATGCAACTTGAGAGCAATGTAAGAACCTATACGGAGAAACAGCTAAGGGGCTGGCATGAACAAAATAATAGATTAAGAACGCGCCTCTTCAAGCCTTTGCAACCTATGCTCGAAAAATGGGCGCGCTCACTCCGCAAACATAAAATTGAAAAATAGGCGCTCAGGCTATGGAGTCGTTATCAGCACCTCCAAGCGCCATCCCGTTATCAATATCTTTAATAATCATTTCAAGCGCATTTACTATCTCAACCTTACTAATATCAGTTCTATTGAATTTTAATTCTATTCTTACTCCCTCATGAAGTAGTTGATGCTTGAAGGTATAAGTCTCTGCTCGCATAGGCTTTTCGGTATAATTCTGTGCTCGCCTGATGGCTCGGGCATCATCTCTCTTCAGACCCTTCATCGCGATCTCTTTAACCATTCCTCTCATCGATTCAATATCCGGTTGGCGTACGATTTGCAGCAATAGTGACTTAACGTGAATGTCGGCCCGCCGACATTCTTCACGTACTTCTTCAGGGATTCCTGCTATCGATAAAGCTTCCGTGACAGTTGTTCTGCTCTTCCCAACCTTTTTTGCCACATCTTCGTGTGTATATCCAAATCTCATGCATAACGACGCTAACCCATCTGCCTCCTCCCAAGCCGTTAAATCTTTTCTTTGCATATTTTCAATCAGTGCGATCTCCGCTACAGCGTGATCGTCCACCTCCATTTCGATACATGGAACCTCACGCAACCCCGCGGCGCGCGCGGCCCGCCACCTTCGCTCACCAGCAATAATCATCCAACGCCCGGTCACCCTCGATGGCTTCACTAAAAGTGGTTCTAACACTCCCCTGTCCTTAATAGAGGCTGTCAATTCCGTCAGGTCGCCAATTTCGACCCGTGGCTGTTCCGGATTTGGATCTATAAAGTCGACCGCAATCATCCGACCAATTGGCGCAGATCTCTGCCCTGCCAATTCTTCGACATAATGTGCATCGTGTCGCATACGTATGCCAGACGGCAACCCCTTCTTAGACACGTCCAATCACCTCTTCACATAGTCGTGCGTACTCAAAGGCACCTGAAGAGTTTGGAGCAAAACTGAAGATGGACTCCTTATACGCAGGCGACTCTTCCAAGCGCACACTCTTCGTTATCACCGTGTCGAACATTTGTGATCCAAACACGTTCCTGATCTGTTCACAAACTTCCTTTGCTAAAGTGGTTCGTTTGTCGTGTAAGGTGACAACAACACCCAACACTCGCAGATTCGGATTAGGTCGCGCTTTAACCTTTTCGATTGTCTCAAGCAGATCATCCGTGCCCTCTAATGCATAATAGGAGGACTGAATCGGTATTAACACGTGAGTTGCGGCAACTAGCGCATTGACGGTGATCAGACCGAGCGTGGGAGGAGTGTCTATAAAAATCACATCGTACTCCTTCTCCCTGCTTAATGTATCCAAACGGTCTTTCAAGCGAAATGGTGCATCAAAGTCTCCCACAAGCTTCGACTCGAGTTTCGCAAGGTTTATTCTAGACGGCACCATCTCCAATCCTTCTATCTGTGTGCTGTAAACAAATCCCGTAAAATCACCACCACCATCAACCATCATTTCATATGCGGAAAGATCAACTGTTTGCGGATCAAGAAAAGATATCGAACTATTACCTTGAGGATCTAAATCCAAGAGCAAAACTTTCCGACCTCGCCGCGCAAAAGCAGCAGCGAGATTGATGGCCGTGGTGGTTTTCCCAACACCGCCTTTTTGATTCGCTATCGCGATAACTACACTCAATGCAGATCGCCCTCCGCTCAAGCGCTAGCGCTTGAGCGGTTCAAGACCAATGGAACGAATGTTTGTAACAATTCAATAGGTAGCAAGAGTAATACTACTTTGCAAAGGGGCGCCTATTCACAATTACATCGGAAGATCGCCAGTCTCGCCGATTACATCAGGCCACTCATCTTCTACACTCCCCGCCTGATCCACTTCCCCATCTGAAATGCTATTTCTGGATGCCTGAATCACTTCATCATTCACAAAAATTGGGCAGTCCGCCCTCAAGGCAAGTGCTATCGCATCCGAGGGCCTAGAATCAAGCGTCAGGATATCGCCTGCGCTATTACGCATTTCAATAACCGCAAAAAATGTATTATCCCGCAGTTCCGTCACAACGACGCGCTCTACGCTCACACCCATTTCAACGATCAAATTACGTAAAAGATCATGCGTCATTGGCCGCTGTGGCGCTATCTTTTCAATCTCCAACGCAATGGCATTCGCCTCATATGCCCCAACCCAAATCGGCAACATCGTTTCACTATTCACATCTTTCAGAATGATAATCGGAGTCCCACTACTGGGATCCATCATCAAACCTCTAATTTTCACTTCAATTTGCATGTGCCCACCTCATATATCACTTTAAGAAATAAACGATCATGCTTTTAAGTATGTGCCAAAGAGGCTATTGGATTTCGCGTCAGTCACTTTTACCTCAACAATTCGCCCAAACAGATCTATCTCGTCAGATCTAAAATTGATGACTTTATTGCAAGTTGTATGTCCAGTTAAATCCAGCTTAGATTTAGCACTCAAACCCTCAACAAGAACTTCAACCTTTTGTCCTACATATTGATTATAAATATCCTTTTGAATTTCCATTTGGAGTTGTTCAAGCCTTAAAAAGCGATCTTTTTTATCCTCTTTTGAGACATCATCCGGTTTATTAGCCGCGGGCGTCCCTGACCTCTCTGAATACTTAAAGATATATAAGCCATCATACTGACATTGCTCGACGAGCAACATAGTTTGCTCAAAATCCACTTTTGATTCACCCGGAAAGCCGATAATAATATCACTGGTCAAAGCTATCTTTCTGCCCGCATTTTTAATAAACGCGACCCGCTGAAGATAATCTTTAATCTTATATCCCCGGCGCATCTCTTTAAGAATCCGATCACTTCCTGATTGAACAGGCAGATGCACCCAGTTACACAGATTCTCATACTCATCAATTGCCGCCACTATATCTGGATGAAAGTCTCTGGGAAAGGATGTCGTGAATTTAACCCTCGGGATGCCGGTCGAAGCCACCGCACGCAAAAGCCTTGAGAAGGGAGTCGCGCCCGCAAATCCCTCAAGCCCGACATCAGCTTTGGGCCTATAACTATTAACATTCTGTCCGATCAATTGTATCTCTCGATACCCATCCTCAAACAACTGACGAGCATCTCGCAAAATATCAACAGCCAGCCTGCTTTTCTCCCTGCCTCTTGAGTAAGGAACAATACAATAAGAACAAAATTTATTACATCCCTCAATTACCGGAAGAAATGCAACGTACTTTGAATGACGTTCAACCGGAGACACTTCCCAGCCATCACTTTCAATCCGCCCAGCTATATCAATCACCTGCCGTTCGCCATTAACACTTCGCTCAATCAGTTCAGGTATACGATCTATCGCCCCAGGTCCCACAACCATTCTGATTGAAGACGACTGTTTGAAGAGGGATTCACCTTCAAGTTGCGCTACGCAACCCATCACCCCGAGTATGGGTTCTAGGTGATTGCGTGCATGACGAATTTCCCCAATTCTATTGAAAACTTTTTGTTCAGCCTTGGCCCTTACCGAGCAACTATTAATAATAATTACACTTGCGGAATCAGCGGACGCGGTGAGATCATAACCGGCGGAGCGAAGTCGTGTCGCCGCACGCTCCGTGTCAGAAACATTCATCTGGCAACCATAAGTTTCGATATAGATACTACCTTTACTCACTTGCCTGCTCCCTCATCGCTTTAATGATGTGTCAAAAAATTATACTACACTTCACAACCTATTCCTGCGAAAGATTCGTTAACCCAAACTGCCAAAAGGATGATTTATCTCTACTTATTGCTTAAATTTATGATGCTTCCGCCTTATCTTTTACCTTGACCAGCCAATTGTGCCAAAGGTAGTATTGCGTACAACGTAGATATCAGTTCAATTCCGAAAGGATACCTCATTAATGTCTTTCAATAAAATAATCATCGTCGGTAATTTAGGCCGCGATCCGGAACTTCGATATACGCCACAAGGAACTCCCGTCTGCAATTTCACCATGGCCACCAACGAGCGCCGCAAAGATCGGAGCGGTGAAATGCAGGACCAAACAACTTGGTTTCGCATAACTCTGTGGGGACGACAAGCCGAAATGGCATCGCAATATCTTACCAAGGGGCGTTCCGTGTATATCGAGGGTCGCCTACGCATTGATGAGTGGAATGATCGAGACGGACGGCAACGTTACACGCTTGAGGTGCATGCGACCGACATTCACTTTATAGGCGGGCGTGGGGATGAACACGTACAGACCCCTTCAAAGGATTCTGACAGTTCTTCGACAGCAGAGGAAAGCACCGGGTCCGAGGTGTCCGACGAGGATATTCCGTTCTAAATCAGTCCTTACGAGATTGGCACAGACAAGTTCAATCTGCTACATCGGTAAGAACCACCAAACCGATGTAGTGAGGAAAACTGTCTGAGCCCGGAAAAACGATACTTGAGATTCCCGCCGACGAACAAGCCGCGATGTTGCAGTAACTGCGCGCCGCGCGCTACGGACTACTAGCGTCCGAGATTTCTAAGTTTCTGATATCGCTTTTCCAGGCGATCCTTCCTTGAAAGTTTTTCGGAATCATCAAGACATTCTATCAAGGCACTATCTAATTTCTTCGCTGCATCCTCGAAAGAAGTATGCGCTCCGGCGAGCGGCTCATCAACAACTTTATCTATTATTTTTAAACGAAGTAAATCTTCCGCGGTCAGTTTCAATGAGGCCGAAGCAAGGGATGACTGTTCGGCGCTCTTCCATAGAATTGCCGCACAACCCTCTGGAGATATCACTGAATATATTGCATTATTCATCATAATCACCTGATCTCCAACACCGATTGCGAGAGCACCGCCAGACCCCCCTTCTCCAATTACTGTAACGATAATCGGAACGTCAAGCCGGGACATTTCCAATAGATTTCGAGCAATGGCTTCAGCCTGCCCGCGCTCCTCCGCATCAATGCCGGGATATGCACCAGGCGTATCTATGAAAGTGATAATAGGCCGCCCGAATTTTTCCGCCAACAGCATTAGCCTCAAAGCCTTGCGATAGCCTTCCGGCTTGGACATACCAAAATTCCGATAACGTCTTTGCAGTGTGTCCCGCCCTTTCTGTTGGCCAATAACAAAGACACGTTTTTCATGATAACTAGCAAAACCGCAAATCATGGCCGGGTCATCAGCAAACCTACGGTCGCCCTTCAACTCCGTAAAGTCCGTAAAAAGCTCATTAACATAATCTATAGTGTAAGGGCGATCAGCGTGTCGGGCAGTCTTGACTCGGTTGAAAGCAATGTCCTCTTTATCCCCATCAATTTTAGTCAAACCCTCGCTCTTCATAATCTTTTCCAAAGCAATCAACATAACCTTAAGCGCTTACATAATTAAGCGCTTGCTTAACAAGGTTCACTCCCATTCGATGGTGCTGGGCGGCTTTGAACTGATGTCGTAAACAACCCGGTTAATTCCACGCACCTCCGAAACAAGGCGCGTTGATATTCGATTTAATACCTCATGAGGTAGGCGCGCCCAATCCGCTGTCATTCCATCACTGCTCGTAACAGCCCTTAGTGCGATCACCCTTTCATAAGTTCTGAAATCGCCCATCACCCCGACCGTCGTCACCGGTAAAAGTACGGGAAATGCCTGCCACACACTATCGTAGAGATCGGCAAATTTGAGCTCCTCCTCAACGATTCTATCCGCCGCACGGAGCAGCGAAAGGTGTTCGCCTTTCACTTCGCCTATAATCCTTACGGCAAGGCCGGGACCGGGAAAAGGATGCCGGTTCAGGAGTTCACTGGGAACATCAAGTTCACGACCTATCACCCGAACTTCATCTTTAAAAAGGTCGCGGAGCGGCTCAATCAACTTCAGACGCATGTTTGCCGGCAATCCACCAACATTATGGTGGCTCTTAATAACCGCGGAAGGACCGTTTACGGAGATTGATTCAATCACATCCGGATACAGCGTGCCCTGTACCAAATAGTCAACGCCGCCGATTCTACCCGCCTCTTGGTCAAAAACTTCTATGAATACATTGCCTATGATCTTTCGTTTCCCCTCGGGATCTGTTACCCCAGATAAGCGGTTCATAAATTTCTCACCTGCCTGAACCCCTATTACATTCAAATCCATTGTATGTTTAAATAAATTGCAAGTAGCTTCAAATTCCCCCTCTCTCAAAAGGCCGGAGTCAACAAAAATACAGGTCAGTCTTTCGCCAATCGCTCGATGTACCAGTGCCGCCGCAACCGCCGAATCAACCCCCCCAGACAAGCCACATATAGCCTTCCCTTCACCAACCGTCTCTATAATTCGCCTGACCTGTTCGGATATAACAGCACGCGGCGACCAGTCGGCCTTGGCATTACAAATATTGAAAAGGAAATTCCGAATGATTTGTGCTCCGAGCGGGGTATGCACAACTTCCGGGTGGAATTGCACGCCAAATAAGCTTTTGCTTACGTCCTCTAAAGCATTAAGCGCACCCTCTGTTATGGCTGTTTGACGAAAACCGGGCGGAAGCGTGGTAAGGTGGTCCCCATGACTCATCCAGACATCTATTTCCGACGGCATGCCTTCAAAAAGCCTACTATCCCCGGCAACAATACTTAACCTGGCATATCCGTATTCCCTCTTGGGGCTGGCTTTGACTTCTCCGCCTAACGAGGCCGCAAGCACTTGTAAGCCATAACATATACCTAAGATGGGACATTGAGATTGGTCTATCAGCCCTGCCGGAATCGTGGGTGCATCTTTATCATAAACGGACGCTGGGCCGCCTGAAAGAATAATTCCCCGTGGATTCAATTTTAGGATGGCATCAATAGAAGTATTGAAAGGTAATATCTTACAATAAACTTTAGATTCACGAACGCGGCGCGCAATAAGTTGCGTATACTGAGATCCGAAATCTAAAATAATTATGGTATCGAACGAACTATCGTCTCTCAATTATGCCTCCCGCAATAGAAGTGCCGGATCGTGCAAGCAATTCTATTCGAAAATATTTTGCATCATGCCCTTTTCCCCAAAAGGAATTATAGCTGTATAACCTCAGATGTAAGATCGTTTATTATGTGTCAGATATATCTAACCATTTTACTCTTTACTACCTTTCTCAGTAGTGCTTTCGTCACCAAATTGCATGTTGGCCGACAGCAAAAGAGTGTCTTACTTTCCAAACCATTAATCAAATTATGGATCTATGCCGCCAATGAGACATCGGATTATACACCATCAGTTAGTGATAATTTAATTTTCCTCCCCCTAACTGGAGGAGCCATGGTCGCTCTCCAAACCCAATCAGGCGAACTGCAATGGCGAACCGATCTAGGCGGAGACATCTCGACCGCGCCAGTTTCCGATGATTTCAGTGTCTATATCGCTTCGGAAATTAAAGCGGCAGGTAAAGAGCCAATCCCCACTACCACAAGCACCCTACGCTCCATTGCGAAAATGAGTGGCATTACGCTCTGGGCGCGTTCTCTACCCGCGCCTATTCGAACAACCCTTTTGATTAATCAAAGTATGGTATTTGTCGCTACCTTGGATGGCAAAATATATGCCTTAAAGAAAAACACCGGTGAAGTAGTTTGGGTCAAAAACAATAATTATCCTTTTAACTCGCATACGGTTCTCTCCGGAGATAAACTCTATATCGGTGACGAATTCGGTAATCTACATGCCATCGAATTAAATAGCGGACGCACTTCATGGCGTTATCGGACGCGAGGCCCTTTGCGCGCTCCTGTTATAGTAGTTAATGGATTGATCTTCGCCGGCTCGGAAGATACCTATATTTATGCCTTTTCAGAGAAAACAGGCCGATTGCGATGGCGTTCTCGAGCCGGGGCCGGTATCCAATCACTCGTAGCCACCCCCCAACATATACTAGCAACCTCACTCGATAACTTCGTATATTGCCTTTCTCAAAGAAAGGGTAATAAAATCTGGAAACGACAACTCTCAGGCAGAATTCTGTCCCAGCCTCTTGCAACTTCGGATGGTATCCTCTTTGCCCCTTTGACTGGTGACGAGTGTGTGGTCTTGGACCCTAAGGATGGTGAAAAAATCAACAGTATCAACGTCGGTGAGGAGAATAATACCGCCGCCGCACCAATTCAGGCAGGCGAGAAACTACTGTTGACTACCCGGAAAGGTCTGATTGCTTACTCGAACGCACAGTAACTCAAGCATCTTCTGCTTCAACATTACGGCGTAACCGAAAAAGGGATGCCAACTTAAAGACGATTCCATGTGCGACGTAAAGGCCAACGATCAAGAGCAAGACGTACCGCGAATAAAGCCAGATCAACATCCCCACCGCCGCGATAGCGATAATCGCTTTCATCGTACTTCTCTTCCCCGCGCCGACGGTTTTAAAGCTTGAGTAGCGTACATTGCTGACCATCAAGGCTGATAAAATGGCAATCAGAAACATCAGTAGAACGCTGTAAATCTTCGGCCAATTCCCTTCATAGACGAAGAGTGGGGCTGGAGCAAAGTGGACGATGGATGCCAGCAAGCCCGCCGCTGCCGGTATGGGCAGCCCCACGAAACTTTTTTTATCAACCTTAGCTGTCCCACCTGCCAATGTACGCGGTCTTGTTGCCTGAACATTAAAACGCGCCAAGCGAAAAGCTCCACACATCAAAAACATAAACGATATAAACCATCCGAATTTATGCCCCTGGCTCCCATCCGCTAGAGTCGCCCCATATCCCCACGCATAAACGAGCACCGCGGGGGCGATTCCAAATGTCAAAACATCCGCAATGGAGTCAAACTGGATGCCTATTTCAGTTGTAGTCTTCGTCAAACGGGCAATTCGTCCGTCAAGTGTGTCAAAAAGTATAGCCCAACCAATCGCCCGCGCGGCATTATCGAAATGCATTGTTGCGCGTTCGATGTCCTGCGCTGTACCACCATCCAAAATTTGAAATCCGCGTAAAGACCCCATCACGGCGTAGTAACCCATCCCGATGTTCGCCGCGGTGAAAGCTGAAGGAAGCAGGTATAGCCCTTTACGAATCCCCGTCCTCGCTCCCGCTGTTTCTACAGATTCGGTCTCAGCAACGTGGGTTTTATTCGTCATCTGTGATCCTCCCAACGATGCTGGCGCCGCCTCGAACTCGTGCGCCGATCTTTACCAGCACCTCTACCTCTCCCGGCAGGAGTAAATCAGTACGGGAGCCGAACTTGATGAGACCAAAGCGCTCTCCGAGTTTCAAGGAATCTCCCGCGCGTTTCCAGCACACGATGCGGCGTGCAAGCACGCCCGCAATCTGTGTGCAAGTAACCGTGATTCTTTCACCCCGAATGGTTAGCGTGTTTTGTTCGTTCACCAGACTAGCTTCATCCCGCGTGGCTATCATAAAACGGCCGTGACTGTAATTGACCGAGACCACCTCGCCGGCGATGGGCGCGCGGTTGATGTGCACATCGAACGGTGACAGGAAGATACTGATGATAGTCGCGGAGTGCGGGTCATCAGGTGAAACCTTCTCGACACGAGTAACGCGTCCATCCGCGGGCGCGACGACGATTCCACTGTCAGACGGAACAGTTCGGCGTGGGTCGCGGAAGAAATACGCCATGAACGCCGCGATGAGCGCCAGCGGAACGGCTAGCCACCAGAGTCCGAGCAAGCCAGCCCCAACCGCCGCGAGCGTGGGGATTAAAACCCATGGAATTGCATCTCGTACCAACATTATTCTTACAATCCTTGGCCCTTGCGAAACCATATAGCCGGTTGATTACGGGAAAGAAAAAGGGGGCGCTCCGGGTGTGTGCAGCGTCCCCTTTTTCCACCAGGTAAGTTGAGGCGCGTTAAGCCCCGATCATTGATCTATCAACTCAATGAGTAATGTTCTCTGCCTTCTGGTGGCGCAACATGATGGAATGCATCTGATCTTTGACGGCCAGCTTTTTCTTCTTCAGGGTTACCTCTTCGAGCTGCTCTTCTTCGCTCGGGTACGGCAGAGAGGAGAGATGGCTGAGCCGCTCCTCATATCGTCCGTGCTCCCTCGCCAGCTCGCGGAATTCCGGGTCATTCTGGAGCAACTGCTCCTTCAGGCTGTCCGTATTGGTTAGTTCCATTTCGGGATGGTCTCCTTTCAGACGCGAAAGATTTAACTGGTGGCGTTGGTTGCGACTAATTCTTCTCCGAGAGGCCGCGCTGGTTATCCAGTCAGAAAATGGTAGCTTAACTCATAGCGCCTAATCAAGCTCTTATGACAGACTGTCTTTGCATGACGAAGGCGTCTTCGCTAGGCTCTTTGTAATATCCACGTCGGCGCCCCGTGATGACAAACCCGTGTGAGCGATAGAGAGCCTGCGCGTTCAAGTTTCCCGCGCGGACTTCCAGAATAGCCGTTCCCGCACCGTACTGTGCTCCAATCCTCAGTGCACGCCCGAGGAGCGAACTTCCGACCCCGCGCCTGCGCTCTTCGGCGCGCACTCCTATGTTGTTGATGTGCATCTCGCCTACGTATATTCTCGCCGCGATAAATCCACATAGACTCGACGCCGCCACCCTCCCCAAAATCTTACGACGCGCGACGAGCATGATTGCTTCCGGGCGATCCAACTCAGCACGATAGGCGTCCCACCCCCATAAGCTGAGACCGGAGGATTCCTCAATCTCAACCACTTCAAGGAGATCGTGCTCCGTCATGGGGTCAAGCTGGAAAGTCGTATAATCTTTAGCAACGGACGACACAACCCTTGTCATAAACGCTCACATCCCGCCAACTCTCGCGTCCGCTGGACGGACGTAGACTGCTTTCAAACTATCTTCTAAAGGAATCCCTTGTCGAAGTCGCTCCCACGCCAGCGTTGCAATTACCCTCGCGAGGCCGTGTTCTTGAAGCGAGAGTGTCCACACACGTCCATCCTGCGCTCCTTCGGTCTTTACGCCGTTAAAGATCGCGATGTCTTCAGCCCGTGCCGCTTCTTCAATGAGGTCGAGATACTTTGCGGCGTTAATCCCCGCCCACTTGAGTGGAGTGCGTATGCTCTTCGCCATCTCAATCAATTCACCGGGAGAAATATGCATGGGCTGGCTCCGTTCAACCACAACATTGTCGCTGTTGCCTTCTAAAAACTGCGCGAAGACTTCTCCGCGTCCCGCCGGCATCAGTGCCAACACCCTCTTTGCCGGCATCGCTGCCCGCGCGACAGCGTGCAGCGTCTGAATACCGACGGCATCTTTTCGCAGGGTGTTTGCCAAAGCTTTCACGGTCGCCAGCCCCGCTCTCAGACCCGTAAAACTCCCCGGCCCGACCGCTACCGCGAAGAGATCAATCTGTTTCGTAGTGACCGAGGCCGACCACAACACGCGGTCCAAGTCTCCCAGAACCGTGGAAGATTGTGCCGCCCCCGGTTCATTGGATTGCGCCGCGAGGAGTTTCGTCCCCTGGATGATGGCAAAACTCCGCACCTCCGTGGCCGTGTCAATGCCGAGTACGAGCGGCTGCGTATCCATATCCGCCTCTTCCAGCGCGTGTGCATCCGCCGGTGTCGCATCGGCAAGCGGGTCGAAGTTTCTCGCGTTAGACATGTTTTGCTTACGTCGAGATTATAGGTGCGATGGCATAATCAAATCAAATCTCGTTAGCTTTTCGCAGTCGGCGCTCCGCTACTTTCCCCGCCGCCTGTCCGCGATGCTATCTCCTCCTTCAGATTCGCCTCGATGGCCTCGCTCTTAATGTCTAAACGGAGTCTGTTGTAGAGGCTCATATATTGATTCGCCACCCACACCAAAGCAAAGCCTCCAATCAGGTAACCCCGCCAGTCTTCGGATAGCAATTTGTAGCCCGTGAGATAGATGAAGAAGAGCGTAACGTAATGACTGAAACAGTATTCACATGTAAAGAGATAGAAGAACTTCCGTGTGAACCAGCGACGACAGGACTTACTTTTCCTGACGCAATATTCTCTCGGTTCCCGAAACACTTCCTCGTGCGTGATCGTCCATGCAATGCACGCGATGGGGATTGCCAGTAGAAACAGCGTCGCCACCTGTCTGGATAATTCCATCTTGAAACCCCTCCATCGAGTCGCTTAGACACCAACACTTGCTTCAATTTCACACCCATTCGTTAAAGCCCAACTCGCCTTCGAATTGTAAAACAGAAAAATTTAAAAAGATCGTGAAATCGTTTATTTTGGACTGCCCCTTCCGTGCCTTTCGACCATTCCTGTGATAGCTTTTATTCGCTGTTTGCAAGTTACTTTCCACTCCTCACTGGGACAGGAATTGATGACGACGAATACCAACACTCCTCTGACCCCGATGCTGCGCCAGTATCAAGAGCTTAAACGACAGCATCCCGGCACGCTCCTGTTCTTCAGACTCGGCGACTTCTACGAACTTTTCTTCGATGACGCAGTTACTGGTGCACGCGAACTGGAAATCACGCTGACCGCCCGCCACAAGGAACGCGGCACGCCGATTCCCATGTGCGGCGTGCCGCACCATGCCGTTGCCAATCATGTCGCGCGTCTGATTCGAAAGGGCTACCGCGTTGCCATCTGCGAACAGACCGAAGACGCTTCGAAACTGAAAAAACTCGTCCGCCGCGAAGTCGTCCGTATCATCACGCCCGGTACTGCGATTGACCCCAACCTGATCGAGTCCAGAGAGGCGATCTTTCTCGCCGCCGTCTGCGGCGCCGGTGACACTTTCGGCGCCGCCTTTCTCGACCTCTCGACCGGCGAGTTTCGCGCTACGGAAGTGTCCGGGCCTGATGCTTGGTCGCGCATCCGTGCCGATATTGAAAGCTATGCTCCACGCGAGTTGCTCTACCCGTCAACGCTCGCGCCCCTCGTCAAGGATGCTTACGCCGGACGCGGGGCGCACACAGCCCCTCTTCCGTTGACGAACCATCCACAGGATTCAGGCTCACCCGTCGCACATATCACGCCGGCTGACCACGTCGTCAGCAATGGCGTCGGCATGGCGCTCACGCCCCTCGACGACTGGCTCTGGGAGCCTATCTCCTGCGCTACGCTCCTGCTTGAACAGTTCGGCGTTCGCACCCTCGAAGGTTATGGGCTGGAACGAAAGACGGAGGCGGTCAGCGCGGCGGGTTCATGCCTTCGTTATGCACGCGAATCGCAGCGCGCCGCCGCCGCGCACGTCTCGGATATCAGTTTTTTCGAGACCTACGACCATCTTGTCCTTGACGCCGTGACCTGCCGCAACCTCGAATTGACCGTCACACAGGGCGGCGGACGCGGTAATTCCCTCTTCGACGTGCTCGACGCCACCGTGACGGGGATGGGCGCACGCCTCCTTCGTTCATGGCTGTTGCGCCCTTCCGTGCGGCGTGGGGAAATCGAAGCCCGCCACTCGGCGGTGCAGGAGCTATCCTCTTCGCAATTGAAGCGCGACCGCGTGCGCGCTCTTCTACGTGAAGTCGCCGACCTCGAACGGCTCATCGGACGCATCAACCTCGGAACCGCCAACCCACGCGACCTCGCCGCCCTCAAACGTTCGCTCGAACAAGTCCCGCCCATCCTCAAGGCGTTATCGGATGCGGAGTCGTCGCTGCTGCAAATCCTCCGAGAGAATACGGAAGAGCTGCCTGAAGTTCGCGAGTTGATTTCCGCCGCAATCAGCGATGACCCGCCGATCAACCTTACTGACGGCGGCGCGATCCGCGATGGTTACGACGCGGAACTGGACGAATTGCGCGCGCTCAGTCGCAATGCCAAACAGACCATCGCCGCGCTCGAATCGCGTGAACGAACGCGCACGGGCATTTCGACCCTCCGCGTCCGTTTCAACAATGTCTTCGGATACTTCATCGAAGTCTCGAAGGCGAACGCCAGCCGCGTGCCCGCGGATTACGAACGCCGACAGACGCTCACCAACGCGGAGCGGTTCTCGACCGGAGAGTTGAAAGACCTCGAGCAGAGAGTCCTCGGAGCCGAAGGGCGCATCCTTGAGATCGAAGCCCGTATTTTCAGTGAAGTTCGTGCGAACGTCGCCGCCGAAACAAAGCGTTTGCAAGCGACGGCGCGCGCCCTCTCCATGCTCGACGCACTCGTCTCACTCGCGGAGGTTGCCATCCGTCGCCGTTACAATCGCCCCGTCCTACACGACGGCGACGAGATGGAGATCATCGCCGGGCGACACCCGGTGATCGAAGCTCTCGGCGAGACGCCGTTCGTGCCGAATAACATCTATCTTAACAATTCGACTGATCGTCTGCTCATCATCACCGGACCAAACATGGGCGGCAAAAGTACTATTCTTCGCCAGACCGCTCTCATCGCACTCATGGCGCAAATGGGTTCTTTCGTGCCGGCTGAACGCGCGCGGCTCCCAGTCCTCGACCGTATCTGGACGCGCGTCGGCGCCTCTGACGACCTCACGCGCGGGCGCTCGACCTTTATGGTCGAGATGACGGAGACGGCTGCGATCCTGCACAATGCGACGCCGCGCTCGCTCGTCATCCTCGATGAGATAGGCCGCGGCACGGCGACCTTTGACGGTCTCTCCATCGCTTGGGCCGTCGCCGAGTACCTACACGACTCGCCGGAACGCACCGCCAAAACGCTCTTCGCCACGCACTATCACGAACTGACGGAACTGGCCGACCGGCTCCCCGGCGCGCAAAATTATCAAATCCGTGTCGCCGAGCGCGAGGGCGACATCATTTTCCTCTACCGCATCGAACGCGGGCGCGCGTCAAAATCATATGGCATCGAGGTGGCCCGTCTCGCGGGGCTGCCGCCCCCTGTGATCGAACGCGCTCGTGAAGTTTTGCAAAAACTGGAGCGTTACGAATTGGATGTGTTCGCTGATAATCCGGACGACCATGTCGCGGACATCCCCCAATCCGGTGTTGAAGAAATGGCGGGCGTGGACGCGCTCGAACGCGCGGCGTCGCGTGCCGGACGGCGCGCACTCGCCGCGCAGGTCACACTCTTCGACACAGCCAACCAGAGCATTCTTGACGAGCTTCGTGGAATTGATGTAGAAACCGTCTCATCGGAGGAAGCGCATCGAATTCTCCACGACCTGAAGAAACGCATCATGTGATCTCCGCTGCATAGCGTGCGGAGTTGACTCACCCTTTTGTTCCATTGCAGAGACTACGCGGCCCTTTACATGACAGACCACGACAACCTTCTTTCCCTCCCCCTCGAACAACAGATCGGCCAACTCCTTTACATCGGACTCCCGGGGACCGAACTCGACGACGCGACGCGTGAACTGTTGGATTACGTCAAGCCGGGCGGGGTCATCATCTTCGGTCGCAACGTCGCCTCGCCCGTTCAGCTTCGCGGTCTGCTCGACGGCGTGCGCGAGATGTTGCCCACCGCGCCGCTGCTGGGTATTGACCAAGAAGGCGGCCTCGTTGACCGCCTCCGCAAAATCTTCACGCCGATGCCTGCCGCTCGCGTCATACGCCAACACGGCGACCTCGCCGGCGCTCGCGCCCACGGGAGCATCACGGGCGAGGTGCTGCGACTGCTCGGCTTCAACATGAACTTTGCGCCCGTCCTCTCAATTATGACCGACGACCGCGACCTGCTGTCGAACGGCCTCTACTCGCGCTCCTTCGGGCGGTCGCCCGGTGAGGTGCTTGGCTATACGATGGTCTACCTGCGCGGACTACAGGGCGCGGGCTGCCTCGGCTGCGCCAAGCACTTTCCGGGCATCGGAGCGGGCGAGGTAGACTCGCACGATGAGATGCCCGTCATTCCGTTGTCGCATGACGATCTGTTAGCGCAAGACCTCGCTCCGTACATCGAGCTTTTCCAGCGCGAGGACAACATGGTGCGCGCGGTCATGGTCAGTCATGGTGGATTCCCCAATATTGACATCCACCGCGGCTTCGCTGGGGGCCGGCTCGTCCCCGCTTCGATCAATCCACATATCGTGACGAGCCTTTTGCGTGATGAACTGGGATACGATGGTCTGGTCTTGACGGATGACCTTGAGATGGGCGCGATTGCGAAACATAGAGAGATCGAAGACACTGCGCTGCGCGCCATCGAGGCCGGCGAGGACATGCTCCTCATCTGCGCTCGACCGGAATTGATCCGGCGCGGCTACGACGCTCTCCTCAGCGCCGCACGCGAAGGCATTCTCAACGGCGAACGAATCGAGGCATCTCTCAAACGCATCGCCGCCTTCAAAACACTGGCGCAGCCGCCCCTCCCCTTCGATCTGAAACGCTTCGGCGAACTTTCTTTGCAGGTCGCCGAACTCAACGACAAACTCAATTATGTTTACGGAGGCAAATCTTGATGAGCACTCGGCGAGCTGTCGGCGCCCTTTTGACAACCATCCTTCTCGTCCTGCTGTCGGGATGCGGCGGAGGGAGTGACCACACGGGCGAACCGTTCGTCACCATGCTTGATACAGACCCCTCCACCTTCGACCCGCTCGACAGCACGGACGCCGCCAGCGAACGCCTCCGCCAACTCATGTTCAACTCGCTGGTGCGAAAGAATGAAAAATTCGATTACGTCGGCGACCTCGCGTCGAACATCTCCGTTTCCCCGGATGGCTTGACGACGACTTTCACGCTGCCCGAAGGCGTCACCTTTCACGACGGTAAACCGCTGACCTCCGCCGACGCGAAGTACACGCTCGAAGCTCTCTTCTCATCGAACAAGAAAAAGAAGGCGCCATTTTTCGAGCCTGCTCCCGCCGGGGGCGCGACCACGGGTAAGGCGAGCAGCAACCCCACCGTCGGAGATAGCGCTCAAGGAAACCCCGCCGGCGCCCAACTTTATATCACCTCCATCGAGACGCCCGACCCGAGCACGCTGGTAATCCGCCTCCGTAAGCCGTGGCTCCAGCTCCTGCCCAATCTCGTCTCACTGCCCGTCATCCCGCAAGGCAGCGCCGACACGCAGAAACAGAACCCGGTCGGCTCTGGCCCGTTCCAGTTCGTCCGGCATGAAGAATCGCAAAAGTTCGTAGACCTGAAGGCATTCGATAAATACTGGCAGGGCGCGCCGAACATTAAGGAACTGCGCGTCCGCACGATTCTCGATGCGAACACGCTTCAGGCCGAGTTGCAGAGCGGTCGCCTCGACCTCGTGAGCGGCGCCGCCAACATCACGCCCGACACTTACAAGTTCTTCTCCAGCGACCCGAATCTCAAAGTCGAAAGGTTCCCCGGCGCGAACATCGTCTATCTCGGCTTCAACGTTGAGCAGCCCCCGCTCAACAACGTCAAGGTGCGCCAGGCCATCGCACACGCCATTGACCGCGAAGGCATCGTCCGCGAACTGATGCTGGGACAAGCCCGCGTCGCACACTCCATCCTCCCGCAAGAGTCTTGGGCGTACATCCCCGGTCAGGTCTATAACTACGACCCCGCCCGCGCCAAGCAGTTACTCGATGAAGCCGGTTTCCGCGACCCGGACGGCGACGGGCCGGGCGCGCGTTTCGACAAGCCTGTTGTGTTGAAGATTTCGGCGGGCAACTCCGCCGTCAGCCAGTATGCCGGTGTGATTCAAAATGCGTTGAAGGCCATCGGCATCCCCGCCCAGATTGAGACCTTCGAGACGCCGACGCTCATTGACCAGTTGAGCAAAGGTCAGTTCCAGATGAGCACACTCCGTTGGGTCGGCGGCAATCAAGACCCGATTTTTCTCTATGACCTCTTCCACTCCAGCGAGATACCGTCGGCCAGCCGCGCGAATGGTCGCAACCGCCAACGCTATCGCAACCCGGAGCTTGACCGCATCCTCTCCGAAGCCATCGGCACTTTCGACCGTGAAAAAGCGAGAACGCTCTATACACAGGCGCAGGAGATCGTCAGCCGCGATTTACCGATGCTGCCGCTCTGGTATCCGGACGTGATGGTTATCGCGCGGAAGAACGTCGGGAACATAAAAATTGACGCGAGTAACGATTTCAGCTTCCTGAGACTCGTTACTATTGAGAAGTGATGAGACGTGCCGGCAAACTTCCCGCGGATACGTGCGTTTCAGGCGAGTGCTATGCCCAGTTCTTTAAAAGTAGCGGCTAATTCGTGCCGGGGCACGACGCCCTCGCGGATCATCGAAGGCGGGTCGCTTTCGATGTCGAGCACCGTCGAAGGCTGCTCGGCTCGACACGCCCCGCCATCTATGATTAAGTCGAGCCGCTCCTGAAAATAGTGCTCCACTTCAGCGGCACACCGCGCGGGCGGCGCGCCAGCCGGATTAGCGCTCGTTGCGGTTAACGCGCCGCCGCACGCGCGCACCAGTGCAGTCACACTCGCATCGTCCGGGAGACGCACACCGACCGTTCCCGTCCCCGCCGTCAGCGCTTCAGGCACTTCCGGGCGCGCTTTGCAAACCAGCGTGAGGGCGCCCGGCCAATGCCTCGCGCACACCGCTCCGAACAGCGGCGAATGCGTGTCAATCAAGCGCGATGCGGCATCCACGCTACTCACCAGAACGAGGATGGGCTTACCTTCCCGCCCCTTCAAGTCGTTCAGAGCGTCGAGTGCTTCATGGTTGAAAGGGTCAACTCCGAGGCCGTAAAATGTGTCGGTGCGAAAGCCGATGACGCCTCCTCGGCTGATAGTGCGTGCGGCGCGCTCATGCGCTTTCCGTCCATCGTGGATGAGCATCTTTATTCTCGCGCCGATGTTAACAAATCGCGGCGGGGCGGCGCAGTGTAATTCGTTTGTTTGAGATGAGTTTTCAAGCCCGAAGCATTTGGCGACAACTAACTCAGGCCGCGCGGTTCACCTTTCGCGAGCCTCTCTCCAGCCTCCTCCTGCTCCGCATGGCCGCATGGGTCGCCGTCACTTCGCTGCTCTTGAACTTACTGCCTTTTGAGAAAGCGATGGCGATCATCACGCCCCTCCGCCGTCGTCGCCCCGTCAGCGATCCCGCGGAGGTCAAACTAAAACTCTCACGGCTCATTGACCTCTTACTCGCAACCGATTTCTGGCTCTACACGCCAACCTGCTGGAAACGCGCCCCGGTGCTCTATCGCTATCTTGCGTTGAGTGGCATCGAGTCACGCGTGGTCTTCGGTGTGAGAAAAAAGGAGTCCGGGGCGCTCGACGGACACGCTTGGCTCGAAGTTGATGGTGAGCCGCTGCTGGAAAAGTTGACGCCTGATTACACCGTCACCTTTGGCTATCCCGCCTGCTGACGCGCGGCTTGTCCCTCGACTTTCGACCGTGCGAAACGACCCGGCGCGAGTTTATCAACCGCGATTCCTCGCTACCACGCGATACCCGAACCAAGCGAAAGGTCTGAGCGGCGCGCTTTCGAGGAGCGCCGCCAAAAAACAATGCCCCGACTCAGCGAGTACGGTGACAAGTGCTCGACTGCCCCCGACCACCTTGCCGCTTGCGTCAATCCAGTGCATCTGCTTTCTCGACCAATTCAATAACTCTGGTTGTAATTCCTTCTCGAACGACTGATACGGATGGGCTTCGAAAGGCCGACCGGCGAAACGTTGAAGGCGCTTCACCCATCCTTTGCAGAAGCCACAATCGCCGTCCCAAAGCAACACCCGGCGCGGAATCTTGTCGGAGACGGTCAGTTCCGGAAACGTTTCAGGCACGTTGCGGAAATCTCTCCACCAACTTGCCGCGTGCTTCAACAGAGGCGCTTGCGCGACACGTTTCATCCACCTCGGCCAGTCAACGAACACGAGGTACATCGCCAACGTGTAAGGGAAGAAGATGTTCATCAGGAACATCGTCGAGAAGTGAAACAAGACACCCACTAGCAAGAACGCCCAGCGAGCACGCTTCCAGACGACGGCCAGCGGAAACAACAGCTCCCACACAAGTATCAAACTCACCGCGAGCGGCACGACATCTCGATAGTTCGGCAGCATGAAGGCGAGGCGGAATTGCGTGTCATGCAAATTGTCGAGCGAATGGATGATTGCGTAAGTCGGCATCTTATCGGGATCGAGATAGCTCAACCCGGCGACTCGCAACTTGATGACCGCGGAAGAAAAATAGCTCCACGCTATCAACGCCTGCATCAGCAAAATCGGGTATCCGTAGACGAAACTTTTTCTACGCCGTCGGTCAGCACCGGGAAGGCTATCCACGGAGAAGCCATCACCGCAGGGAGTGCAGGCGAGGATGATGAGAAAATAGACGCCCAGCATTTCGTCATGCGTAAAGCGCCAGCTCCGGAGCAGTCCCTGAAAAAAGAGAATCAGTAAAGCGGAGGTCACGCTCGAAATACGAGTCAGATATCCGGCGGTGCTCATCAATAGTGAAAGCACCATCGCGCATTTTAACGCCGACATCCCTCCCGGCGTCACAAGCCTGTCATAAAATCCCCATGAGAAGATTTGCATGACGCCGGTCGGGTTGAAGATCGTGACGGGCAGGTAGCCCATGTCGGAGACGGAGGTGAAGAGAATAGCGATGAGGAAAACGCCGCTCACCCCGGCGCGGATGATGCCGAGTGTGGTTGCTTCCGCCTGCACAAGGCGGGTCAGAGTTCCAAGCGCCATGACTCGACGAACCGGTCATAATCGGCGAAACGCGCGCTATCCCACCGTTTGGCGTCCAGCCGTATCGCCTTCAAACGTCTCGGCGAGTGTTCAGGCTGCTTCTGGTTATAGATAGCTGCCAGCCCCCGGAGTAGTTGCAATAAGCGCGCGGCGCGCGGCGGCTCGCCGCCTTCCGTCTCCGCCAGCAGACGTGCGTTGTCGGGATGCGGCGATTTGAGGTAGAAGCTCTGATTGTTTACCGTCGCCGCGACCATCCACCACGTGCGTGAGTATAAAACGTTTGTGAGATCAGACCGCGCAATGTCAATGGTCTCGCCGGAGATGGTTTCGCCGCGCAGAATATAGTACGTGCGCTCCGGTCGGGTTGCATCCGGCGGCAGCATCACCGTCCACGCCGCGACCGGGTAACTGCTTCTGAGCAGGACGAACGCCAACACGAGCGGCACGAATAGAGCGCCCGTCAGAATCGTGTATCGCAGCAAATACCTTCTCTCGCCTTCGCGGCAAGCTTCATCTCCGCTCCGCACAGATGTCTCCACTTTCATGGCGATTGCCGCAACACTTTGGCTCTGAAGTCTAGCTCGACCGGACCAGCTTGTATGACATAAACTTTTGCAGGAGTCGCTCGACGCTCGAATTCGCGTGTTCCGCCGTCACATCGTAGAGAGCAATCATCTCTTCAGTGATTTCGCCCCGGCTCTTCCGTTTTTCGAGCGCCCGCCACACCAGCATCGCCGTTTCGTTCAGTTGGTAATACTTCTTCGTGTTTAAATCAACCAGAACGCCCTCGCCACCGTCGAATTCGGTGAATACAACGTAGTCGCAGGGCGCCGGTGTGTTCGTTGCCAGGTTGCTTTCAGTCATCGTTCTCTCGCCTAAAATATTATAGATTCGGGTCGCACATCTTCAATGACCGACAGATTGCCGGTGCCTTCGCCGCAGGCGTTCGAATGGTTCAGCCGCCCAGCGCTCCGCCATTTCCAGAGTCAACGGTGAAGCGGCGCGTCTTTTAATGTCCGCGTCGCCCCCGAAAGCGCGCGTCGAATCCTTCGAGTACAAGCGTGAGACGCGCGTGATCTCATCCATTTCGGCGGCGGAGGGCGCGGCGCCGAAGAAGCTCGCCACTTCGGACAGGGTTTCCGGCGAGAGTTGTTCATATGCGATGAGCATAGCTCGATCATCCGCCTGCTCGGCTGCCATCGCGTAAAATTTGCCAAGCGCCCTCGCGCAAAACTCATCCCTGCTCATCCGCGAGACATCTCTCTGCGTTAGTTCGAGCATTGCCGACGTGTGCTCCGGCTGCTCTTCAGTCAGCATCCAATCCGGCACGTTTTTCAGATTCGAGACCATGATCTCGACCGGGTCGCGGTAGATGAATACCCACGGGACTTCGGGCCAGATGCGCCGGATCAACTTCAACTGGAGGATTCCGCAACAGGCGAACTTGATGATGAAGTGACGCTCCTGCCCGCTCATGCGCTGGCCGAGCGCGCTGACCGCGCCGCGCAGAAATATTTGCCACAAATGCGTCAACAGACCTTCACCCTGAGCCATCGTGAAAAACTGCCCGACCAATTTATCAACGACGTAAGGTTCCGAGAAGACCAGTGTGTCTCTCAAGGCGCGACAGGCGTTCGAGACGAGCGTCGAGCCGCACCTCGAGGCGTGAAAAATGAAACCCGTGGGACGCAAAAAGTCAGCCAGTTTTTCAAACTGGATCAGCGCGTTGATGTCGGTGATGAAATCATTTCGCGCGGGATGCTTCATTCTTGCCTTCTCCACGGTCTGTTGGAAAAAAGGCTCGGATAAAGTTACATCCGACATCTCCATCCACTCGATATATGGCTGCCCGTCCGACACCAACGCATCCACCGGCAAACAGCCTTTCAAACGCTCGACCTCGATCAGACCAGCGGGTGTAAGGGCACTGTTCCCGTCAGGCACGTTTTCATAAAGTTGCAAACGCATGCGGAGGTTCTAAGCTAGTACGATGACCGGCAAAGTGCGCCGCGAAAGGTCGCCTCCCGTGGCCGAACTCCAGGGAATTTTTCCGAGCGTTTTCAAACAGAAGAGGCAGGGCGAGCCGGTATATAAATCATCCTTCACGTCGGCCTCAGCCAGCCGCGCAAGCGCCTCTCGCCGTCTCTCTAGTTGTTTCTCGGCAACCAAATTGAGCCGCGTGTATGCCGTCGCGAAACCCTCTTCGTTGAGATCGGCGACGACATCGCCCTCGCCGACCGCCCCGCGAAAGCCCGACAGGTTACAACACAAAGAGAGACGCCCTTTGTAATCCACGTTAAAGCTCACGCCGGCCAGCGCGGAACAAGGCGGCGCGGGATCAACGTTGTAATAGCCGACGTTGATCCCGATTCGCATCTTGAAGATTTGCGCGAGCGTCGCGATCTCCTGCTCGGCTTGTGTGCGCTCTTCGAGGCTCAATGCCGACTCATCTTCGACGCCCGCCGAGGTCGGCATGACGTGGTCGAAGAAGAGTGATTCGGCGCCCATCCGCGCGGCGAAGATTGCGAGTTGCTCAAGCCGCGGGACGGTGTCGCGGCGAATGCCGCACTTGACGCTGAAAGGCATACCACCCATCCGGCATCTGGTGATGGCACGCACCAACCGGACGAACGAGCCTTCACCACGCCAGCGGTCGTGCGCCTCACGTGTCGCGCCGTCTATACTAAACGCGACGTGCGTGACAACTCCGGGGTGCTCTTTCAAGACGGGCCAGATGCGTTCAAAATGCCACCCGTTTGTAACGAAACTCGCTTTCAATCCTTCGAGACCGGCGGCCTCCAACACCTCTCCAAAACGTGGATGCAATGTCGGCTCGCCGCCAGTCAGCATCACGTGTGTGACGCCGGCTACTTCGCGCGCCTCCCGTGTGATACGGTGAAAAAGTTCGAGGGGGAAAAAGTTCGCGGGTGTGTGATAGAGCGCATCCTCATCGCGCAGGCAATAACTGCAATGGAGATTGCAGATGTTCGTCAGCTCGACGCTCAACCTGCGCGGGCCGTAATCATTTCCGGGAGCCGTTGAGATGGTTTCCATAACAGCCTGAATCAGACCCGCTCGCGGATCAATCGTGCGGCGAGTGTAGGATCATTCAACAAATCCCGACCGGCGAAGACCTCGAAGGACCGGCATTGCCTGACGAGTTGAGCGAGGAGCCGTAAATGCCCCCCTGCCGAACATTCGTCAAATGAAGCCCACGGGCACATCCTGATGAGACGCGACATCGCTTCCGCCTGAGATAGCAACTCGACCCGGCTCTCCGGCTCGCCCGTAATGACCGGGAAGAAGATTGTAGATGGAGCGCACTGAGCGACGTGACCCGTCGGGAACAGTTCCCCCGGCGGCAGTCTGCGCTTATCAGAGTCAAAAGCCTGATGTGGGCCGCCGACGCCAACCTTAAGTTGTTGGATGCCGCTTGCGGCCAACGTCTCTTCCGTCACGGCGAAATCACGTCGAAGACCCCACGCCTCGACCAATCCCTTCACCTCATGGAGGAGAAGCACATCGTCGGAGAGGTAGCCCCAACCGACCGACGCGAGTTGCAATGTTAGTGTGGATTTTCCGCTGCCCGAAGCGCCGATGATTAACGCGCCCTTTCCGGAATCCGGTTCAGACACGCCGCCGCTGTGAAGCTCGTAAACCCCGCATCTCCGGAGAGCCGACGAGACAGCAAATGACACGACACTGGCGAGTACGGTTGAGTCGCCTTCCGACTCAGCGCCCAACCACACCTCGACCTCGGACGAGCAATCACCTGTGAGGGCAATCAGGGAGGAGCCGAATTCGATATAAAAAGCTGTCCCGTCGGAGTGACAATAACCGTCTCCGGGCAGTTCGTAACTCTGGAGGTCGGGAGGAAGTTGCGGCAGGGGCTGGCGGCGATTAATCCTGATGACCGCATCCGGGTTGAGGCCGTCGCCGGCATCGGACGGAGAAAAATACCAGCCGTCGAAGAAACGTGAAAAGGCTTCAGCCGACCAGATATCGTCCGCCGCAACCAATAGAAAACGACCGGCGACCCTGTAAAACCTTTGGAGCGCCGGTCGGGCAGGGATAGAGAGGGTATTCATTGCGGCAGCAGGGAAATCGTCTCGCCCCTTCTCAACTAAACAAGAGAGTGAAACGCCGCTGATGATGCTCTAGCAGAAGGTATTGAATTCGAGCACGTTTACTGAAACCGAAATGTCCGGCTCGTTGAACTTCTCATCCCTCCATCACTGGCGCTGGCGCCGGCCAAGCTGTACTTCGTGTCGGATGGACAGCGAGGCTTTACGTGTTCATCAACTTTGCCTTCGTATTCCTACCATTCTTCATTTCGCTAATTGGTGGCGCCGCTGGTCGCAGCCTGAAAGAAGGTCGTTGCTTCGAGCACGTCTACCGGGGTGGAGATTTCCGGTTCCACGAAAATATTCCTTCGGGTGGCCGGAACCTCGTTGCCTCTTCCGTCCATTTCAACTTTCTGGACAGACCGCTTTCCGTCGAAAATTATTTGCTCGTCCAAGGTGTCAATCCTCCTCAAGTGGATTCAGATTTCTTTGGGATGATTTCTAGTTGGTAGCGCCGCTGGTCGCAGCCTGAAAAAAGGTCGTTGCTTCGAGCACGTCTACCGGGGTGGAGATTTCCGGCTCAAGAAATTGTTGCTTGCGGTCAAGTTCCAGCCGCGGCTCTTCAACTTCTACTGCGCTCGCGGCATTATAATTTATTACCGTGGCTGTTGTGTTCTTGGTGCTCAATGTAGCTCGCCTCCTCAACCGGTTGGTTGTCATCTCAGTATTTAACTGCGGTTGGAGCCGCCAGTAAGATCCGCAGCGGCTGCACGTCGTAAGTTTGTAGGTCCGTGCGATAAAAAAGACGCACGGAAGAAGATAGACTGCGTAAAGCTTGCACGACAGAGTAGTCGTTGTAATCTATGTCCACGACCTCTGGTGATTCGTAGCGCATCTCGAAGGGGATGCCCAGTTCGCTGGCGACCTTGAAGAGGACGACGGTGAGCGGCTGTTTGCGCGCGCGAATGGTCAGTGCATTTTTGGTGTAGCTGACCTTCAGGGGGTTCGCCTCATCCCGTTTCTTCTTTTCCTCTTCGTCACCCACCCCTTCCTCGGTGTCGCCATCTATCAAAATCGCTTCCGAGTTGCCTTTCACCACCTCGGTCAGTGAGGGCGGTTTTTCATTAAAGGCGTTGAGGTAGACGGCAAGGACTTTGGGCTGGGACTGGTCTCCGCCACCGACCTCATAATCAATGTACGCTTGCGGCGCCAGCATGCGAAGCGTGCCTTCCAACGTCATGCCGCTGAATTCGAGCGTGATGTTCTGTTTAGCGAGGAGCGGGCTGACAAAGAAAGGAACTTTGATCTTCCGCGAAAGGTCGTTGGTGATCTCGCCTAAACGTGCTTCTTTCGCCTTGATCGTGAAGGTGGACGGGGTCTCCTTACTCATCCCCACCGTCCATGCCTGTTTTCCCTTCTCCCCTTTTTCCTGACTGTTTGTGTGCTCTTGCTCAACCTCGCCCGCCGGTTTAGCGCCGGTACGCGCCGGTTGCTCCTGTGCTGTTGTCGTAGACACAAAAAGCACCATCGCCAGCAAGGAATAAAACAAGACACACTTTGAACTGATAAAAAATTTACTCATCTATTGACTGAGACCCTTTGAACCTTAAAGTACACTCCAGAATAACCATACCCAAACCTTCGCGCCCTCTAAAAGCTTCGTAATAATTCCTATTAGCGGCGTCCTACACGAGGGTATCTAGCGGATAAGCGGAAGCTAACACAATTTGAGGAGAAGCGTCAACGTAAACCTCACGTTTTAATGACTCTGAAAGTACCTCACCGGCCCCCTTTTACCCATCCTTAGCCAATTCTTCCCTTCTCAAATGAGTTCCCCGAACGCCCGCAATTAGTGCGAAACCGTTCGCCGCCAACTCGTTCTCACGGCAAGCCCACTCGTTCTCTAATGCCCTGCTTCCCCCTTGATAAGAAGACGTAAAGGTCTTAGAAAGTAATACATAAACGATAGTGCCGAGGGCAGTCGTAAGGCCGCGATGTCCCCGTCAGTCGGGGACAGGATGAAACCATAATAGCGGATTCTGTCGCGCCAGCCTTGTCGCGCCAGCAAATTGAAGCGGATGTTTTGGATAAACCCAGCCTGTTTATAATCCGCCCCGTCGAAGAGCCGTGCGCGGACCAATGATGTCAAATGACAAATTTCCGCGTCACGGGCCGCTTTCCCCTTTATTTCGTCCGGAAGGGCCGCGCCGAGTAATTCAGCGGCGAGCAACAGTCCGAGCAGTAGCATACGCTCCACTCCGGCGACTCGCGCCCGTTCCATAACTTCCGCCCATTTCAAGTCGGGGGATGAATTTAACAATTCGGCGATATCGCATATCCAAATCAGCCTCTCCCACAGGTGCTTCGTCCCATGCACGCAAAGCCCCAACAAGAGGTCTTCGGTCGAAAGCGAAAACACTTCCGACCCGTTCATCCTCTTCTTAACGATGCGGCCCCACATGTCTTCGGCACACACCGACTCGGCGAATTTTCTTGGGACGATTGACCAGTGAAGCTCGACGATCAGGTTCCCGCCTTCGCGGATGAATTGAAGGGCATGTTGCCCGTTGAGCAGCAAGGATTCCTGCGCGGGCGTCAGCGCGGGGAACAGTTGGTAACCTCTTGAGATCAGCACCTCCTTCGCCCCTCGGATGTCTTGGCGGCGGACGAGGAGGTCGAGGTCTATGAACCTTCGCAACGAAAGATCGCGATATGCGAAGAGTGCAAGGGTCGGTCCTTTGAAAGGAACGACTTCGATTCCCTCCACTGAAAATGCATCGAGTATCCTTTGAAGTTCTCCCGCATGATAGAGGTTTCGGGCGGCATTGTCCCGGTAAGATTTTTTCAGATTTTGAAGATATGCGGGAGGAACTATCTCCGAGACGGACTTATTCAGTTGGTGAAAAAGGAGCGGGAGAATCAAATGCCGCCGCGCCAACTGTATGAGGTAATCAAAATCAATCCCTTCCCGTACCAGCCCCCTGATTTTCTCCTTCGTTTCGTCATCGGCGAGCGAACGGGCGCAATGCAGGAGCAACTCGTGCTCGCGGCGTGGAGAGCTTGCGTCATTCCCGTTCTTCTCCGTGTGTTCATTCATTCAACTTTGCGCTCACTCAAGCTACTCCGCGATTTTTATGTAACCTCTCCCCATGCCGCGCCTTATCGTACATCCCCTTTGAATCTCACCGCTCGCATGTTTCAAGAGGATGGTGTGCAACTCCGCCGTGGTTGATTTACCGGAGCGGGTCAAGCCCGTGAACCAAACACAGAACCCCTGTTTATGAAGTGGCGGGTAAGCTTCGGCGAGAATCTCGGAGACTGCGGATCGCGTAGACCATTGTTTCAACTAATCTTGACTCCGTAGCCGAGTCCGTCACCGACCGGCAACACGACGGAGAGGAGTTGTGGATGTTGGATGAAACGCTGGTTGAATTCGCGCAAAGCCTGTGTTGAGGAGTCCTTCTCCGCTGGCGTAACGTCGCCTGCCACGAGACCGCCCCAGAGGAGATTGTCGGCGATGACAACCCCGCCCTGCCGCAGTAAAGGTAATGAGTGTTCGAGATAGTCACTGTACTCCTCTTTCACCGCATCGAGATAGACGAGGTCGAACGTCTCGTTTAATGTCGGCAGAACTTCGAGAGCTTTTCCGCGCTCGACGCGAACGCGCTCGAACAGGCCCGCGCGTCTGAGAAAACTTTCGCTGGCGGCGATCATCTCCTCATTCGGTTCGATAGTGACGACCAGTCCGTCCGCGGGGAGCGCCCGCGCGATGTGGATGGCCCCATAGCCGATAGCCATCCCGATCTCTAACACGCGGCGCGCGGCGGTCGCCCGCGCAGTGATTTCAAGAAACCTCGCCACCTCGCGGTCGGAGATGGGAACGTGGTGCGCGGCGGCAAACTGCTCCATCTCCTCAATCAGCCCGACATTGGCGGGAAGCAACCTATCGAGGTAGGCGGCCTGCTCCGGCTGAAGAATTGCATCAAAGCGTGACTTCATTACACAGCTCCGTAAGGGTAATCAGACCAGTGGAGTTTATCTTTAATGTTTGCGGGCAGGCAATGCGCGCGATTCTGAACCCGGTAAACTCCGACGCTCACTCTTCGGAGTTTTCGTGCACGTCTTCGCCGCCGACGGCGATATATCGTCGCGCCAGCCCCAACTCACGCAGCTTGTGCTGGAGCGACTGCCGGTGCATGCCGAGCACCGCCGCCGCCTTTGTGACGTTGCCACCCGACTCTTCGAGACAGCGCGCGATGTATCTGCGTTCGAATTCGCGCCTGTCTTCTCTGAAATCAGCGGTGAACGGCACGTATAAGGCGTCGCCCTCTTCAGGCGGAGCCGAATCAGCTTTCCGGGGCCGTGCGACACCTGAGACTTCTTCCGGGAGGTCGAGCGCGTTCAACTCGTCACCATCGGCGAGGATCATAGCGCGCTCCATCGTGTTGCGAAGCTCGCGTATATTACCCGGCCAGCTATACTCGATCAAACGCCGCAAAGCCGCCGAGGATATCGTGCGTTGAGGAACGTGATAACGTTCGGCGACCTGCCGCGCGAAAGCTTCCGCGAGGGCCGGGATGTCCTCTCTGCGTTCGCGCAAGGGCGCAATTTCAATCGTGACAACCTGAAGCCGGTAAAAAAGGTCGGCGCGAAAATTCCCGCGCTCGATCTCCTGTTCGAGAGGCCGGTGCGTCGCGCTTACGATTCGCACATCCACCGGGATTGAGTCGGAGCCGCCGAGCCTCTCGATGCGCCGTTCTTCGAGCGCACGCAGGAGTTTGGCCTGCACCGTCGCGCTCATGTCTCCAATCTCGTCGAGGAAGAGCGTGCCGCCGTCAGCCTGCTCGAATTTTCCACGGCGGCGCGTGGCCGCCCCCGTAAAAGCGCCCTTCTCATGTCCGAACAACTCCGACTCGATGAGTTCCGAAGGGAGTGCGGCGCAATTGACCGCGACAAAGTTGCCGCGCCGCCGCTCCGTGTTGCGTTCGTGTAGTTCGCGCGCGACGAGTTCCTTGCCCGTCCCAGACTCTCCGCGGACGAGGACGGTCGCGTCCGTCTCCGCCACTTTTTCGATAATTGAGCGCACCCGTCCGATGGCTTCCGAATCACCGAGCAGCGACCCCCTCCGCTCACTTTCAAGTTCGATCCGCTTGCGGAGGTTCTTGTTTTCACGCCGCAGGCCAACAGTTTCAAGCGCGTTCTTGACAACGAGTCTCAACTCGTCCACATCGAAAGGCTTCGAAAGATAATCGTATGCGCCCGTTCTGATGGCCTCGACCGCCATGCGCTCCGAGCCGTAAGCCGTAATCAAAATCACGAGCGGGGCGTTCTCACCCGCCGCCAGCTCGCGCAAAAATTCGATCCCACTCTGGCCGGGCAAATTAACGTCGAGCAGTACGAGGTCGGGCTGCTTCGACGAAATAAAGGGACGCGCGGCTTCGACGCTGCCCGCTTCCGAAAGATCGAAGCTGAAATTGGAGAGCGCCCGTCGGATGCCGTAGCGCGCCGCCTCTTCATCATCCACGATCAGGACGTGCCACTTCTCCTCGTTCTTTTTTGTCGTTTCCATACTTTTCCCGAGTACCCGCCGTGCCATCGGGTTCATGCCGGATGAGCCGGATGAGCCGGATTCGGATCAACCGATGTCCGCAACGGTATCGTCAATTCAAAATGCGCTCCGGAGCCGTTCGAGGAATGTGCGAGGCGGGCCATCCCGCCTACTTCTTCGATGCGCTTGCGGACGATGGCAAGCCCCAGCCCCGTCCCCCGCTGCTTGGTGGTGAAGAACGGCTCCCAGATGCGCTCGCGCTGTTCCGGCGCGATGCCGGGACCTGTGTCCTCGACTACGAGCACTGCCTGTCGCCCCTCGTTTTTAACGCTGACGGTGATCCGACCACCATCCGGCGTCGCCTGTAGCGCGTTGTGGAGCAGATTGGAAATCGCGTCCCGAACCGCGGCGGCACTTGCGCCGTCAATCTCAAGCCGCTCGTCGCCAAGATTTTCTTCGAGGCGGATGTTACGCTCAACGGCTTCGGCGCGGAAGAGCCGGACGATATTCCCGACGAGTTCGCCGACACGCTGTGAGGTCTCGGTCTGCGGCGCACTGCGCGCGAAACTGAGCATCTGCGTCACGCTGCGACTCAACCGGTCGGTCTCGCCGACGATCAGGTCGAGGTCGCGCGAGTATTCGCCTCTGATGTGTTCGTCCTCGCGCATGACCTGCGTGATTGACTTGATAGCTGAGAGCGGATTCCTGATCTCATGCGCGACGGTGGCGGCCATCTGTCCGAGCGCCGCCAGTCTTTCTCCCTGCGCTACACGTCTCTCAAGCCGTACATTTTTTTCGACCAGCATACAGTCTTCGATGGCCGTCGCCACTTGTCCCGCCAGCATCCCCAGCACGGCGCGCACGTCGTAAGTCAGTGCATCCGGCGCGGCGTCAACGGACATCAACCCCACCACTCGATTTTCCCGTCTCAACGGGTAGACGATTTCAAAGCCGCGACTGCGTATCAACTGGTCTCCTTCGACCGGCCCCCAATCCAACTCGCGCAAGCGTTTCAAAACTTCGGCAACCCATACCTCGGTCAGTGTGCCAGCGGAAGCCAAATCAACATTTTCACTTTGGGTGAGACGCCTGAAGCCATCACCACCTTCCGCACCACCTTCCGCGCCACCGTCATTTAAAGTGCCTCGCACATCGGGGTCGTTATCGGACACGGCGCGCTCGCGGTCGAAGGCGATGAGTCCGACCCGTCGAAGTCCGAGTCCGGCGGCGGCTCGCTCTTCGACGAATCGCAGTAAGTCCGGCAGTTGCTGATACCGACCAGAGTGAGAGCTGATACGCGCGGCAACCTCGCGGTAGAGCGATGCTTCCTCCTCGAAAAGCTCGCGGAAGCGGTTGTCGAGCCAGCGCCGCAACGGTGATGCGACGAGCACCAGCGCGAGGATCAGTATGGACTCAATCGCGGCGGCCCGAAGCCCGAATCGCGCGGTCGCCCATGCCGAAAACGTCCGCAGTCCGTAAAGGTAGACGGCGAGCACCACGATGGCGAAGGCCGCGATAATCAGGCTCTCTTTAAAGATCAATTCGAGATAACGATAACGATAGATGTGGTATGCGAGGAGCGCCGTCGGGACGAGTGAGCCGAGGTTGGCGAACGTTTTCAGATAAGTGCCGGCGGTCGTTCCCTCTCCAAAGCCCGCCGCGTAAACCAACAGAATTAATAGTGCGATCCCGATGAAAGCGGCCCCAAGCGTCCTCATCAACCTTCGCTCGCTGTGTGATTCCGAGAGTTGTGCGATGAGGATATCCGTGACGGCGACCAGAATCAGCACGTAAGCGGCCCACAGCGCGAATGGCAGGAGTAGATTCGAGAGCTTCTCGAACATCGGCGCATAGCCACCCCTCCAGAGCGTCGTGACCGCGTAAGTTAAAAACACCAGCGGGATATAGGAAAGATAGACACGTATCCGCTCCGTCCGGTTGAGCGGACGATGACGTGCCTTAGCCCAGAGGTGCAGGTGAACGTGGAGCAGCAAAGAATAGGTGAGCGTCACACTCGCCACCGCGAGCGTGTCAGCGACGCGCAGCACGGTCTCCCACGTTCCTTCCGCGAGTCCCAGCATCGTATGCAACTCGACGAAGAGGTTTGAGGCGTGCCAGACGCCGATGGCGAAGGCGAGAATAGTGAGGACTCGTTCGATGACGCCGATTTCGCTACGGCGACGGACGAGCATCGCGCCAATCCAAAGATGCAGCCCCGCCGCCGTGCTGTAGCCGATGAGTTGTATGACTTCGAGCGGTGTCATGGCGATAAAGAGAAGCGGCCCGTTGATGAGTTCATTCTACCTCATCAACGGGCCGCGCGAGCAGGCGGTAAAGAAGCAGACGGCGAGAGCGCGGGGCAGGAAAGAAATCTCGTAATTGAGATTTGTGTTACGAGATTTCAAAGCGAAATCTCTTGGCCTGTCTCGCGCTCCCGCCGTCTGCTTCCTTGCACTTCAGTTCTGTGTGCCGTCGTTCGAAGCCGCATCACCCGGCGCGGTGGGTGAGAGCGTGATCTCGATGCGCCGGTTTCTGAGACGCCCCGCGTTCGTCGTGTTTGCGGCGACCGGGTTGGAGATGCCCATGCCAGCGGCACGGATGCGCCCACCGTCAACGCCCGCCGAAACCAAGTGTCCCGCCAACGACTCTGCTCGATCCTGCGTCAGCCTCCGCAACGAAGCTTCGTCGCCGCGACTGTCAGAAAAAGCTTCGATGGTGATCCGCAGGTCTGGATTGTTCGCCAGCAGCGCGGCGAGCGGGTCAACGGTCGTGGCCGCCGCCTTCGGCGTCAATTCAACCGCGCGCGCGCCCGCCCAGAGCGCATCGGGTAGAACCAGCACGATCCCTTGCGCGGTCTCGCGGACGGCTCCAAATCGCGCGAGGTTCGATTTCAGCATGATGAGGGCGTCGCGTTGTTTCGCGGCGCGCTGCTCTGCGGCGAGACGCGACCGCTCGGCGCTGCGCTCTCCCTCCATCCGCGCCAGTCTGACTTTAGCCTCCTCGGACTCGTCGCGTGTCGCACGAATCTCTTCACGCAAGCGCGCCACTTCCGAACGCAGTTCTCGGAGCTGCTGGTTGGCATTAAGCGCGTCGCGCTCCGCCACCTCTCTCGCGTGCTCTTCTTTGCGGAGAGCCTCGCGCAGTTCCTGAACCTGCTGGGTCGAAGCGGAAGCGGTTTTTTCAGCCTCGCGCACCGCCGCGTCGCGCCGTGCAATCTCTTCGCGCCGCTTACGTGCGGCGGCGCGGACTTCGGCTTCTTCCTCAGCCCTCACGGCAAAGCTCGTCGCCTGTCGCGCCTCGGCGTCAACCTCCGATTCCGACTGGCCCAGCCGCCATGCGTTTTCAGCCTTTTCGAGTTGTTCCGTCGCCCTGTTCAACTCATTGGCCGCGTCGCGCGCCGCGCCCCCAAAACGCGCGAGATTGACCGCTTGCCGCGCGCCCAAAAGCGAGATGGGCGTTTTGATGTAATCACGATCCGCCAGATCAGGGATGCGTGGATTGTTAAAATAATCGCTGGAGTTGCCGATGTACTGAACGGTGGCGGTGGCAATCTGTGCGTCGCCGGGGTCGCGCGGAGGAAGATTTTCGAGGACGACCATGCGGCTGGGGCCGCGGACGAGGAAATGCGGCTCGGCGGTAACGAGCAGTGCAAAATTTTGGAGCGGAGTCGTCACGTCAATCTTCGTGTTGACGATGAAGCTGCCACTCCTTTTAATCTCGCCCAGATTATCGGCGCGGCCTTCAGGCGAGATAGCCCAGAGAACGTAAGTCGTGTAGACCTCTCCGAGTTCGAGCGCGCGTGGCAGGTCTCTGATCTCCAACTCGACGCGCGTATTGCGACGCCCCGTCCGCTTCACCTTCGCCTCGCCGCTCAGTCTCGGCAGCCGCGTCGTCCCGCGAAACTTAACCGTGACCGATTGCTCGAGCGGGTAGGTAATCGCAACCGTCTCGCGGCGCAAGTCGCTTTGACCGTTCACGGTCAGAGCGCAGACGAGGAAAGCCAGTACCGGCAGTAACACCGACCGGGAAAGAGAAGGAGTGCTATTGTTTTTCATTATTTTTGCTCCATAGTCCGTACACTACTGATGCAGCGTTCCGGGGATATGCCGCGCGGGGCCGCGAAAAACTTTTGTCGAATGATTGATGCTCCGACCGCCCCACGCTGTTGCCGCTTTGACACCGGAAACCTCCGAATTGTGGGGATACGCTATAGTTTGGACTGGTTGCGGGTTTCGCCGCAACCATCGAAGCGTAGAAGAATACAACGCACAGCTTCAGTTGCGCCCACTGGGGAGGCTCTGGCAACTCATCCGTGGATACGCATTTTAAATGGCCGGGGTGGGTCGCCAAAGGTGGCGGAAACGGGGTTCAGCCTGTCAGGGGTAGGCTTATCCCTTCGAGTGCTAACGCGCCATGCCGTCGGGGTCGCGCACGTCGAAATAGATTATTCCAAAGGTAGCGCAGTAAGGCGTTGCCCGCCTGTCACCTGTCATTGACTTGTCTTTATTGTCGCGCGGCGCGGCGGTCGTGGACGAATTGCACTACGGCAGTGGCAATCGCGCAGAACAGGAAGAGGTGGATGAAGCCTTCTTTGCCGAGAATGAATTTCCCGACGAACCAAGCCGTGAAGAGTGCGACGACGATGAGCCAGATCATAGTAGGGGGAGCCAGTGGTCAGTAGAAAAACTTTGTGAGCGGAACAGTCATCTTTAAAAATACCGATGCGCTTAACGAGGCGACTACTGGCTACTGGCTACTGCCTTTTTGATCGCGCCTTTCGGGAGTTCGACCGCGCGCAGCCCTGTGCGTGAAGGGTCGCTCCCGACGATGATTCCGCCTCCGTTCAGGGAAGGTGTGGCGACCAGCGCCCGCGCCTGTAGTTCGCCCGCGCCAACGGTTTGAGGTTGCCTCCCCTGCTCTTCAACTTTCCAGATCAGGGAACCGTCGCGGCCTGAGTAACCGACCGCGAAAGCGGAGCCGCCGGGCACAATCACGTCGAGCACGCCGTCGGCGTTGACATCGGCGAAGACGGCGGACTCGGCGTCCGTCGCGCCCTCGGCGTACCACTTCACATTTCCGTCAACCGTGCTCACCAGCGCCACGCGCCCGCGCTGCGTGACCATAATGATTTCCGTGGCTCCATCGTTATCCAGATCGGCGGCGGTCAGCGTCCCGCGCACGACATCATCTTCAGGAACAATCCGCCCCATCAATTTCAAGTCGTCGAGGGTCAAGGCCATCAAACCTTCGCGCGAGCCGACCACCATCAAGGAAAGTTCATTCCTCCGCACGACGAGCGGGGCCGTCGTCGCCGCCGAACCCAATTTCGCGCTGCGGACGACGTTCCCATCCGCGCCGCGCACTTCGACCGTGCCGTCGGTCAGTGCAATCGCCACACTGTTCGTGAGTGGGAAAGGATTCCCGACGACCTCGAAGTCAAGTTTTTTGTCGGCGAGGATGCGGCCCGTGGCGCCGTCGAGCACATAGAATTTGTGTGGGCCACTTGTCACGACTACAATTTCCGGCGCCGCGTCCGAGTTCAAATCGCCAGTAGCCGCGCCCAGCGGTTGCCCTTCAAGGCCGGCCCGCCAGATTTCTCTCCCCGTCTCTGCCCGCAACGCGCGGACGCCGCCATCGTAAGCCACGACGACGCTTGCGGCCATCTCCTGACGTTCGAGAATAACGGGCGCGAACCGCGAACCGTCCCCACCGGCTTTGCCTGTTTCCCCGCGCGCGGTTGGCCGATAGCGAGATGTCCAGAGGGCGATGCCGTTGGCGCCGTCAATGGCATAGATCGTCCCCTCTCTGTTCACTCCCACGAGATCAATGATGGCTCCCGCACGAAGCTTCGCCGGGACGGGTCTTAAGACTTCGCCGGTCGCGGTGCGCCAACCGCCCAGCTCGGCGGGCATGACAACGCCGGCCACCTCGACTTCGCTCTCCGCTTTTATTTCGACCGGCGCCGGTTGCGAGAACGACCCCGTCTCCTTCGCGGCTGGGGCGATCCGCCAGAAATACCTGCCTGCCGACAGACCCTTCACGTGATGCTGACGCCCGACGACGGCCTGATCGAAGACGATGTCGTTGAAACCCGCGTCGGTCGCTACTTGCAGGCGATAACGCTCGATGCCCGCCTTTCCTTCCCAGCGAATTAAGACGGAGGTGGTGACTTGTCTCGCGCTCGGCTCTGTCCGCGCCGCCGGGGTCTGGGCCGATGTCGCTTGCGTAAAGAGAAATGGGGAAATGAAGACGAGACAGAGCGCGAAAAGTTTCTTTGACGAGTAAGTAAACATCATGGGGCCTCGTTCAGTTTGTAGCCGACGCCGCGAACCGTCAGCACATAGCGTGGATTTTTCGGGTCAGATTCGATCTTGCGGCGCAGGCGATTGATGTGTGGGTCAACGTTGCGCTGATAGCCTTCGTATTCGGTGCTCCACACCTCGTCGAGCAGATCGTTGCGCGACCAAGCGCGCCCCGGTTCGCTCGCCAGCCTTTCCAGTATGTGAAATTCGAGCGGCGTGAGTTCCACGCGCTCGCCGCGGACGGTCACTTCATGTCGCCTTTTATCAATGACCAATTCGCCGATTTCGAGACGCTCACCCTTGCCCGATTTCTCTCCATCCGACGGTCCCAGACGACCGGCCCGTCGCAGCAGCGCCTCAACTCTGACTTCAAGTTCGCGCGGGCTAAAAGGCTTGGCGAGGTAATCGTCCGCGCCGGCCTGAAAGCCGGCCACCTTGTCGTCAACGGCGTCGTGCGCCGTGAGGAACAACGCGGGCGTTTGAACCCCCTTCTCCCTTACTCTTTTGAGCAATTCAAGACCGGACATCCCCGGCATCGAAACGTCGAAGATGAAACATTCGAATTCACCTGTGAGTGCCGGCCCGAGAGCGTCTTCCGCGCTCTCTTTATCCTCGACATCGAACCCCAGCCGCCGGAAATACTCCGCCAGCAGCAGGCGCATACTAAGATCGTCGTCAACAATCAGAAGTCTCAGACTCACTAGCCTCCCGGAACCAAACCGTATCAAAATTCTGGCAACCGCTTAGACTTAATCAGATTACAACTCAACCACAACAATTTCCACTCGATAAGGACAGAGTTACTTCGAGGCGAGTCTTTATCCGAACGGATTGAAGCCCTCGCACGTGGGTGAACAGCGACCTCGCACGCCGTTTCAGTCTCAATCTTAACTCGAATTTGACCTTACCGAGTGCGCGTGGCACGGCGCCCGGTCTTGACGCCCAAAGCTCTTGCTACGTATCTTAGCCGTGGCGGATGGCAGCCCTTCCCTACCGTGAGCGACAAGTGCGACGAATTCGAAGATGATGCGTGACTTAAAGCGACTATTAGTTTATCTCAAACCGCACTGGGGAAAGTTCACGCTTGCGACCGTGGCGATGCTGGGGGTCGGCCTGCTGCAAAGCGCCATCGGCGCACTCATCGTTCCCATCTTCGATCAGGCTCTCAGACAGCCGGACGCCACGGGCGAGCGTACCCCGACGCTCTTCGGTTTGCAACACTTTATTCCCGAATCAGGACTCGCCGCGTGGCGCACCATCGCCATCCTGCTGCTCGCATTTACCGTCGCCAAAGGCATCGCCGAATACTTCTCGACCTACCTGATGGCCCGTGTCGGACAGGGCGCGGTCTTTCGCCTCCGCGAGGAGATGTACGGACACCTCCACGCCCAATCGGCTGATTTTTTTCAGAAGTACCGGACGAACTATCTCGTTTCGCGCCTCGTCGGTTCGGCGGGAGCCATCGAGACGGCTGTCTCGCACACGCTGCGCGACATGTTGCGCGAAAGCTTTACGCTCATCTTTTTTCTCTCCGCGTCGTTTTATTACTCATGGCGCCTGACGCTCGGCTCGTTGCTCATCGCACCTGTCGTCGGGCTACTCACCGCGCGCTTCGGCGGGAGTCTGCGGAACCTTGCGCGTGAATCCTACGAGGGCGGCCAACAACTCGCTGACACGGCGCAGGAGGCTCTCTCCAACCACAGTATCGTTAAAGCCTACGTCGCCGAGGAGCGCGAGATCACACGCTTCTCATGGGTCGCGCGCCAGATCATGCGCGCGAACCTCCGTGCCGCGAAGATCAACGGCGCCGCCTCGCCGACCATCGAACTGATCGGCGTGCTGGCCGTCGCCGTCCTGCTCTTCTTCGCGCAGCGCGAGATTGTGGGCGGATACATGACCTCCGCGCAGTTCGTGACCTTTCTCTTTTTCCTCTTCTCCAGCTACGACCCGATGCGTAAGCTTTCGCGCCTGCACAACGGCATGGAGCAGGCGCTCGCCGCCGCGCGCCACGTTTGGGAAGTGATGGACGAGCACCTCGAGATGCCGGAGAAGCCCGACGCCGTGCCGTTGGAGTCGCTGCGTGACGCGATTGAACTGCAAAACGTCTCATTCAATTATGGAGAAGACGCGCGATTCGTATTGCGCGACGTGTCCTTACGCATCCCCGCCGGCCAGATGGTCGCGCTCGTCGGCGAGTCGGGTGGTGGCAAGACGACGCTCACGAAACTCATCCCACGCTTCCACGACCCGGTCGAAGGCGCGGTTTTGTGGGATGGAGTCAACCTGCGCGATGCTAAGGTCGCCAGCCTCCGCCGCAACATCGCCCTCGTCACGCAAGAGACTGTTCTTTTTAACGATACCGTCCGCTATAACATTTCTTACAGCCGCCCCAACTCATCCGACGCGGAGATCGAACAGGCCGCCCGCGTCGCCTTCGCGCACGATTTCATCAAGGAGTTGCCCGCGGGCTATGACACAGTGGTGGGCGAGCGCGGCATTTTTCTGTCGGGTGGACAACGGCAACGTCTGGCGATTGCCCGCGCCGTACTCTCTGACGCCTCCGTACTCGTCCTCGACGAAGCGACCTCCGCGCTCGATGCCGAGAGCGAGCGACTCGTCCAGAAGGCTCTAGCCAACCTGACGAGGGGGAGAACGACCATCGTCATCGCGCACCGCCTCTCGACTGTCCGCCGCGCCGACCGGATTGTCGTCATGGAACGTGGGCAGGTCGTCGAGACCGGAAAACACGCGGAACTGCTCGCGCTTGAAGGCTATTACAGACATCTCTACGAATTGCAATTTGCCGATGAAGAAGAGCCAAGCAACCAGATTTCAGTTTTCAGTTTTCAGCAGGAAGACTGATTTCTACTGATAATTTTTAACGGCCAACCGAAAACCGTATATGAAATCAATGACCGGCTTTGGTCGCGGGTCTGCGACGGGCGAAGGATTCAACGTTATTATCGAGTTGAAGACTGTCAACAACCGCTTCCTCGACATACACCTCCGTGCAGGCCCGGAGATGGCGAGTATCGAAGCGCTCGTTCGTAGACGTATCGGCGAACGGCTCTCGCGCGGTCGCGTGGACGTGAATCTCTCGGTCGAGCGGACGGGGGAGATAATGTACGAACTGAACCGGCAACTTATCGCCGGTTACATTCAGGCGATGCGCGTCATGCAGCATGAGTTCGGACTCTCCGGCGAGCCGGATATAAACGTGCTGGCGCGGCTCCCCGGCGCACTACAGGCTGCCCGAAACGGCATTGGCGAAGAGGTCGTGCAGGGCGTCGAGCAAGCGCTGGTGGAGGCGCTTGGCGAGCTTGAGCAGATGAGAGATAGTGAGGGAGCGGCGCTCGCCGCGGAGATGCGCGCCCGTCTGGACGAAATCGAGCACCAAGTCCCCATCATCGAAGCTCTCGCGGGAGGGCAGTTGGACACCTACCGCGCCCGTGTCTACAAGCGAATCAGTGAACTGCTTGCGCGTGATGGGTTGGAGATCGTCGAACTCGATCAGGGCCGACTCGCGCAAGAGGTCGCTTACCTCGCTGACCGCAGTGACATCACCGAAGAACTCACCCGTCTGAAGAGCCATCTCACGCAGTTCCGCGAAACCGTTGACGCGGACGGCGAAGCCGGTAAGCGGCTCGATTTTCTTTTGCAAGAGTTGAACCGAGAGGCCAACACGGTGCTCTCGAAATCCACCGACCTCGCGATCAAGGAATCGGGCCTCGCCATCAAAGCGGCGGTCGAGAAACTACGCGAGCAGGTGCAAAACGTTGAATAATGAGAATCATGTCGTGAGTCTTGATGCTGACGAGCTTTTGCCCGGCAACGTGGGCATCCTTTTCGTCATCAGTTCGCCTTCCGGCGGCGGCAAAGGGACGCTCATCCGGCGCGTCCTCGGAAACGTTCCCGGCCTGAGTTATTCGGTTTCATGGACGACGCGCGGGCCGCGTCCCGGTGAATTGGACGGCGTCAACTATCATTTCGTCTCCGTCGAAGAGTTCGAGCGGATGCGTGATGCCGGCGGCTTTCTCGAATGGGCCGTCGTCCACGGCCACCTCTACGGGACATCGCGCAGCGCCGTCGAGCAGGACTTGTCCGAAGGGCACGACATCATCCTTGAGATTGACGTGCAGGGTGCGGCGGCGGTGCGCGGCACGATGACCTCCGTGGTCGGCGTCTTCATCATGCCGCCGTCACTCGAAGTTCTTCGGGCGCGGCTCCGTTCGCGCATGACGGAACGCCCTGACGAACTCGCCATCCGTCTGCGTAATTCACGCGCCGAGATCGAGCAATATACCGAGTTCGATTACGTCGTTCTGAACGACGAGATCGAGCGCGCGTCGGCGCAACTGGCATCAATCGTTTATGCCGAGCGGGCGCGGTGCGAACGGCAGGAACGAATCGCGCGCCGCGTGCTGGCAACCTTCCGTTCGTCCGGGCAAGTTGAATAAATCCCGCAAACGGTTTATAAAAAACCGATCCTTTGACCGGCATTGAGAGCGGGGCGCCCGGCGCATGCCCACCAGATGAGGACTGATATGGCGAAACCTGCTGAATCAACTAATGAGACCGTCACCCCGGAAGAGACTGAGACTGAAACACCCGTGATTGACTCAAAATATAGAATGATTATCGTTGCCGCGCAGCGGAGCAAGCAACTTCAACGCGGCGCTCGCCCGCGCGTCGAGATGGACACGCAACGCCACAAACCCACTCGTGTCGCCCTCGAAGAAGTCCAGCGCGGGAAGATAGACTTCACCTACACCGACCGCGACTGACCGTCACTTTCTCCTAACATATCCCGCGAAAGACTGCCCTCCATGCTGGCGGTGATCTATGCGTGCGGCTTAAAGAAAACCCGCTCCGAGTCCCACGGCATCATCCGCTCTTCATTCAACTTCGGTTAACCGCGAGCTTTTCGGATTCCCTGCTTTCTCTATATGCGTCCTCGACCTCGCGCGCCGCGCGCTCCTCCGCAATCGCAAAGTAAGCCGCCCTGCGTCCCGCCGCGTCCCAACGCTTCCCGGCGCGCAGGGCGCTCCAGTATCCATTCAAATAGTCATAAAAGAAGTGGAGATAGCCTTTCTTTTCATACTGCAAGACATGCACCAACTCATGCACCAGCAGCCAGCCGGGGATGACGACTCTCCCCTCTTCATCCTTTTTTACGAGAGACTGCGCGACAAAAATATGCCTCCCAAAAGTTATCGCCCCCATCCCCAGCATCTTCATTAACCAGCGCGCGAACCAACCCACGTAGATTGAGGTCGGCGGTAGACACAGCGTCTCTTCAGCAAGCCGCTCCCGCAGGAATGTTTCGATCCGTGCTTGCGAATCCGGGCTGAGTCTCATGATTAATACCGGTAGGCAGGGTGCAATCACGAGCTGAGATGCAATCAGCGAAGTCAAGTACCACCGTCTGACTTTTGGGAGCGCGCCGGCTGTTCTACTCAAAGTCGCCCGGTTAGTAAGGCGGGCTTGTCTCCCTCTCCGCCGAACACCTTACATACCTTTGTAATCGGGGCCGCCGCCGCCTTCCGGAGTAACCCAGTTGATGATCTGGTAGGGATCCATGATGTCGCACGTCTTACAGTGCACGCAGTTGGAAAAGTTTATTTGTAATCGCTTGCGCCCGTCCGCGCGACCATCGTCAACCATCTCGTAGACCGCCGCCGGGCAGAAACGCTGGCACGGGTTCCCGTACTCTTCCACACAGCGCGTTGAACAAATATTCGTGTCGAGGACGTGCAGGTGCGTGGGCTGGTCTTCGTCGTGAGCCACCGCCGCATGGTAAACGTCAGTCACTTTTGTAAATGTCAGCTTCCCGTCGAAGCGTAACTTGCCGTAACGTTGTTCCATCCCGTCGCCGCGGTAACCAAAGTCGGAAAGTTTCTTCATCGCCTCGTGCCCCGGCTCAAGACTCGCGCGGTCGAATAGCCCCCACGAACGCCCCCCCGTGATGAATTGCAGACCCGCATTCGCAAGCCCCAACCAGCGTCCATGCTTGAAGGCCGAGTGGAAATTCCTGACGCGACGCAGTTCTTCCGTAATCCAGCTTTCACGGATCAGTTGTTTGTAACGCTTCAACTGTTGCGCCGAGAAATCTTCCGCCAGCAACGCCTCGAAGATCGCCTGCGCGGCGAGCATACCGCTCTTGATCGCGGTGTGAATTCCCTTCAGTCGCTGCGAGTTGAGGAAGCCCGCGCAATCGCCCGCGAGAAGAAAACCGTCGCCATGAAACTGCGGGATGGCGTAGAAGCCGCCCGCCGTGATCGTCTTCGCGCCGTAACGAATCAGCTTGCCGCCTTCGAGCAGCTTCGAGATATGCGGGTGCTGTTTGAAGCGCTGGAACTCCGCGTGCGGGTCGAGCAGCGGGTCGCGATAGTCAAGTCCGGTGACATAGCCGATGTTCAGAATGCGGTTCCGCATTCCGTATATCCAACCGCCGCCGTAAGTGCTGGCATCGGAAGGATAGCCTAGCGTATGTGTTACCCGGCCAGCCGGATAACGGTCGTCGGGCAGCTCCCACAGTTCCTTGACGCCGAGGCTGTAGACCTGTGGCTCGCGTCCATCATTCAGGTTCAGACGCTCTGTGAGTTGCTTGACGAGCGAGCCGCGCGGCCCTTCGCCGAGTACGGTCACTTTCGCCAGCAGGTCAACACCCGGCTCAAAGTTCGCGCGCCGCCGTCCCTCTCGGTCTACGCCCTTGTCGCCGGTGCGGACTCCGATCACACGATCCTGTTCGTCATACAACATCTCGGCGCCGGGGAATTCGGGGAAGATATTGACGCCCGCCTCTTCGCACTTCTCACCGAGCCACGCCGTAAGTTTGTTTAAAGAGACAATGTAGTAACCATGATTTTTCAGAGGCGGCGGAGTGATAGGCGATTTGATCGCACGGCCTTTGGTCAAGTAGAGAAAGTAGTCTTCCTTGACGGGTGATTCGAGCGGGGCGCCCTGCTCCTCAAAATCGGGAATCAATTCCCTCAGAGCTTTCGGGTCCATCACGGCGCCCGAAAGGATGTGTGCACCGACCGATGCGCCCTTCTCTATGACCGCGATCTGCAATTCACCGAGCGGCTTGCCATGTCGCTCGCCTTGCGCGATGGCCTCGTCGTGATTCCTAATGAGGCGAGCGAGGTGCAAGGCTCCGCTTAAATTCGCCGGGCCGGCCCCGACGAAAACGACATCCATCTCCAGACTTTCTCGTTCCATCAATTCACTCCGCTAATGATTTCGATGAGCTTCGCCGCGCGGCATTTATCGAGCGCTCGCATTGATAATGCCGCGCGGCTTTTAGAAAATGAATCACCATTCAGTTTAGCCTTGCCTGCACGAAATAGCAAAAGTCTGTTTGAGCGTTTTCGCGGGGGCGTTTGCGGAACGTGTCCGCGCAACCTCATAATCCGCTCTTGGAAATTAGCTTACATCAAAAGGAAGCGGTGAGATGACCGAGCACAAATTTACCAATAGTCTGATTCATGAAAGCAGCCCTTATCTTCTCCAGCACGCGCATAACCCGGTTGAGTGGTACGGCTGGGGTGAAGTGGCCCTCGAACGTGCAAAAGCTGAGGACAAGCCGATCCTCTTGAGCATCGGCTATTCGGCCTGCCACTGGTGCCATGTCATGGAGCACGAGTCATTCGAGAATGAAAAAATCGCACGCCTGATGAACGAGAATTTCATCAATATCAAAGTTGACCGCGAGGAGCGACCCGACCTCGACCAGATTTACATGACCGCCGTCCAGATGATGACGCGGCACGGCGGTTGGCCGCTCACGGTTTTTCTCACGCCAGACCTCGTCCCCTTCTACGGCGGGACGTACTTCCCGCCCGAAGATCGCCAACACATGCCGGGCTTCCCGCGCATCCTTCTCGGCGTGGCGGACGCTTACCGAAACCGCCCCGAAGAGATAAAACAGTCTGCCTGGGAAATCCTTTCCGAGTTGCGCCGGGTTGGGATCGGTCAGGAGACCGGCCAGACGCTCTCGACCAATCTCCTCGACGACGCATACAACGCTCTCAACCGAGGGTATGACGCTGTGTGGGGAGGCTTCGGCGGCGCCCCGAAATTTCCTTCACCGATGAATTTGGAGTTTCTGCTGCGATATCACTCGCGCTCCGGCAATCCGAGAGCACTTGAGATGGCGACGCACACCGCGCGCAGAATGGCCGAGGGCGGGATGTATGACCATTTAGGAGGCGGGTTCCACCGCTATTCCACTGATCGGATGTGGCTCGTCCCCCACTTTGAAAAGATGCTCTACGACAACGCTCTTCTCGCACGCACCTATCTACACCTCTATCAACTATCAGGGGACATTTTCTTCCGGCGCGTCGCGGAGGAGACGCTTGATTATGTGCTCCGCGAAATGACTGATGAGAGCGGCGGATTTTATTCGACGCAGGATGCCGACTCCGAAGGGGTTGAGGGAAAATTTTTCGTCTGGGATCAGGATGAAATAATCAAGCTTATTGGCAAGGATGACGCGGCGCTTTTCTCGGCGTATTACGATGTCACGGAAGCAGGAAACTTCGAGGGACACAACATACTTCACGTGACTAAAGATGCGCCCACAGTCGCGCGTGAACTGGGTATGCCCATCGAGCGATTAAACGCGGCGCTCGAAGGATGGCGGCGCACACTCTTCAACACGCGGGAAGGACGCGTCAAACCCGGACGTGACGAAAAGGTCATCACCTCTTGGAATGGACTGATGCTTGAAAGTTTCGCCGAGGCCGCGGCCATCCTCGACCGCCCTGATTACCTTGCGGCTGCCGAGAGTAACGCTCAATTCATCCTCGACAAACTTTGCCAGAACGATTTGCTCCTCCACGTTTATAAGGACGGAACCGCCAAGCACATCGGGTTCCTTGAAGACTATGCCTTCTTCGTTTCGGGCCTTCTGGGCCTCTACGAAACGACCGGCTCTCTGCGTTGGCTGAAGGAAGCGGTTCGGTTGACCGATGTGATGATCGCTGAATTTTGGGACGCGGATGAGGGAGGGTTCTTCTTTACCGGCGCGAGCGGAGAGCAGCTGATCGTCAGGTCCAAAGATTTTTTTGATAACGCGACGCCCTCGGGCAATTCCGTCGCCCTCGGCATCCTTTTGCGCCTGTCCACTCTGACCGGGGAAGAAAAATTCAGGCGCATGGCAACTACTATCTTACGTCTAGCCGGCGATAACATTTCCCGCTACCCCACAGCCTTCGGCTACGCTCTATGCGCTCTCGATTTCTATCTCTCCACGCCAAGAGAAATCGCCATCATTGCCTCCCCGGTGGCTGGTCAAGACCAAACTCTCGCACGCGAAGTCTGGAAAAGATATTTACCAAATAAAATTCTGGTGCAGGCTTTTGAAGCGGATGCCGACTCGCTATCGCTCATTCCTCTGTTGCGTGACAAAAAAGCCATCGAGGGCAAAGCCACGGCTTACGTCTGCGAAAACTACAGTTGCCGCCAGCCCGTGACGAGTGCCGCCGGTCTCGCCGAGCAACTCAGTGATGATAGGGCTGGCGCCACTGCTCAGGGTTGAGTAATGCCAAGTTGCGATCTACGCCTTGTCGAAAATTGAAATCCGCCGCTCTCCCATAAAACCAAAAGGCGCGCCAAACAAGCAGCGCGCCTTAAACACCTTCGGTGTCAGAAAGAAATTTTTACATGTTTTTGTTCGACATGCTTCCGTTCATGTTCGACGTACCGCTGTTGGTGTTGCTCTTGCTTGCATTGGAATTTGACGAATTCATGTTCGTCATGTTCGAGTTCGTGGACGACGAGTTCATGTTCGTCATGTTCGAGTTCGTGGACGCCGCATTCATATTCGACGAACTCATGTTCGACGAGTTCGTGCTTGTCGAATTCATGTTCGTCATGTTTGCGTTACTGGTATTGGCATTCTCGGCAGGTGAACAGGCCGTCCAAACACCGGCTACGGTGAGTAAAGCCAAAAGAGCTAACGTTCTACGCATTGAGTTTCCTCCTGTGCCCTCAGTTGGGTCAGTTTGTTGGGGAACTGCGCGGAGCTAGGGGGCGCGATGGCGCCGGACTCTTTCCGCGACAGTTCAGTGTTGATGGTTTAGGTTAAAGTTGAAGCTCTCTGCGATGAAGCGGACTGCCAATCAAGGGAGAGTCCAACCCAAAGTAATTGCTTTGACCAATCAGACTAGCCGAGAGAAAAGTATGCTCGGCGCCGGGACGACATCAAAGTATGCGGATTTCTCGTCAGGTTAACACCTCTCGAACATCCTCAACGAATTACTCCTTCGGTCTTACGGCGCGCGAAATGTAACATAAGAAGAAACCGAAATACACTATTTTTTCATGCGTTAAGGCTGCTCAAGTTTTAAAGGTTTCATTAGGAAAACGACCTTTCATGTTCCAAGAAACAGGCGTTGATGATCCTTTACCCTTAACGACTTGGAGTAAAAGGCTAAAACGGTGTGTATTCCTCAACGCGAAAAACCTTCTATCCCTGAAAGTTGTTCACCCGTCATGCTTTACGGCGCACCCGAACCGCCCTCGCCTATCCCCTAACCGAATCACCATCAAGGTTTGCGGACACATTTTTCCCTCATCCGTGAAATTTCTTGACTTTGTTTCGTCAATTATAATATTTTTCATATTGCCAACAAAGTTTGGCATTTCAATGCATCATCTACCGCTTGCTCTCCACAATCACTAAATTCCACCTCCCAAGCAATTCAGAAGAACACGTTGGTATTTCGATGGAACGCATTTTCCTGACAATTGGTTTTATACTTTTCTGCTGCCTCACAGCCTACACTTTAAAAAGACCCGGTCTGGAGATTATTGCGCTCAACGCTCCGTTGTGGGTTCTACTTTATCTCCTGCATTGCCGCCGCCTTCGACAACTTGAAAAAGATTTGCTGGAAGCGTCCGAGCAATTGCGTAACTACGAAGCCATCGCCGGGGAAGAGTTGAAATTGGTCGAGACAGTTACGCAGACAGTTGAAGCGGTGGAGCCGAAAAGTCTTAAAGAGTTAGCACCCTCCACACAAAGCGACATCTTCATTCCGACAGAGTTCACTTTCAATTCCAAGACGCATCAGGAAGTCATTTCATTCCGCGAGATCGCACATACCGTTGGCAGGTCTTTTAACCTCGAAGAGACTTGCGAGTTGCTTGTCGGCAAGCTCCGCACCGCAATCTCCTTCGACGCTTGCGCCATACACCTTGTTGATGAAGTGGACGGGGCCATGTATCCGGCACACCTCAGTTGCTCCGAGCAGGAATCCTTCTCGGACAAACGCTTCCCGATTGACGAGGGCGTAACCGGGTGGGTGCTGGCTCATGCACGTGCAACTGGCAGTCACATTCGGGAACTAGAATTGTCTTACGCGCCGGCTGCGACGGGCGGGCAAAGATTCGATGTCATCGCCGCGCCGCTGCTGCGTGAGGGGGTGGCGTTCGGAGTAGTCTCCCTATATTTTTTCAATCGAAGTTCGTTCACTAACGAACACCTGCGGCTGCTTGAAGCCGTCGCCTTCGACGCATCAAACGCAATCAACGACGCGCTCAACCGAGCGAAGACGTGCGAGAACGCACTCGCCGACCGGCTTACAGAGTTGCCGAACTCTCGATCCTTACACTTGATTCTCGAACAACGTCTTGCCGAGTGCCTGCGCCAAAAAGACTCCACACTCGCTGTTCTATATATGGATTTGAATAACTTCACCGGCGTTAATGAACAGTTCGGTTATGGAGTCGGCGACCGGCTCATCGCTGAAGTTTCCCAAGTGATAAAAGCCCAGTTGCGCCAGATGGACATGCTCGCGCGCTATGAAGCGGATGAGTTCGTTGCCGTCCTGCCGACGGCTTCCGCCGGCGCGGCGCAAGCCGTCACGGACAGAATCCACGCCGCCGTCGAATCATACAGGTTTACCGTCCGCGAAGGTCTGACTCTTCAAGTAGGCATCAGCATCGGTGTTGCCAGTTTCCCTTCGCACGGCGAGACGGTGGATCAAATTTTGAGATCAGCCCGCGAAGATATGCCGCGAACCAAGCCGGTCTTCAATTTCGCCTCGCGTGCTGCTCAACTCGGCAGCGTCGTCTCTCTCGATTCATACAGATAAATCAATCGTTGTTCTGAAATAGTTGGCGCCCACGAAACACGTGTTTCGTGGGCGCCAACTATTTGCTGACCTGCCTTTTTTGCGCGTGGGCGTATAACTCAAGTATAATCGTTGACTGTAATACCGGACATTCTCATCAAGTAATGCGTGACAGCGCGCTCTGTGCTTCGGCGCCCGCCAAAAACAGACCCTGCTCGACACGAATATGCGAGATTAATGCCATGAGCGAATTGAAAGTAACTCCGATGAAACCCCGCACCGACCAAGATAGCGAATCGAGCCATGTGATCGCCGTACAGGAAGAGGCAGGTCAAGAACCGTTACCCAACCTGCGTGAAGAACATCAACAGCGTAAACGCGCCCAGCGCGAAGAAATAGAGGAGACCGACCGCGCGACGCTGCTTCAGATGTTGTACCAAATGATTTTGATCCGCCGGTTCGAGGAGAAGGCCGCGGAGGCATACACGCTGGGAAAGATCGGCGGCTTTTGTCACCTCTACATCGGACAGGAAGCCGTCGCGGTCGGCGCGCTTTCCGCGCTTCGTCCCGATGACCACGTGCTGACGAGCTACCGCGATCACGGTCAGGCTCTCATCCGTGGCATATCGCCGGACGAAGTGATGGCTGAACTGTTCGGCAGGGCCGGCGGCTGTTCAGCCGGTAAGGGCGGTTCAATGCACCTGTTCGACTTCGAGAATAATTTTCATGGCGGGCACGGAATCGTAGGCGGTCAAATTCCCCTCGCAACCGGGATCGCGTTTGCGACGAAATATCGTGGTACGGATCAGGCGACGCTCTGCTTCTTTGGCGAGGCGGCTGTTAATCAAGGAGCTTTCCACGAATCACTCAACATGGCCCAGCTCTGGAAACTTCCGTGCATCTACATTTGCGAAAATAATCAGTACGGGATGGGCACCGCCATCAAGCGTGCCATGTCGCGTTATGATGTTTCGGAAAAGGCCGCTGCCTACGACATTACATCTGAATTCGTTGACGGCATGGACGTGTTGGCTGTGCGGCGCGCCACTATGCGCGCCGTCGAACGCGCGCGGAAAGAGTCCCTTCCCTCGCTGCTCGAAATCCGCACTTATCGCTTCATGGGGCATTCGATGTCAGACCCCGGCCAGTACCGCACGCGGGCGGAGATCGAGAAGCATCAGGAGCGCGACCCTATCAAAATCTTCAGCGAAAGCTTGAAAGAGAAAAAGCTGCTCGAAGAGGACGCCCTGAAGGAGATCGAAGCGCGTGTGCGGGAGGAGGTCGAGCGCGCCGTGAAGTTTGCCGATGCCAGCCCTGAACCCGCGCCCGAAGAGTTATTCACAAACATTTATGCAACGCCGATTAAACAGTCTGGAGTCTGAAGCCTCAAGTTTGGCTCTTACATGAATTATTGTTTTGACTCTCGACTTCAGTCTGGCTTGGAGGTTATTGATGGCTGTCATAACAATGCGCGAGGCTTTGAATCAAGCCATGCGCGAAGAGATGCGCCGCGACCCCAGCGTCTTCTTGTTAGGTGAAGAGGTCGCCGAATATCAGGGCGCCTACAAAGTGTCGAAGGGTTTACTGGAAGAGTTCGGTCCGAAGCGCGTCATTGACTCGCCGATTACCGAGTTAGGCTTCGCGGGCCTCGGCGTCGGCGCGGCGATGGTGGGACTTCGTCCCGTCATCGAGTTTATGACTTTCAACTTTTCCATTTTGGCGACAGATCAAATCGTCAACTCAGCCGCGAAGATGCGCTATATGTCGGGCGGCCAGTACAAGATTCCCATCGTCTTTCGCGGGCCGAACGGTTCAGCCTATCAGGTCTCTTCCCAACACTCGCAGGCGCTCGAATCATGGTACTCACACTTTCCGGGTCTCAAAGTCGTGATGCCTTCGACGCCCGCGGACGCGAAGGGTCTGCTCAAGAGCGCGATCCGCGACGATGACCCCGTGATTTTTCTTGAGCAGGAGCGGATGTACGGACTCAAGGGCGAGGTGCCCGACGGCGATGATTTCATCATCCCGCTCGGCGTCGCCGACATCAAGCGCGAGGGGAAGGACGCGACCGTCGTCGCCCGCTCGGTGATGGTGCCGGCTGCGCTCAAGGCAGCCGAGGAATTGGAGAAACAGGGCGTCTCGGTAGAGGTCATTGACCCACGCACGATCAGGCCGCTCGACATCGAGACAATCATCAACTCGGTGAAGAAGACGAACCGAGTCGTCGTCGTGGAAGAATCGCACCAGTTCTGCGGAGTCGGCGCTGAGATTACAGCGCAGATCATGGAACGCGCGTTCGACTTTTTAGACGCGCCCGTGGCGCGTCTCTCGGGGGTTGACGCACCCATGCCCTACGCGAAGAACCTTGAGAAGCTCGCCCTTCCGGACGTTCCGCGCATCGTCGAGGCCGTCAAAAAAGTGGCTTATCTTGATTAGGAGGGATCAAAGGTAAAGGATAAGGGGTCAGTGATGAAGTTGGATTTTATCTTTCTTCATTTCTTATCCTTTATCCTTTATCTCTAAATTATCATGGCGACGCAGGTGGTGATGCCTAAGCTTTCCCCGACGATGGAGGAAGGTCAACTTTCGCGGTGGCTGAAACGAGAGGGCGACAAGGTCAGCACAGGCGAGCCTCTCGCGGAGATAGACACCGATAAGGCGACGATGGAAGCGCAGGCGCTAACTACAGGCGTCCTCCGCAAGATTCTCGTCCAAGCGGGTGAGACCGTGCCGCTCGGCGCTATCATCGCCATCATCGGCGAGCCGGATGAGGACATCTCGTCACTCATTTCCCAACAAAGTTCCGTTGACGACTCGGAGAGCAAAAAGGCACTCGCGGAGCCGGCCCAAGCAAGCAGCGATGAAAGTAAACCTGTCGCTGCTTCAGCCGATCAGAAACAGCAAACCGCCCCGCCAACTAACGCGGAAGAAGCCGCCGGCAACGACCCGCAAACCCAAGCCGAAGGCCGTCTGCTCGTCTCGCCCATCGCGGCCCGCATGGCCGCGGAGGCGGGCATCAACCTCCGCTCGCTCTCAGGGAGCGGCCCCGGTGGTCGCATTATCAAACGCGACATCGAAGCGGCAATGAGCGGCGGACAGCCACAGGCGGAACAGCCGCGCGAGGCGCAGCCTCAAACAGCTCCCGTCTCCGCGCCCGCGCCACAACCGACACCTGCCCCGACCGTCGAGGGTAGTGCGCCTTACCGCGAGGAGGCCGTCTCGACCATGCGCGCAACTATCGCGCGCCGGCTCGTTACTTCCATCGGCCCCATCCCGCATTTCTTTTTAACCATCGAGGTCGAGATGGATCGCGCCGCCGAGTTGCGTCGCCAGATCAACGAACTAGACCCGGAGATGAAGGTCAGCATCAACGACCTTATCATCAAGGTCGTGGCCGCCTCTCTCATGCAGCATCCGGCGGTCAACGCATCCTTCCAAGATAAAACGATGCGCTTTTACGAACGCGCCGACATCGGGGTCGCTGTCGCCATCGAAGATGGGCTGATTACGCCCGTCGTCCGCTCGGCCAATACAAAATCTATCGGCCAGATCAGCCGCGAAGTGCGCGAACTGGCCGAGCGCGCCCGGTCGCGCAAGCTCAAACCGGAAGAGTATACCGGCGCGACTTTTTCCGTCAGCAACCTTGGCATGTTGGGCATCGAAGAGTTCACGGCGGTCATCAACCCGCCCGAAGCCGCGATTCTCGCCGTCGGTGGGATGCAGCCGAAACCGGTCGTGCGCGACGGTGAAATCACCGTGCGTCAAATGATGCGCGTCACCATGTCCTGCGACCACCGCGTCATTGATGGCGCGACCGGGGCGAAGTTCCTCCAGACTTTCAAGAAGATTCTCGAAAATCCAATCTTCCTGCTTGCCTAGCAAGTGCAAATGACAAAGGTGAAGCTTAAATGAACGAAGCCACTGATCCAGACGACCAGCCGTTGGCGGTGCAAACCGATAGTGAGAGTCAGGAGTACGGCGCCCAGCACGGGCAGGACATCAGCGGGCGCGAGACCGGCTCGTCATCTCCCGTCGTTGAAGATGATGATCCGGTTGTGCAGGAATCCGTAGAGACGGGAGATGTTTCGCAGACGGACGATCCGGGTTCGACTGGTTGAGGACAGCCTCGGAAAACGCGCTTCAGGCTGTCTTGAGGGTCTTCACGGACGCTTTGTCATCCTTCTCGGCAATCCGTCGAAGTTCAAATAACTTCATTAACGCCTCGACCGGTGAAAGCGAGTTCAAATCGAGTTCGAGAAGCTCGCGCACGATGCGGCTTTCGTTCACCGAAGCCTTAGCGTCTTGAATGTTACTCGTTCTCAAATACGCTACGAGTTCTTCTTCGGTAACACCCTCCTGATTTTCGTACTCCTGCAACAACTCTTCAGCGCGCCGGACGACCGGGCGCGGGAGACCCGCGAGTTTCGCCGCGTAGACGCCGAAACTCTTTTCGGCGCTGCCCGGCTCAATCTTGTAGAGGAAGGTAATTTCACCTGCTTGCTCCGCAATAGCCACGTGAAAATTCATTAAGCGGGGGAGCACCTCCGCCAGTTCAGTCAACTCGTGATAGTGCGTTGCGAAGAGCGTCTTGGAACGGAGACGCGGGTGATTGTGGATGTATTCGAGCACGGCGCGAGCGACCGCGAGTCCGTCGTAAGTCGAAGTCCCGCGCCCCAACTCGTCGAGCAGGATCAGCGAGCGCGGCGTCGCGTGGTGGAGAATGTGCGCCGTCTCGACCATCTCGGTCATAAAAGTTGATTCGCCGCTCCCGATGCGGTCGTAGAGACCGATGCGCGTGAAAATGCGTTCCGTCAATCCGATGGTCGCGGCGCTCGCCGGGACAAAGCTTCCGGCCTGCGCGAGGATGGCGATGAGCGCCACGTGGCGCAAATAGGTGGACTTGCCGGACATGTTCGGGCCGGTGATGAGGGCGATGTCGGGCAATCCCTCCCCGCCGAGTTCCGTGTCGTTGGGCACGAAAGGCTTTTCGCCGAGAGTCCTTTCGAGCACCGCGTGACGCCCGTCCCTGATCCGCAGCACCGCGTCGTCCACGACTGTTGGCCGCACGTAGTTCCAACTGACGGCGTTCCGCGCAAAGGCCGCAACCACGTCGAGATGCGCGACCGTCGCCGCCGCCACAAGTATCGTCTCACGCGCCTTGCCAATCTCCGCGCAGACGCGGCGGAAAATACCCTGCTCCAACTCGACGATGCGATCCTGTGCGTTAAGAACGAGCGATTCATGCTCTTTCAATTCGAGGGTGATAAAACGTTCCGTCTGCGCGAGCGTCTGCTTGCGCGTGTAGTTATCGGGAACCAGCCGCAGGTTCGGGCGCGTGACTTCGATAAAGTAGCCGAAGACTTTGTTGTAGCCGACGCGGAGGCTTTTGATCCCCGTTCGCGCACGCTCACGTTGCTCCATCTCGGCGAGAAAGGTTTTTCCTTCACGCAGCAATTTTCTCAGTGAGTCCAATTCCTCCGAATAGCCTTCGCGGATAATCCCGACTCCCTCCGTGCGCCGCGGAAGCTCATCGTTGACTGCCGAACCAATCAGCTTTGCCACCTCAGAGCATTCGGGCATCGCTTCCAGCGCCGCGCCGAAACGTTTTACGTCGCGCTGCAAGACCGCCCGCAGACGCGGGATGGTTTGGATGCTCTGCTTCAACGCAAGCACGTCCGAGGCCGACGCCAGTGCGGCGCGCGTGCGCGAAGAGAGGCGTTCCAGATCGTGCATGGACTCCAGAGCGGCGAACGTTTCCGCTAGTTCTCTGTCATGCGCGGCAAACCACGCGACGTGCTCCTGCCGGCGCGTGATCTCGGCCACGTCGAGCAACGGCTGTCGCAGCCAGCGACGCAGAAGTCGCCCGCCCATCGCCGTGCGCGTCTCATCAATCGTCGAGAGCAGCGACGGCGCTCCGCCCGCGCTCTCGAATAATTCGAGACTGCGAACCGTCTGCGCGTCGAGCGTCATAAAGGACTGCGTCTTGTAGCTTGTGAGTCGCGTGAGTTGTTCGGCGGCGGTGTCCTGCGTCTCCCGTAGATAAGAAATGATTGAGGCCGCGGCGGATACCGCGAGCGGCCAACCGGAAAGTCCAAAGGGTGACAAGGTGCGGGCGCCGAAGTGTCGAAAAATCGTGCGTTTGGCTCTGGTCGTCTCGAATATTGCGCTGTCCAACCGCGTGATGAAGCCGGGTAACTCCAACCCTGCCGTCGAGAAATGTTGCGGGACGATAAGCTCGGAAGGACTGATGCGTTGCAGCTCGTCCGGTGCGTCAACAGCCTCGACTTCGGTGGCCGCGAAGTCACCGGTTGTCACGTCGGTATATGCAATGCCGGCCCGTTTCCCTTCGACGACGAGAGCCGCCAGATAGTTGTTGACCTTGTTTTGCAGCAGACCGGGTTCGAGCACCGTGCCGGGCGTGACGACGCGCACCACGCCGCGCTCGATCAACCCGCGCCCCGGCGTCTCAGACTTGACCGGCGTCGTCGTGAGTTGTTCGCAGATGGCGACGCGATGCCCCTTGGCGATGAGAGTTCCGAGGTGGCGTTCGAGGCTGTGGTGTGGGATTCCGGCGAGCGGCACACGCACGTTGCGCCCCATCGGCTTCGAGGTGAGCACGATGTCCAGCTCGCGGGCCAGCAGGCGCGCGTCGTCGTCGAAGGCTTCGTAAAAGTCTCCGATGCGAAAGAGCAGCAGCGCGTCAGGGTGGCGACGCTTGATGTCAAGATATTGATTCCGGAGCGGAGTCGAGTTGGTCATCGTTCGAAGATTTGACCGAGGATGTCTTCGACCGATGTGAGGGCGCGGTGAAGCCGGCGCAGTTGTTCGAAGCTGAGAATGGTGGCAACCCTCTCGATCTCATGGAAAGGGCCGATGCGCGCGAGGCTCATCTGCCGTTCCGCGCGGTTTGTGTCGCGCTCGCTGGCGACGATGAGAAAGGGCTTCGTCCGCTGTGCATCATATGCACGCTTCAGCTTGGCGAGCGCGGCATCAATGTTTCCCTTTCGCTGTACCTCGAAGACATGGCTCAAGCGCGGGCTGCCCTCATCCGAACGCCAGACCACATCGTAATAGTCGTATTCCATTTCAGCGTGATGTCCCAGCACGCGACCGATGTCAACGAGCATCTGCTGCACTTCGGAGTGAGAAAAAAAGCCTGAGCCTGAAGTCTCCGCCGCCGCGTCTAGCTTGAGTGAGAAATGAGCATCTTCGTCCGCGACTCGCTTCCGGCCTAAAGAGGTAATCGTCCAGCGCCCACGCACGCGCTCAAGTTGCCGCTTCTCCGTGAGGTCGCGCCCGGCGCGTTGCACGAGCCTGCGCCACTGACGTAGGTGTCCATTAGAGAGCGCATGAACCTCTTCTTCGCCGAGATGCGGGAAGTAGGCCGCGAGGCGGTCGTAGAGGAAACGCACGTCCTCGACGCCGCCGGTGGCGACCAACTCCTGAAGCACAGGCAGTTCGATACGCTCGACGCTGGGGTATGCCATCCTCGGATTACGCTCGGGAGAAAGGGGCTTGCGGGAGGAGATATCCCAACCCGTACAACAGATAACTTTGACGGATGCAAAGTTACAGGAAAGCCGCGCCCGCAATCAAGCACAAACGCTAACCGGCTTGTAGAATTGATAAGAGGCAATCAGCGCAACATGCTCGGCGCCGACTGCCTCTTATCAATTTTTTCAGCTTGTCGCCCGGTCAGGCAGCCTTCTCGATCTTCAACCCGAAACAGTCTTGAATCTCATCCGCGTCGAGCGTGTCGCGTTCCATCAACCCTTCGACCAGTAGGGCTATCTCGACGCGCTTCGAGTCAACCACCTCGCAGGCGCGCTTGAGCTGCTCGCCCATGATGTCGTTGGTCGCCTGTTCTATCCGGTCAAGAATCGTCTGGCTGTGTGGGTCTTCGGGCCTGCCGAGATGAATCGGCCCCAGCGGACTCATGCCGAATTCGGCGACCATCTTGCGCGCGATTTCGACCGCCCGTTCGATGTCATTCGACGCACCCGCCGTCATCGTGTCAAGCAGGAGCATCTCCGCCGCCCGCCCGCCGAGCAGCATGGCAATCTGGTCTTCGAGATATTCACGCTTTTTCATCAAACGGTCGCGTTCGGGCAATGCCTGCGTCACACCGAGCGCTCGCCCGCGCGGCAGAATCGAAACCTTATGAATGGGGTCGCCGTCCTTCATGCCGAGGCCGACAGCAACGTGCCCTGCTTCGTGAACCGCCGTCGCATAGCGCTCCTCTTCATCCATCCTAAAACCCTGACGCTCAACGCCCATCAATATCTTGTCACGGGCATATTCGACATGAGGCCGCCCTATTGCCTCGGAGTCGTCGCGCGTCGCGGCAATCGCCGCCTCGTTGAGCAGGTTCGCCAAATCCGCGCCGGAGAAACCGGGCGTGCCGCGCGCAATCCAACCGAGGTCAAGCCCTTCTTCGAGCTTCAGTTTGCGCGCGTGAACTTGCAGAATCCGCTCGCGTCCGCGCATGTCGGCGAGGTTGACGGTGATTTCGCGGTCGAACCTGCCGGGGCGCGTGAGAGCTTGATCGAGAATGTCCGGGCGGTTCGTCGAGGCGATGACGACGACACCGCTCAACGCATCGAAGCCGTCCATCTCGACCAGAAGCTGATTGAGCGTCTGATCTTGGTCTGCCGATGCGGAGTCGCCGCCCCTGCCTCGCCGACGGCCCAGCGCATCAATCTCATCAATGAAGATCACGCACGGCGCGAGTTGTCTCGCTTTCGCAAAAAGACGACGCACGCGAGCGGCTCCGAGGCCGGCGAATTTCTCCTGAAAGCTCGAACCTGAAACTGATAGGAAAGGCACTTTCGCTTCGCCCGCCGCGGCGCGCGCGAGTAAGGTCTTGCCGGTTCCCGGCGGGCCTGAGAGGAGGATTCCGCGCGGGGCACGCCCGCCGAGTCGCCCAAACTTTTCGGGGTCGCGGAGAAAATCAATCATCTCCGCTAACTCGGCTCGCGCCTCGTCAACTCCGGCTACGTCCTCGAACGTAACATCCTGATTGCCGCACGAATCTTCGAGCCGCATCCCGCCGCCGCCTCCCATGTTTGCGTAGACGCGCCAGCCGATAACGCTGAGCGCCAGCAATACCGCAAGCGGGATCATCCAATTCATCGTCCGCTCAAATGCATTCGGGCGTGTCGAGAGGTATTCGACCTGAACTTTGTTCCGCGCGAAGGTATTCGCGATCTCCTGCTGCGCTGCCCGATCAACGACGGCCTGCGAAATTATCGCGTCCTTGCCCGTGACCGTGACGAGTTCGCCCTCGATTTTCACCGAGAGCGCATTCGATGTCTCAGCAATCTCGCGTAACTGCGTGTAGTTGATCGCCTGTATGGTTGGCAATTCCTGCTGAGAGAAAAGCTTGACGCCCGCAAGGGCAAGGACAACCGCAAGCGTGATGAAACTGACCGCAACGGCAACGTTTTGTTTTTGTGAACGGGGGATCAGACGGGGTAACGGCATAACAGACCTCTAATCGGGATACGACCCAACCAATGGGACGCGGCGGGTCATACCACCTGACAATTGTGTTTGATGCAAAGAAACCGGTTCAGAGGAAGCCCTGAAGAACAACGGAAGGACTCGCCGGGGGTTGTGAACCAATGCACGCTCGGTGGATACATGCATCCGACCTGAGCTACTTCAATCTATCAGCCTTCGTATGGTTAGGTCTAGTGTAAAAGCTACAAAGTTTATATCCGGGATTACAACTACGCCCCTTCCTTGCCGAGAACCGTTTCAGTGTCGCCTCTCGGATGTCTGACGGAGACGCTCAGTTGCCGCCTCACCGACAATTGGGTTCCCTATAACCGACTTGACTCGTAATAGAACACGCGTTGAATCAGCCCAGCGATGTATTTTAATACAAGTCATGGGTTCACCTCTGCCAACTGAACTTTAGCCGTAGGATCGAACACCTTTTTCTTCAATAGCTTACGGGAAGACATCGCCCGACAGCAATGATGGCATGGCTGTTGCTCAAGTAAAGCTTACACGGGTTCAAGCGAACCGCAAATTTAATTATCCGACGTTCGAAAAGGAGATAACGATATGCTGTGGACAATTCTGGTGGTGCTCTTAATCCTGTGGCTACTTGGGTTTATCGGCGGCGTGGGTGGCAGTTTTGTGCACCTTCTGCTCGTGATTGCCCTCGTGATCCTTGTGATCAACTTGGTTACAGGCCGGCGCACGGTCTAACGAAAGCGCCGTGCGAGACATTAGTGGAGAGAGCGACGCAACCTCTGTGCGTCGCTCTCTCTTTATGCACACTAAAAATCTACCAAAGACAATTTAGCCGGCATCGTCAATCTTCCAACCGGGTAAAGGTTCATCTGTCTGTCCCAATAGGGCGAGCGTTCATAGAAGAAACGGAGACGCTCCGCTGTGCTTGACGCAAACTTCGAGTCGGTCGCAACGCGCTCCTCGAACTCTCGTTTCAAATTTGCATTCTTCGCCAACATCTCTCGCGCTAACTTTTCCAGCGCGTAATCCTCTCCCGACTCTTTCTGTTCAAAGATCGCGTGGAAAAATCCCCAGACGATGAGCGAATCGGGAGCGTCAGGTTCAAGCAGGTGGAGCGCGACGCGCGAAGCCTCTTGAGCCAGCGGGACGACAACCGTGCCGGCAGGATACGTTCTCTTCTCCTTTACCGGCTCCGTCTTGAAAGTCACCAGCACACGCCCCTCAAACGATGAAGGGTTGAATTTAATATCTCGGAAGCGGTAACTCTCGACTTCAACGGAAATGGGCGAGGCAAGTTTCTTCATTCGCAGGCCGTGCGCCGCAAGCACTTCCGCGACCTGTGTCCACTGTGGCGGAATGAGGTAAAAGAGCGGGGGCGCAACTGACACTGCCGGTTGAGCCTCCACATAGAACGGGACTTTCAAATCGAGCGGCTTCGTTCCCCAAATAACACGCACCGCTCCTGAAACGTCGCTCAATTCCGTCCGATACTCTAAACCTTTCAACAATTTTTCAGTCGGGTTGTCCGTCAGTTTTACGCTGAGCGCCACTCGTCTCGCCGGGTCGTTGGTCGCGCTCTCGGCGACTGCTTGTTCGTCAGCCTCTTTGACCGCGCGAAGAAGGCTCTCCGGGCCGCGGTTTACCTCTTCCAGCGCGGCGCGCAGGATGTCGTAAGTGCCTCGCACGCGCGGGCGAGGCTCCTTGAGCATGTGCGTCTCGATGAGGAGAGCAGGCCGGTTCCGCACAACCGGCACGTAGCCCGTGGCGAAGCGTGGCGTGGCAATGAAACTATCAATTCCCTTCATTGGGTCGCGATTGTCGCGAAAGACCATGTAAGGAGAGAGGAGATTTCCCGCCGCCTCAGCCGCCGGGATGATCCTTCCGTCAAAAGCCTCTTTCGACCAGTTGCGGATCGCCGGAGCGACGTTTTCATGTTGTTCGTACTGATAGGTCACGTTGTAACGGAAGTCGGCCCCATCCGTGACATGACAATCGAGGAAGAGGTCTGGCTGCCACTCGTTCCACAACTTCAGCCATGCGCGCGTCTCCGGCGCGTCGGCCTTCATGTAGTCGCGGTTGAGATTGAGATTGGTCGCGTTGCCGCGCCAGCCCATCTCCGCCGGGCCATTCTGGTTGATGCGATTGTAGGGACTGCGACGTTCGTGGCCGTCAACGTTATAAATCGGGATAAAGAGGATGACCGCGCGGTTGAGCAGCGACTCATGCGCTTTCGTCACCGCGATGTCGCGGACGAGAGCCAGCCCTGCGTCTTTGCCGTCGGTCTCTCCGGCGTGGATGCAAGCCTGTATGAGAACGATGATCTTCCCTGCCCTTCTCACCGCCCGCGGCGTCCACGTTTCGCCCTTCGTGACGACGAGCAGCGGGAGCGTGCGCCCCTCGCCGCTCCTCCCGAACTCTGTCAGACGCACCCACGGCGACGCCGCGTCGAGCCGGCGCGCATATATCATCGTCTCCTCGTAGTTCGGCGTCTCCCGGTAATCGGTTTTCTCCGCGTGCGTCAGCCACTCCGCCGGGACGGCAGGTGACTGACTTTGGGCATTCGGGTTTTCAATGCTCACGATGACACCAAGGAGGAACAATAGCGCGACACCTACTGAACGAACCATGAGATGATCTCCGGCATGAATAATGCGAGCGTGTTGAAGCTAAAGTTTTGTAACAGGTTCGCATTATCTACGGTTCAGAGATGGACAATGCCCGCCGGCTCAAGTCACATGAAGTTGAACCGGCGAGCATTGCCCGCCTCTGAACGCTAGATATCAACCCAACTCGTTTTGACAAGCGCGGCAATGCGTCCGTCTCTTCGCGTTCAACGTACCGCACCCGGAGCAACGTCTGTACATCGTCCGCGCGAACCAGTTGGTGATGAGCGCGCTCGCCAGCAGAATGCCGACGAAAACGGCGATGCTGAGAAGCGTGTCCATCAACTCTGATACTTCTCCAGCATTGCCTGCTGATAGCTCTGCCCACGCTCGTAGCCGCGTCTGAACGAACTCTGCTCACACGCCCCACCGTAACACTCGCGCAGCCGCGCCGCATCATCGTCATAAGTCCGTCCGCGCGCTGTCGGGTGTAAGGCGGCTTCGAACCCGTGGCGGTAAGTCGGCTCGTCCACTTTGAAATCCCCGCCCTGCCCTGTGTACTCCTCCTGCTCCGCGTCGCGCAAGCCAACCCACCAGCTTTCGCGCGCGGCGTCAATGCTCTCCGCGCCAGACTGCTGAAGGACGCTCCTTGCGGCATCGGCGCTCTCTTCGTCTACGGCGATGATGATGAGAACGGTGCGCCCGCGCCGCAGCGCGTCTTCATAAAGAAACAGCTCATCATGCGGCAGACCCGTCACAACCGAATCTTCGAGCGCCTCGCCGGCGGCCATCCCCGTCGCCGCGCCGCCCGCTCCCAGTATGGCGGCACCTACGAGTCCGGCGGCGAGGATTGGCCCAACGCCCGGCACGAGGAGACTCGCGGCGACGGCCCCAAGATGCAGTCCACCCGCTACGCCAAGCGCGCCGCCGACGGCGGTGCCTATCGCCTTGCCCATGCCCGGCTGCTCCGTCTCCGCCGTCGGGACGGCGGCGTCTATTTCTTCCCGCGTCGCTTCCGGCGCCAGATAGCTGATTCGCTCCCCCGTAATACCAGCCGCGTTCAAATATCCGACCGCCCGCTCCGCATCCTCACTCGAATTGAATATTCCGGCGACAGTTTTCATGCTCAAGAACGTTTCGAGCGCATCACCTCCGCGCTCTGGCCGCCTTCCACCGGCCATGCTTGTATGTGCGACAAATTCGGGGGTTTTGATTTCCGGGTCGCGTTAATTCTAACACGAAGTCGAGCAGCCGCGCGCTGCAATCCACTTCCTTTGCACCCCCAAAGCAACTGCTCGACGCATGTTTACCGGCGCGGTCTAAAGTGGACAGTTACGTCCGCATTCCAATCTCTTCAGCGCTGATTTAGAAGCCATTTTCATTGAGGCTTACTGATAGGACGTGTTAAAGTGAGTCCGACTTGAAGATGAATCGCCGGAGTGAAACATGATCGAGGTTATCGAAAAACATTGGCCGATGTCAGAGGGTGACGGCAAGGCGACGCGTAAGAAGAGGCCGCGCATTCTCGCCATCACCACCGACTGCTGCACGGGTTGTGCCGGGTCACCCGCCTGCATCGAATACTGTCCCATCGAAGCCTGCATGTTCTGGGTGCCGGACGAAGATCACCCGCCTTTCGGGCGCATCGAGGTTGATCCGTACCTCTGTATCGGCTGCCAGAAGTGCATCAGCAAAGGCCCGGACGGCGCCTTCCTCGACGGTTGCCCGTGGGACGCTATCGAGATGGTCCCGACCGACGATTGGGAGGCCATGCACGGCATCACGCTCCCGGATGCTCCGCCCCCACCGCCGCGTTAAAGAATCGCTTAACTCCGTCCCGCGCGTCGCTTGATGGCTTCGGCAGCCTGCGCCGCGCGGTTCTTTATGTAATCGGGCATCCCCTCCACGCCGCGCGCGTACCGCTCGACCTCGGACAAGTCTTCCACGGCGCCGAGTCGCTTCAGCCCTTCCAGCGCGTCGCCGACAGTGACGGCATCAGGCGCAAGAATAAATACATCACTCCCGCTTCGGACGTGACCGCCGGTTTCGACGAAAGCCTTCTCGATCTTCCCATCCAACGGCGAGCGCACATCGTTGACCAGTTGGTCGTTAACTTTCACCCGCACCAGCAACGACTCACGCCGCACTGACGAGCCTTCCGTCAGCGCCGTGAGCGCTGTCCCTTCGATGGACGCGCGGATGCTGAACGGTTTGAGCATCGCGCGCAATTCCGGGAGAGAGTTCACGTCCCCGAATCCGACGAGGGAGAGCGCGGCGTTGCGTCGCACGACCGGCTCGCCGTCCTGTGTAAGCTGGATGAGCTTGCCGCGAAATTCCTCCGCGCGTGTGTCGGCGCCCATCACCCACGCGACCGTCAGTCGCACCTCCTTCTCGCCACTGTCGGCGAGCGCCGCCACACGTGGATACCAACGCTTGGCCGTGGCATCGCCTGATGAGATTCGTTTCTCGACCTCCGCGAGCGCGTGCTGGATGTGCCGCGGCTTCTCGGTTTCGCTGAGATACTGTTCAATCTGCTCATCCGTCAACTGGCGCCCGAACCATGTACCGTACCATGCAAGAAAAGGCACGATGATGAAGAGCGCCGCCACGACCATCAGCGGCCACGGCGTGTGCCGGCGGCCTGCTTTGGTTGCGGATAAGGTCTCGGCTTCCCTCGTGTGCGAGTTGTTCCCTGACATGTGCCGAAATTCGCCTGAAAGAATCACCGGGCGGGATACATCTGATACAGCATCAAGTACACAATCACGCCCGTAACCGAAACGTAGAGCCAGAGCGGGAACGTCCAACGCGCGATGCGCCGGTGGCGAGAGTAGTCGCCGCGTAGCGCTCTCCTCACCGTCACAATCACGAGCGGGACGATCACTATCGCCAGAACGACGTGTGTGATGAGAATGAAGAAATAGACCGACCGCACCGGCCCGACGCCGGCGAAACGCACTGAGCCGTAGTTGTAGTGATAGACGACGTAGGAGACGAGAAAGAGCAGCGAAACGATGAGAGCGGAGACCATGCAGGCGAGATGCGCGGATACCTTCCGTCGCATAATGAAATAAAATCCCGTGAGGAGCAGGACACCGCTGGTCGCGTTCAGGGCGGCATTCAGGTGGGGCAGGATGGAATCGTTCATAACACTGGTGTGGGGCGAGAACCGCGCCGCATCATGCCTCTCCCGCCCTCGACCGCACGATTCCGCGTCCCTTGTCTGTCAAAGAATAGAAATCGTTGCCACGCTCTTCGAGCGCACCCTGCTCGACAAGACGCTCGACGGCATCGAAGACCGCCAGTCGCTTGTCAGGGTCGTTCCCACCCGCCTCGAACAATTCGTGCAGATCGAGTGTCTCCCTGCCCATCTCGTTGAACATTCGCAGGACTCGAAGCGTGATGTTGTTCGGATCGGCCAACTCTTTAAAATCTCCTTTGCCCGTCGTCACATACGCCCGGCCCGGATGATGAAGTTCTCGGCGACGGAGTCGGTATCCTTACGGCAGCGTAAGCTCTCCACCTTCCCGTCACGCACGGACAACGTTCTCAATGTCATGTTTGCTCATCCTGCCTCTCCCTTCTTTGGCGCGGGCGCTGGTTTGGCTGGCGGGGGTTTCTTCTCGCTGATTTCGCCATACCCGCAGCGCTCGCACTCCCAGAGCGGGAAGACCTCGGAAGGGTTGGTCGTGCTCTGATAGACAGCGCGATTGGAAGGGATAATCTTCCCTCCGCATTGCGGGCACGCTCGCCCGCGAATCGTCTCTTTTTCGATATCAACTGCCGGTTGGATTTCTTCTGTCATCGTTTTCAAATCAATTATCCGGTGATGGGCGGAAGCCGACGCCGCGGGAGGGCGTATCTAATCGCGGGAAGAGCGCCTTTTCCGACACATGGATGCTATGACCTCTCGCCATCCTCCTTCTCACGCTTGATGGCGACCGCGAAGATGGCGCAGAACATTGCGACCGGCGGCACGAGCAGGACAAGGATGCCGAGGTTCATCGCCTTTGCGGCCTCCCCTCCGCCCTGCTCAAGGGCTGTTCGGCAGAGGGCGCACTGAGCGAAAGTTTCGGCGGGGTTGAGAACAAACGCAAGCACGGCGAGCGCCGCAACGAGTGTGAACCAGACTCTCCGCGCGTTTATCGCCATGATGTTAGTGTGCCGCCTCCGCCGGGGCTGCCGGCGCCGACGTGGCCGGTTGCGTTGTGCGAAGTTCGCGCGAGCGGATGCCGTCGGGGAAGAAAATGAAGAGAAGACAGATGCAGACGACAAGCGCCGGCACGAGCGAGAGGACAAGGCTCATGCGCTCGAATTTGAGGTGCATGAAGTACGCGATGATGAGAGCCGCCTTGACGACTGACAGCCCGATCAGGAGCGTCAGCATGATTAGCAGGTCAAACTGGACGTAGGCGAAAACGACCTCGACGAGCGTCAGCGCCAGCAGTGCGCCGAGGACGTAGAAAAAGAGATTCGTGCTGCCCTCGAAGTGAATTTCGCCTTCGTGTCTGCGTGCGGGCGATACCCCTTCGGGCACGCCGAACGCATCTTTGAGAACCCCTTGCTCGTGTAAAGAGAGCGCCGGGATGGCGATAAAGGTCAGCGCCAGAAGCAGGCAGACCGTAGTGAAGAAGAGGCTGTCAATCGTGAAGAAGTTCCCCGTGCTCGCGGCGTTGCTCGCGGCGAGCACGAAAAACAGGGCCGCGAACAGGACGCACACGCCCATCAGCAGCGTATCCGACTTTTTAAATAAGCCTTTCACAGACTCAAGCGCCATCTCGACGGCCTCCTCAAATAAACCTTGCAATTGTGACAAGTCAGAACCACCTGCGGTAGCGGGCGGGTGGCGGCGTTGATTGAAACCCGCCCGCTACCGCAGGCGGTTCTGGCCTGTCCTCAATGCCCACCGCCGCCGCCCATATCAACCGAGAGGATATAGATCAGCGGAAAGACGAACATCCACACGAGGTCAACGAAGTGCCAGTACAGCCCGCTGATCTCCACGTCCTCATGCCGCATCTTCCCGATGCGCGCCGCGATGACGCCGAGGTAAATCACGCCCGTCAAGACGTGGAACATGTGCAGGCCGGTGATGGCGAAGAAGGTGGCGCCGAACAACGGCGGCGCCTGCGGCCAATGCTCCGCCCAGAGCTTGGCGAAATGGCTGCCGGACGTAATGCCGAATGGGCGCAGTCCTTCACCGATCAGTTTCGCCCATTCAATCGAGTGGAGCACGAGGAAGGCCGTGCCTCCGAGCATCGTCGCGCCAATCCAGCGCCGGGCAGACTTAAGCTGATTGTGCGCCGAAGCCTTCACCGCCATCACCATGGTGAAGCTCGACGCGAGCAGACACAGCGTCATCACCGTCGAGAAGACGATGCTGGGATAGAACTCGAAGGGCGTCGGCCATTGATTACTGGAGACGCGCACGTAGCTATAGCCGATGAGGAGCGCCGAGAAGGTCATCGCGTCCGACACGATGAAGAGCCACATGCCGAGCTTACGATGACCGACGCGATACGGGAGCGCCCCGCCGCCCCAGTCCGTCGCCGTGATCTGTCCTGCGTGCGCTTCGGTGCTCAACAGCGTCACCTCCAAAGAAAGAGTAGTAAGAAAAGGAAGACCCACAGGCCGTCCATAAAGTGCCAGTAGATCGCCACCACATCCGCGAACGCCTTGAGCTTCGCCTCGCCCCGTGCGCCCACCTCCGCACGCCGCCACGCGCGGAAGATCAGGTAACTCAGTCCGCCGATCCCGCCGAGCAGGTGGATGCCGTGCAGCCCCGTCAGCACATAGAGAAATGAGCTATGGGGGTTCGACGCGAGGTACAGTCCCTGCGCGACGAGTTGTTTCCACGCGAGCAGTTGCGATGAGATAAAGGCCAGTCCCAGCACCAGCGTCGCCCCCAGCCAACGCCTGAACGCGGCGTCATTCTTCCCCTTGAGCGACTTGAGCGCGAACGCCACCGTGAAACTGCTGGCGACGATAACCGCCGTGCTGACCCAGAGAAACGACGGTATCGTTGTTTGTTGCCAGTCGTTCGGTCCCGGCAAGCCTGAACGCACGATGTAGGCGCTCGCCAGCGCCGAAAACATCATCGTGATCGAGGCGAGACCGACGAGAACGCCGATGCGATAGCTCCCCGGCGTCCAGCCGTCCCGCTGTCCACCCCCGCCGGGGCCTTTACCGTTCGGCCCGCCGGGGCCGTCGCCGAGACCACCCCGGCCACCGCCGAGCGGGCGGGCGTTGAACGCGTCGAGCGTCTTATCCGCGCGCCCGACCGTTCCGCTGCTACTTGTGACCGTTGTGTCCATCGCCGTTCCCCTTGATCGTCCCGTGCCCAGCCGTGACGACATTCGGCCCCGTCTCGTCCGGGGTCGTCTGCATGACGTAGTCGTCGGGCGCGCCCGGCACCGAGAATTCGTAAGCGCCCCGGTAGACGGTCGGAATCTTGCCGCCAAAGTTGTCATGCGGCGGCGGCGTCGCCGTCACCCATTCGAGCGTCGTCGCCTCCCACGGGTTGTCGCTCGCCTTCTTCCCCTTGAAGATGCTCCAGAAGAAGTTGAAGAAGAAAAGCACCTGCACGATGGCCGTCACGATGGCCGAGATGGTAACGAAGATGACGAGCGGGTCGGTCGAGGTCAGGAACTTGTAGATGTGCTCTTCCTTGCCGTTGACGATCTCGGTGAACTGCGAATAGCGGCGCGGCATCCCGACGATGCCCATCGCGTGCATCGGGATGAAGATGGCATAGACGCCGATCATCGTCGGCCAGAAGTGAATCTTGCCGAGCGTCTCGCTCATCATCCGTCCGAACATCTTCGGGAACCAGAAGTAGACGCCGGCGAACATCCCGAAGATCGCGGCCACGCCCATCACGAGATGGAAGTGCGCGGGCACGATGTAGGTGTCGTGCATGGCGAGGTCGAGCGAGGTCTGGCCGAGAATGAGGCCGGTGATGCCGCCCGCGACGAACAGCGAGACGAAGCCGACGGCGAACAGCATCGGCGTCGTGAAACGAATCCGCCCGCCCCATAACGTCCCCAGCCAGTTGAATGTCTTGATGGCTGAAGGAACGCCGATGGAGAGCGTGAGAACCGAGAAGGCCATGCCCGTGTAGGGACTCATGCCGCTCAGGAACATGTGGTGGCCCCACACGAAGAAGCCCAGCAGGCCGATGGCGAACAGCGCGAAGACCATCGCGCGATAGCCGAAGACCGGTTTGCGGGCGAACGTCGAAAGGATGTGCGAGGTCGCGCCCATGCCGGGCAGAATGGCGATGTAAACCTCCGGGTGGCCGAAGAACCAGAACAGGTGCTGCCACAGAATCGGCGAGCCGCCGTCGTAATTCTTGAGCAGCTCCGTGCCGCTGCCGCCGCTGAGTCCGCCCGGCACGAAGAAGCTCGTCCCCGCGTTTCGATCAAGCAACAGGAGCACGCCCGCCGCGAGCAGCACCGGGAACGACAGCAGCGCGAGGATGGCCGTCGTGAACCATGCCCAGCAGGTCAGCGGCATCCGCATCAGTGACATGCCCGGAGCGCGCATGTTCAATAGAGTCGTGATGAAGTTCAGCGCGCCGAGAAGCGAAGCGATGCAGAAGATGGCGATGCTCGTGATCCAGAGGTTCATGCCCGTGCCCTGACCCGGCACGTTGAGCTTGTCGCCGATGGCGCTTAAGGTTGGGTATCCCGTCCACCCTCCCGTCGGCCCGACGACCGGGAACCCGAGGTTCGGCGTCAAGTCCCAGCCCTGATTGCCGCCCGCGAAAATCGCCAGCACCAGCACGACCAGTCCGACGAACGTCACCCAGAACGAGAGCATATTGAGGACGGGGAAGGCCATGTCTTCCGCGCCGATCTGGATGGGCAGAAAGTAGTTGCCGAAACCGCCCTGCGGCGCCGTCGTGAGCACGAAGAAGACCATGATCGTGCCGTGCATCGTGACGAGCGAGAGGTAAAACTCCGGCGTCATCACGCCGCCCGGCGCGCCCTGCGGAAAGAGCGTTTCAAGGAGCGTGATGGAGGTGCCCGGCCACGTCAGCTTGATCCGCATCAACACCGACATGACCAGCCCGATAAAGACCGAGAAGAGCGCGAGCAGGAGGTACTGGATGCCGATGACCTTGTGGTCAATGCTGAAGATGTACTTCCGTATGAAACCCGTCGGCGGGCCGTGGTGGTGGATGGGGCCGCCGTGCGCCTCGTCGTGCTCGTCGTGGGTCTCTTCGTGGCCCAATGTCTCGACCTCTGCCATCAGTCAGCTCCTCTTCGCCCACGTCTCATGGGCGCGGACGGGGTTTTAGGTCAGTACGTCTCTGGATACTGCTTGAAGAACTCGGCGACGCGGGCCTGAAATTTCGACTGCGTCATCGCCATCACCTCGCGGTACTCATCATCGGGGAGCACGAGCATGTAAGCCTTCATCTTATAGTGCTGCTGCCCGCACAATTCGGCGCACGCGATCTCGTAGCGCCCGGCTTTCATGGGTTTGAAATGAATGGGAATCTTGACGCCCGGCACTGCGTCTTGCTTGAACCTAAGCGGCGGCACCCAAAAGCTGTGCGTCACGTCGCGCGCCATCAGCGTCAACTCCACCGTCCGATCTTTCTGCACGACGAGCGTCTGCGTCACGGTGTCGTCAGCCGCCGCCGCGTCCGCCGCGTCGAGACCGATGTAGTTGATTGACTCGTCGCTGATGAGCTTCGGGTCGGTGCGCCCGAATGTGCCGTCGGGGCCGGGGTAGTGGAAATTCCATTGGAACTGCTGCGCCGTGACGAGAACTTTGGCGGCGTCCGGCGGCGCGGGTTGAAAGTGGAGTTGCGCCCACACACGCTGGCCGAGGATGGCGACCGAGATGAAGATGACCGCCGTGATCGCCGTCCAGACAACTTCCAACCGGTTGTTGCCATGCGAGTAGGTTGCGCGCTCGCCGTTTCCCGTATCGCGGTAACGCCAGATGGTATAGCCGAGTCCGATCTGCGCCGCCGCGAAAGCCACGCCGACGACGATAATCGTGAGCAGGAACTGCTGGTCGTAGGCCGGGCCGTGCTCGGAGATGGAGGCCGGGAACCACCACCTGCCGTTGACGAACATCCACACCGAAAGGAGCGTCATCAACCAGAAGAAGACAGCCAACGCACGGCCCATGAGATTCTCCTGAAATAGCTATTAGCCGTTAGCTGTTAGCTCTCAGCATATTGACGTTGTCCGTTGCTGAAAGCTGACGGTTAATAGCTTTGAGTTACTTGTCTATGACCATCATCCCGAAAAGTACGGGAAGGTAAACCACGGAGGCGAGGAGAAGTCTCCTCGCTCCTTGGCGTGAATGCGTGAATGCCGCCGCGATGCTGCTCGCAAGAAACAGCAGGCCGATGATAAAGGCGCCGTAAAAATAGACGACCCCGGTCGTGCCGAGCGCCACGGGAAAGAGGCTCACCGGCACGAGCAGGAGCGTCCAGATCACGATCTGCTGCGCGGTCAGACGGCCTTCGGGTTCGACTACGGGGAGCATGACAATGCCGGCGCGCTCATAGTCCTCGCGGTACATCCACGCGATGGCGAGAAAGTGCGGGAACTGCCACATGAAAAGGATGGCGAAGAGCGCCCACGCTTCCGTGCCGGCGCTGCCCGTCGCCGCCGTCCAGCCCATGAGCGGCGGCATCGCGCCCGGAAATGCTCCGACGACGGTTGAGAGCGAAGTCCGCGTTTTCAGCGGCGTATAACAGAAGAGATAGCCGACAATGACGGTGATGCCGAGTCCTGCCGTCAAGAGATTGACGGCCAAGGCAAGATAAGCTTCCGCCAGAATCGTCAGCGTCACGCCGAAGACGAGAGCCATCACAGGTTCGAGCTTGCCGGAAGGTAATGGACGCGCCGCCGTGCGACGCATGAGGCGGTCGAGGTCGCGCTCCATGTACTGATTAAGTGTCGCAATCCCCGATGAGAGGAGCGCGATGCCGGCGAGCGCGTGAAAGAGGACGAGGTAATCAATCGCGCCCTTCGAGCCGAGCGCGAACCCGGCGGCGGAAGTAAGCACGATCAGAAAAGTGATGCGTGGTTTGGTCAGTTCGACGTAAGCCGCTATCCGTTCGCGCAGCGCAAGCGGCGCGACCACGGAAGCAGCCGGTAGTTCGGAATTTATTTCGATAGCCAGACCCTTCATGTAAATTGCGCCTTAATGATGACTGCCGATCATCGGTAATTCGAGGGCGGGCAAGAGTTCCCATGAACCGACGTGAAGTTCAGCCGTGCCGCCCGGCGCGAAGCTGAAATCCTGCGACTTCTGCTCTTTGTCGCCGACCGTCACCGATTGCGTCTTCTCACCCAACTTCTCGTGCCACGCGACGAGCGTATATGTTCCCGGCGGCAATCCCTTGATCTCGAACTTGCCGTCAGCCCCGCTGACTGAGTAGAACGGGTGGCCGACTACGCCGATGTACGCTCTCATCCACGGGTGCTGGTTGCACTTGACCGGGATGAGCGTTTCGGCGCGCAAGAACTGCTTCTCGATGGCGGGCGCGCTTGGCCCCTGTCCCTGATTGAACTTCGGGTTTTTGGCGGCGTCCACGTTGACATTATGCGAAGTAGCGTCGCTGTTTTTGACCTGTATCTTCTGGCTGGTCTGGACGCCGACGACATGCGGAACATAACGACAGCCATGCTGGTCGAGCACAACCGGCTCGGCGGGTGGTGCGAAGGAAAAGCTCGTAATGCTCTTCCCGGTCGCGCCGGCGGTCTTGCCGTCCTTTACGTAGACGAAAACGTTTTGCAGCTTGTCGCCGTTGACGACTGTGTCTTCGGCCTTCGGGTTCTGACTGGCCGAGGCGCAAAAGGGGTCGGCCAACATGCTGATTTCGGCTGGTGTGGGCGGTGTGCCCGTGAAAGCGACAGTGCCCGTGATCGCGCCCTCATTGCCCGAAGGCTTGTAAGGCGTCAACTCGACGGTTTCGGTTCCTTCGTCGCCGGCGCCCGCCGGGTCTTCCTCATCCTCGTCCCTGCCGCACGCGGCGGAAAAGGCGAGCAAGCAGACCGTGACGAGTAGCGCCGCGAGAAAACGCGCGCGTTTGGATTGCATCGTTGAAAACCTCCTGCGAATGATGTGGCTGTATGATAACTCTAAAAGCTCAATGCGAGAAATCAGACGCTCGCTGAAGCCGCACGGTCGCCACCGCCGTTCCAACGCGTTTGCCGCGCCGCCCGCGCCGCGAAGTCGGACGTGACGAAACCTGTTGTTTTCGTTCACGGCGCTCGACTCTTCGACCGGCATTTTGAGACGGACGCCGAGACGTGTTGCGCGGCTCGCGGAAACGTTTATGCGAAGCCACGGGCGCGGGCGGAGTCGTCGCGGCAGGCGCCGCCGCGGGCGCTATCGGCGTCGTTCGAGCCGAACGCGCCTGCTCTTCGGGCGTCAGTTGGAGCAGGTAGCGAACCAGCAGCCGCGCGTGATCGCCGTTGTACTGTGCGGCGGATGGCGGCAACGGGCCTTTGAACACCCAGCGCTCGCCGTCACGCTCGAACAACTCGGACGGCATCGCCGTGCCGGGCATGATGCGTTGCGGGTCGAGGAGCCAGCGATAAGTCCAATCCGATTTCAAACGCTCGCCCGCGATGAGGAAGTTGGGCGCGGTCTTGTCTCGGTCTCCCTCGCTCGTGATGTGGCACTTCAAACAGGGCGCGGCCTGCGAAGTGAAGAGCGCACGCGCGAGGTCTTTTTCTGATTCCGTCAGCGGGTCGAGCTGCTCCTTGATGAAAGGCTCCTGCTGCGCCGAGACGGCGAGGAAGAAGCGGACGAGCGTGCGAAGCTCGTTTGGCGAGAAGTTGAAAGTCGGCATACGAACTTTCAGGTACGTCCTCACGCCGTTGCGGGGCGCTCCCGGCTGCGGTTTGAGCGCGGCGTGCGCGCTCATTATCGCGCTCTGTTGCGCTCCTTGAGTTTGGGTCTGCGCGGCGCCGGCGCCGTTCGCACCTTGCGGCGGTCTGGCGGCGAGAGCCTGATTCGCGCCGCTCACTTGTCCCGGAGCCGACAGGCTGCGTCCTTCGAGCGCGCCGCCGCTCAAAGATGGATCGGTCAGGAAACGCAATAGCCAGTCGGGATCAACGCGCGCTCCTTCGGTCGTCAGACCCGGCGGCAACTGATCTTTGCCGAGCGCGCCGCCTTCCAGATAGAGCGACAATCCGGACAGGTCAGACTTCTGTCCAACCTGTACGTTGTGACAGCCCATGCAATTATATTTCTTGATGACCCACCAGCCGTCCTGAATCGCCTTTTGCTGTTCGGTCGGCTGATAGAAAAGCGAGGTGGGAACGTTCGCGCCTTCGTTGCCGACGCTTCCCAACAGGAAGGTCGTCAGCGCCGTCCGCCATTCGGGTTTGAGGAATGGCTTGGGCATCCGAAGGTGTTCGCGCGGCTCCTTCTCTTTGCCCATGTCATAGATTGACGGATCAACGAGCTTGCGCTCGAAGAAGCCCTTGTGCTCGTACCAGCCGTTATAATCGTGCTCGCCTTTCTTGGGGTCTTTGCCCAGTTCGACCGCGAGCGGGTCGTCGCCCAACTCGGCCTTGTGCGTGAGCATGGCGAAGTCGAGCCGTTCGAGCGGCGTCGCGCCCTCGGCAGTCAACTCTTTGCCGATGCGCTGCTCGTCCTCAAAGCCGCGAATTTCGTGGCAGCCCGCGCAGCCGTAAACTTTGATGAGAGCCTGCCCCTGATCTTTCAGCTTCGGGTCATCCATGTAGGAGGCATCCGGGAAAGAGGCGTTCGCGGAGAGCGAGACGAGATAGGTGGCGATGTCACGCGAGTCCTGATCGGTGAGGCGGAAGTTAGGCATCACCGTCATGTTTTGAACCTGTAGCTCCGCGCCGTCTTCCGGGCAGCGCGAGTTTTTGGCGTCGAAGACAAAAGGCTTGTTATGCTTCGCGTAGTCCTCCGGCGTCAGGTCGCGTTTGTGCTTGGGACAATAAGGCGCCCAGCGCTCGCGTGGGTTGTGCACCCAGCGGACGATGTACTCGTAATTTGCCTTCTCGCCGAGCCGGGTCAGGTTCGCCGCGAAATCGCCGCCCAACTGCTGCTCACCCTCACCGGTTGAATGACAGGCGAGACATCCGGTCGTCTCGAACAACTCTTTACCGCGCGCGCCGTCGCCTTTCGGCTGCGACGGCATCTGTCCATCAAACGCCGACTGCCAGAGATACGCGGCGATGGCCTTGCGCTCCTCGTCCTGCGCTTGGGCGGGGACGATGTTGCCCTTCGCCTTACTCTTATCAGTGTCGCCTGAGAGATACCAGTAGGTCGGCATCTTGGTGCCGGGGCGGAAGGCTTGCGGGTCTTTGAGCCAGACCGGGAGCCACTCCTTGCGGAGCTTGAGCCGGACATCCTTGAGGTTCGGGCCGACCTTCTTCTGATCCTGCATCAGGTAACGCGCCTGCGTCTCAAGCTCGTCCCGGCGCGCTTCGATCTGACTGTTCGTGACGATCAGCGATTCAGCCCGCGCCAGCAGACGCTGCGCCTGATCGTCGTTCACGCCCGCCGAAGAGCTTTCGGCGCGGGCGGCCTTGGCCTCGCGCTCGTTGGCGGTGATCTCATCCTCGTATTGCTTGATGAGCTGCCGCGTGTTCGTCAATGCGTCCGTCTCGCGGTCGAATCCCTCATAGCGGTGGCAGCCGACGCAGCCGCGCTCGCTGTAGAGGTCTTTGCCGAGCGTGAGCGTCGGGGCGCCCTGTAGGACGCGGTCGGTGGAGTGGCACTGGTTGCAGCCCGCCTCCATGTTCTCTTTGTCGAAGAGCGGATGGAGCCAGAAACGGTGCCTGCCGTGTCCCTTCATCGTGCTCGTCGTCGCGCGCCCGTTGCCCCAGTGACAACTCGAACAGCCGAAGCGTTCTGGTTCGTGTATCTCCAACAGCTCTTTACTCGGATGACTGACGAAGGCCCGCGCCAGACGGTCGGGACGCTTGCCGCGCACCATCATATCCGAGGCGTTGATGCGGAGTGGTTCGCGCGCGCCGAGGTGGCACGTCTCGCAACGGTCAACGATGACATCGCCGTTGACGCTGATCTGCTTGATGCCGAAGTCGAAGTTGGCAAGTTTGGTTTCGAGCAGGCGCACCTGTTCTCGCGTCACATCGGTGACGTTGTCCTTCAGATATTCGTCGCGCTTGCGCTCAAGCTCGGAAGAGTTTTTCAGTAGCTCCCCGTTCTCCGTGAGGAGCCGCCCCTTTTCGTCTTTGAGGCCAGTATAGTTTTTTTCGAGATCGTAAAAGTCGAATTCTTTCGTCACCGTCCGCGCACCGTCGTCGGTCGGGAAAGCGATGTTGACTTTTCTACTTTTCAGTTCCTCGACATCTTTGCGCTCTCCGGCCTTGTCCTCTTCATCCGCTGTCTCAGCTTCGTAGCTGGCGACGGTGATGCGCCCGCGACGATCCTGAAACGGGTCGGAAATCGCGGCGAGTTGCGAATCAATAACCCTGACACGCTTGTTGTTTTCATCAACCTTCGGCTGGACGGACTTCCTCGCATCTTTAGCTTCCGCGTCGAGCTGCTCAAACTCAGCACTCGCCCGGACCTCGGTTTCGGTCTTGAAACCCCGGTTTTTGATGCGATTCAGGAAACGCTTGTACCGCTTCACGAACGTTTGCTGGTCGCCTTTCCATGGACGCGTCAGTTGCACTTCGTCCATGAGCGCCCATGCCAGCGAACCCGTGAGCAACAGGGCGCAGACGAGCATGACGCCGCTGGTCGAGCGGCTGGTTATGGGGTCGGGTGTCGGGCCTACCGGCTCGGCCTTGACGAGTTTGTCGGTTGCGGGAGTATCAGCCACGCGAGACATACCTCCAAAGCTGAAAGCTGTTAGCGATTAGCTTTAAGCTCTTAAGAGTCCGAACGATCTTGGTCATCAATTCCTGATTTCCCGAAGTGCTCACCGGCTTTATCAGCCGGTTAATAGCTCTCAGCTTTTCAGCTATCACACGTTGAACCACGGGGTAACCAGAATGTATTTGATTGTGAACACCAGCCTGAGAATCAGCTTGACCGGGAACAGCCACAGCACCGAGACGGCGAAGAACTGGAAAGTCAGGTATTGCAACAGACTCGTCCGCGCTAACAGCTTCTGCTCGAACTCGTCCGGCTGTGTGGCCCATTGCTTGAACTGCTTGAAAGAAGTGAGATATTTGAGCTTGAACTCGCTCCGCAACATCAGCCAGTGGAAAAACAGCGCTCCGAGCGTCATGATCCCGCCGACGACCATCAAGCCGAAAATCGCCTTCCACGGATACTCGTTGAGGAACGGCAGCCCCCAGCCGGCGACGATTTCATGCAGGTCGCGGTTGCGGTCAAAGACGACGGCGTTGTGATCCCACGTCTGCCCCGGCCAGAACCAAATCCATCCCGGCCCGCGGATGAACGTGCCGATGATAATCAGGATGATCCACATGAAAAAGCCCCACAGGAACATCCCGACCGCGAAGCGGCGCTGCTTCCAACTGTAATAACCGTTGCCGAGCGGATTCGAGTCAACGTAGGGAAAGACCATCAGCCCGACGACCAGCAGCCCCGGCATCACCACGCCCGCGATCCATGGATCGAAGTAGACGAGCATCTCCTGTAGACCGAGGAAGTACCACGGCGCTTTCGACGGGTTCATCGTCAGGTTCGGGTTGGCCGGTTCTTCAAGCGGCGCGTCGAGCGTGATGGACCAGACGAAGAGAATGATCGTCACAATCAAAGCGGCGAGAAACTCGATGCGGACGAGATAAGGCCAGACGTGCAGTTCGCGCGCCCAGCCGGGCCGCCAGGGCAGCGTCTTGCGATGGTGTGTCTTGGCGAGTTGCGGGTCGGCTTCGAGTTGCCCGGTCAGTTCGTCGTTATCACGCGACTGCCTGAAACCGAGCCACGTAAAGAAGGCGACGAGCGGAATCATCGCCACGATGGGCACGTTGTCCGGCGCGGAGCTGATCTTCCAGAGTTGGTGCCAGTCATTGACCATCAGGGCTAGAACGCCGACGACGGCCAACGCGACGACGAGCCAGAGCCAACGCCTGCCGCTTTTTGGTTGGGGTACAGCCATTGACATGTTCAATCTCTCCGTCCGGTCAACCGAAAAACTTGAACATCACTGGTCATAAACGACTCTCTGCTCAAAGCACGGGCGACATTTTATTTCTTCACCGCTTTCATCTCGCTCTCCAACATCACGGGCGCCGGGCCTGAGATGCCGCCGTCCTTGCGGATGCGCCAGAAGTGGACGGCCATAAAGATCGAGGCGACGAGAGGGATGCCGATGCAGTGCCAGATGTACGAGCGCAGCAGCGCGTTTGCGTCCACGATGGAGCCGCCAAGCAGCCCGAAGCGCACGTCGTTAAAAGGCGTCATCCCGATCTGCGGCCCGAACGGCCCCTCGGCGCCGAAGATGGGCGTGGCGCGAGCCATGTTCGTCCCGACCGTCACCGCCCAAAAACCGAGTTGGTCGTCCGGCAAAAGATAGCCCGTGAATGAGAGCAGCAGCGTCAGTACCAGAAGCACCACGCCGACGCACCAGTTGAACTCGCGCGGGCGCTTGTAGGAACCCGTCAACACGACGCGGAACATGTGCAGCCACGTCGTGATAATCATCAGGTGCGCCGCCCAACGATGCATGTTTCTGAGCAGCTTACCGAACGGCACGTCGTGTTCGAGATAGAGAATGTCGCGGAACGCCTGCACCTTCGTCGGGTGGTAATAGAACATCAGGAGCACGCCCGTGAAGGTGAGCACGATAAAGAGATAGAACGTGATGCCGCCCATGCCCCACGTAAAGCCGTAGCGGACGGCGTCGCGGTTGACCTTCGCCGGGTGCAGGTGAAGGAAGACGTTCGAGAGGATGGATAAGCTACGGTTGCGCGGGTCGGAGCGGTCGTGCGAGACGCGGAAGATGGACTTCCAGAGTTGCGTCTGTTGCGGGTCTTTGTAGGTCTTCGCCTCGGCCTCGGCCCGCTCTTTGAGCGCCACACCTTGCGCGCGGGCTTTATCGAGGATGCCGACGCCCTTGCGCGTCAGACCCTGCTTCCCATCTTCCCCATCGGGGCGCTCAGGCTCCATGATGAACTCCTGTTATTAGCTATCAGCTCACAGCTTCAGACCCGGATGTAAGCCCCGTTCTTTTCGTCGTCGAACTCGCTCTGCTTGCCCTTCTCCCACTTGAAGAGGCGATCCTTGTTGACGACGATCTGCCCTTCGGCGTCGAGCGAAATCTGCGCGCGGTCCATCGGGCGCGGGGCCGGCCCTTCAAAGTTGACGCCCTCGCTATCGTAGCCGCTGCCGTGGCACGGACACTTGAACTTGTTCTCGCTCGACTTCCAGTCGGGCGTGCAGCCGAGGTGCGTGCAGACGGCGGTGATGATAAATAAGCGCTCCGAATTCTTGACGACCCAGATGCGGTAGAGCTGCTGCCACTTCGTGTCCACGCCGATGCCGTAGTCGCCGGGATAGCCGATGCTGAAGACGTTCGACGGCTCCATCAGCGTGCGAGGCAGGAAGAAGCGCAGGAACATCAGGAAGCTGACGCCGAGGAATGACGCGACGCTCGCCCACACGATGCGCCGCCGGAGTTTGTTGATCGGCGGGTCATCCGTGCTCTCGACGAGCGGGCCGGCGGGAGGCTTCGCGGCGACTGCGCGGCTCACGCCCTTGTTGACGGCGGCGGTTGGCGTTGAAGTGGTCTTGGAGGCGCCGGAACCGGGCGAGACGCGAGCGGCGGTTGGCGTGCCCGATGGGACGGACTTGCCCGGCGCGTCGCCGGCGGGCGCGGCGTCGGCGACCGTGTTTGAAGAGGCAGCTTTCGCGGCGGGTGTGACGGGCGTCCGTTCCCTCTCCCGCGCGCTTACCTTTTCACGCGTGACATCGCCGCGAGCTGCCGAGAGCAACTCGTTGACGGAAGGCGTGCCGCCTCCCGTCTCCCCGCCTTCCGTGGGCTGTGCTTCGGATGCACTCTTGGCTGGCGGAGTCGGATTCTTATCTTCCACGCCGCGACCTCCCTTTCAGGAATCAACTTTGACGGCTTAGATTGTAAATGAAGCCGGCAATTACACCGAGGCGCAGGCCGGGCGCGAGTTGGTACAAATCACCAAAAAAGAGGCCGGCCTCTTCTCTCTGCTTCCGGGTTCAAATGCTAGTTGCGTGACATGAAGTGCGCCGCGCCCGAAATAACAATAAAATGGCTTGGCTTCGCGGCATTTATACTATTTCCGGGCGGCCTGTGGCAAGGTTTAATTTTTACTACGAACGATGTCTTTATGTCGTTACACCATGCGTTTATCATGCCCCGTGCGTTGAGCGGGGAGACTCTATGAGCGAAGAAACAGAACCGCGACGATTGCCGCGCGTCGTTTTTTACACCAAACCCGGCTGCCACCTGTGCGAGGAGGCTGATGTCGGGACACATTTTGTAAATGAGCGAGTGGTCACGAGTTAGCGACTCGTGAGAGCATTGGGTTTACCATGACTCAAAGCTCTTGTCCCACTCGCCTGCGCGAGTATATCAACGCCATGTTGCCCGCGGCAC
>JBGTBQ010000469.1:0-5260 GCA_041749275.1 Pyrinomonadaceae bacterium | reverse complement strand
TATTCCCGTCGCGGAGGAGGCCGCGCTCACCGCCGAGGCGATGGGCAACCGCGTCGAGCGCATCTGGGACGCGGGCGTCGCGGGCGTCCACCGCATCCTCGCCGAGCGTGAGAGATTAAGACGCGCGCGCGTCATCGTCGTCGTCGCCGGGATGGAGGGCGCGCTCCCCTCGGTCGTCGGCGGCCTCGTCGCCGCGCCCGTCATCGCCGTGCCCACGAGCATCGGCTACGGCGCCAGTTTCGGCGGCGTCGCGGCCCTCTTGGGAATGCTCAACTCCTGCTCCTCCAACGTCACGGTCGTCAACATAGACAACGGATTCGGCGCGGGCTTCGTCGCGGGACTCATCAACAGAAGAGATGAAGGATGAGGGATGAGGGATGAGGGATGAGGGATGAGGGATGAGGGATGAGGGATGAGGGATGAGGGATGAAAAAGAAAAAGAATAAGCGGCCTTGCCGCGCCTTCATCCTTCATCCTTCATCCTTCATCCTTTTGCTCATGCTGTTAAGCATGAGCAGTGGTTGCGGCGCGCGGCGCACGCCCGACCTCGCGCGCATCTTCGCGGGGGCGAAGGCGAAAGAAGGGAAGCGACCCGTCATCGTCATTCCCGGCGTGCTCGGCTCGCGGATCGTCAACCGGCGCACGGGCGAGGTGGTGTGGCCTTCGGCGTTCCGCTCGTCGGACGACGGGCTGAACCTGCCGACGACGCCCGACCTCGCGGCGAACCGCGACGACCTCGTGGCCTCGAAGATCATCGAGACGGCGAAGCTGGCACGAATCGCACCCGAAGTCTATGTCTATCGCTCGCTGCTGTGGGCGCTGGAGAATTACGCGGGCTATCGAGAGGGCGAGTGGGAGACGCCGCCGGCGAACGGCGACCGCGACACGTTCTACGTCTTTCCCTACGACTGGCGGCGCGACAACGTCGAGACCGCGCGTGAGTTCGTCGGGCGCGTCGAAGAGTTGAAGCGAAAACTCGGACGGCCCGATCTGCGCTTCAACATCGTCGCGCACTCGATGGGGGGCATGGTCGCGCGCTACGCGGCGATGTATGGCGACCGAGACTTGCCGCCCGAAGGCGAGGCGGCGCAACCGACGTGGGCGGGCGCCGCCCACATCAACAAGATTTTCATGTTCGGCACGCCGAACTCAGGCTCGGCGGAGGCGTTCATCACGCTGACGGAAGGGTACTCCGTGACCGAGGGACTGCGCCGCCGCGTGCGCCTCCTGAACAAGCTCTCGCGCGAGGACGTGCTGACCGCGCCCGCCATCTTTCAACTCCTGCCGCACGGAAGCCACGCGCGCTTCCTCGACGAGAACCTGAAGCCCTTGCCCATAGACCTGTATGACCCGGAAGTGTGGCGACGCTATGGCTGGGCCGCCGTCAACAATGAGGGCTTCCGCGCGTCCTTCACGCGCGGCGAGATCAAGGGGCAAGAGTCAGCGACGCATAAGAACACGCTCGAAGAACTGGACGCCTATTTCGCCGCGGTGCTCCGCCGCGCGCGCCGCTTTCACGAGGCGCTGGACGCGCTCGACTCGTCCGGCCCGGTCCGCGTTCCGCTCTTCTCCTTCGGCGGCGACTGCGAGGAGACGCTCTCGGCGCCCGTCATCCTGCGGGACGAGAAGCGGAATCGTTGGGTAACGCTCACGCGCCCGCGCTCTTTCAAAAATTCGGCGGGGAAGAAGTTCGAGAAGAAAGAGGTGCAACTAGCGATGTTCGAGCCGGGCGACGGTCGCGTGACGCGCCGCTCGCTGCTTGGTCAGGAACTCGCGCCCGAACGCAACGGCGCGCCCTACGATACGGCGCTCCCCATCGCCTACGCCGCCTTCGCCTGCGACCTGCACAGCGAGGTGCAGAGCAACAAGACGCTGCAAGACAACGCGCTCACGCTGCTCGTCAACGAGATGTTGGATTAGCGGATGGATCAATCAACCGCGCCCGCCGAAATCTTCATGCTCACCGTCGCCGCCGTCTACCTGCTCGCGGCGTGCGCGCTGGTGCGCTTGGTGCTGCGTCGCTTTGGGGTTCTCTCGCCGCCTGCAAAGGGCATCCGCCTTGCCGAGCGCATGGCGCTCGCATTCGCCGGCGTCGGAGTCCTCTGTCTCGCCTACGGCTACTTTGTCGAGCCGTACTGGCCCGAAGTGACGCGCGTGCGCCTGACGAGCGACAAGCTGGCGGGCGCGACTCGCCCCGTCCGCCTCGTACACATCTCCGACCTTCACTGCGACCCCGCGCCGCGCCTCGAAGAGCGCCTGCCCGCGCTCATCGCCGCCGAACGGCCCGACCTCATCGTCTTCACCGGCGACTCGCTCAACTCGCCCGACGGCCTGCCGGTCTTAAAGCCCTTGCTCACGCGCCTCGCGCAAATCGCGCCGACCTTTGTGGTGCGCGGCAACTGGGACGTGTGGTACTGGGGCCGGCAAGACCTCTTCGGCGGGACGGGCGTGCGCGAGTTGGACGGCGAAGCAGTGAAGGTTGACGTGGCGGGCGCGTCGCTGTGGGTCGCGGGCATCGGGTACGCCTCTCTGGACGCGCCGCTGTACGGGGCGGAAGGCAAGATCAACCGGGCGCTCCGCGTCGTGCCGGAAGGCGCTTTCTCCGTCTTCCTCTACCACACGCCGGACGAGATTCTCGATGTCGCCGCGACGGGCAAAGTTGACCTCTACTGCGCCGGCCACACGCACGGCGGGCAGGTCGCGCTCCCGTTCTACGGCGCGCTCATCACCTTCTCGAAGTTCGGCAAAAGGTTCGAGGCCGGGCTGTATCGTGAGGGCGCGACGTGGCTCTACGTCAACCGCGGCCTCGGCATGGAGGGCGGCCACGCCCCGCGCGTCCGCTTCTGGGCGAGGCCGGAGGTGACGGTCATCGAGATCGCGCCGGAAAAATGAGTTGGGGATGGAGAGGTGGGGAGATGGGGAGATTGATGCACAAGTCATCAAACGTCTCCTCGTCCCCCCGTCCCCCTTTCTCCCCATCTGCTTTTGATTCCGCAAACGGCTAGCGGCTCAACGTATCCTTCGCAATCGAGGTGCAGAGCCGACGCCGGACTGTTCCCCACAACCTTGCACTTCTGCCACATGGCGTCGTTAATTTTTAGCTCGACTTGGTCGCCGACTTTATATTGACCGCGCCATTCGTCGCCAAGCTCCCACTGGCCTTGCGCGACCACAAGGAAAGTCGCGGTAGGCAGAATCCCGATGATTGCGACTGCGGCAAGCACCAACCGCTTTCGCCAATTTAACTTGTTCGGCTGCGTCTCGACCTCTCCAAGAGAAGACCCGCCGCTGCTCCAACCCTAGGCGCTTGGAAAGCTTTTCAAGTAACTTTCTATCTCCTGCTTGGGCGGGCCGACCACCCAGTTCTTAATATAGGAACTTTTCGCCGCCGGGCTCTCGTCCAACGTCTTATTCTCGATGGTTTTCTGAGCAACCACGCTGAGGGTCTTGTAATCAATCAGAGAGACTTCGCATCTGCTCGAATACTGCGCGGACTTTTCGACCCTGCCTATCGGGCTGCCTTTCACACAGACGATCCTTGCCACGGTCTCAAGCTCTCCGACATTGTTAGCGATCCGCTCGTAGGGGAAGCCGTAATTATCCGAGCCTTCGATAAACGAGAACAGGTTGGAGCCGAGGTCGCCCTTCTCCAGTTTCTGCACGATCTTTATCTTGCCCCTGATGGCCGCATCGGGTTTCAGGGCAAGGGTCGTCGGAACCCTGACCAGTTCTTTCTCGTCCGGGCGAGACATCGCCGGTAAAACTTTATCCACTTGGAAGCTGTTGATGTAGCTGATAATCTCCCCCACGGGAGGGGGATTTACATGTTCGCCCACCACACTCCGCTCAATGAGCGCTTCGCCGCCCTCGTTGTTGGAAAAAGATTTTTGGGCCACGACGGCGCTCGCCGGGTAGTCTATGAGCGAGACCTGACAGTTGACGCCGTACGCCTTTGTCGTCACTTTAGAGCCGGAGACATCTCTGGAATAGTCGCCGAGAAACTTACCCTTTGAGCAGTTGATTCTAATCACTGTCTCAAGCTCTTCCAGACTCCCCGCCTTCCTATAATCGGAAATACTCTGGTCGTAATCGGCATTGCGTGCCCGCGCCGGCATACTTTCCACGACGAAAACTTTGCCTTTAATCACGGCTTTCGGATCGAGCTTCACGGGCAGGGACAGTTTCTCTATTTCAGCCCCTTTTTCTAAGAGTTCCTTGTACTTACCGCTGTCGAAGGAGGACGACGAGTTCGCCGTATTCGAGTTCGCCGCGTTCGAGTTTGCCGTGTTCGAGTTGGGGCTGCTTCCTACTTCTCTCGTTCCAGTCCTCGCGCAGGAGACAGTAAGGAGCGAGGCCGCCGCGATGAAGCCCATCAGTAGGGCTTTGCTGAAATCAACCCGCGCATGAATAAACACTGAGAAGGTTCTTCTCATGATTCTTTCTCCCATCTTAAGTTGATTGGACGGGCGCAGAGCTTTGCCCAATAAAGCCGCCTAACTTTCTCAATGCCGCGTGAATGTTAGCATGACGGCGCAACGGCGAGATGATGAATGTTTGAGTTGAGAAGGGGCCGCGCGCGAGCGACAAATCTTCGCTTATCCTAATCACGCAAGAGAGCGGCTGAACGCCCGGCCTCACCTGCCGCGCACACCACCTCGTTAGGGCCAACTCTTCGATAAGAAGAGCGCTGATTCGCGGTCGGGTGCATGCCGTTGTTAGCTGCCGCCCTTGATTAGCGACAGGCTCTTTAGATACTATAGCTCCATGAAAGAACCAATCATTACCGCTTCATCCGACGTTATGGGCGGGACTCCGGTATTCGCTGGAACTAGAGTGCCTGCCCAGACACTGCTAGACTACCTCAAAGCGGGGGAATCCATCGACGATTTTTTAGAAGGCTTCCCGACTGTGACCAGAGAGCAGGTGATCGCCTTTCTGGAAGAAGCTGAAGAACAAATCGTGAAAATGGTGGCCTAAAGTGAAGCTTCTTTTGGACGAATGCATCGACCGACGCTTAACTAAAGATTTGGAAGGGCACGATATCAAAACCGTTCCGCAAATGGGGTGGGCGGGCATTAAAAACGGCGCGCTCCTGACCCTCGCAGAAAAAGAATTCGATGTCTTCATTACGGTTGATCGCAACTTGTCATTTCAGCAGAATTTACCCAAATTCAACATCTCGGTTTTAGTTCTTCATGCTACGTCAAATCGTTTAGCTGATTTGAAGCCGCTCGCCCCCAAGATACTCTCAACTCTGCCC
>JBGTBQ010000468.1:0-4922 GCA_041749275.1 Pyrinomonadaceae bacterium | reverse complement strand
GCGACGGCGTCGGCCACGAAAGGGGCGAAGCGGGCGACGGCGCGCTCGCCCGCGCGACCTACTTCGACTCGATGACGTTGACGCAGGCCGCCGCCAGCGCCGAAGTGGGGCGACTGCTGCGCGAGCGCGCGCGCCTCGAAGTGGAGATCGAGCAGTTCAAGTCGCGCAAGACCGAACTGCCGGAGTCGGCCTACTGGGACGGTCTGGAAAAGATGTTCGTCGAGTTGGCGAAAGTCAATCGCGGAATCAAAAAAGGCGGACAGTGAAATTTAACGAACGGATGAAGTCAGGCAAGCAGAAACACAAACGTTCCATCCCGTCTTCGGCGGGCCGCGCCGTCCTGCTCGTCGTCTGCGCTCTACTCTTCATTAACGTTCCGGTCAGCTCGGCGTTTGATGATCCGCCCGGACTGGCTGAGTTGAAGAAGGGCGAGTACGAGCGCGCCGCGCAACTCTTGAGCGCGCAACTGGCGAAGAACCCGGCGGACGCAGAGGCGCAAAAATATCTGCTGCGCGTCTACCTTGAAACCGGACGTTACGCGGAGGCCGAAGCGGCGGCGAGAAAGTTTCTTGAGAAGCAGCCCGACGCGGGCGCGGTGCGTCATGCGCTCGGCGAGACGTTGGCCGCGACAGGCAGATACGCCGAAGCCGTCGTCGAGTTCGAGCGCGCGGGCACAGACCTGTTGAAGTCCGGCGGTCTGCCGGCGGAGCGTCTGGCGAGCGACCTTAGACGCGCCGAAGCCCTCGACCGCATGGGGCAGGAGGAGAAGGCGCGCGAAATCTTTCAGTCGCTCGCGGATTATTACGAGGCGAACGAGCCGGAGGGAGCGCCGGAGTTGACCATCATCGCGCGCGCGCTCGCCCGCCTCGACAAGCCGAAGGACGCGAACGAACTTTTCATGGCGGCGATTGACGCCGACTCGTCTTTCATCGAAGCGCAGCTCGGCGGAGGCGAGCTGTTTACGGAGAAGTACAACTACGCGGAGGCGGCGGAGTTTTTCCGCGAGGCGCTCAAGATCAACCCTCGCAGCGCGCGGGCGCATCTGGGCGTCGCCGCCAACAAGAGATTGGAGGGCGGCGCGGAGATGACCGCCGCGCTCACGCGGGCGCTTGAAATCAACCCGAATCTAGTTGAGGCGCACGCCTTCAAGGCGTCGCTCGAACTCGAAGCGGGAGACTATGACGCGGCCTCGGCGGAGATCGAGAAGGCGCTCAAGGTCAACCCGCGCGCGACGGAGGCGCACGCCCTGCGCGCCGCGCACGCTTACCTGCAAGACCGCGACTACCAGCCGGCCATCGCGGCGGCGCTCTCGACGAACCCGCGCTACGGCGCGCTCTATGACACGCTCGCGCACTACGCGACCATCACGCGGCGCACCGCGCAGGCCGCCGAGTTCGCGCGCCGCGCCGTCGAACTTTCGCCCCGGCTCTGGCGCGCGCATCTCAGTCTCGGCATGGCGCTCCTGCGTCTTGGAAGGATGGAAGAGGGGCGCGCGGCGGTCGAAAAATCTTTCGCGGGCGACCCGTTCAACGTGTGGGCCAAGAACACGCTCGATCTTTTGGACACGATGAGCGAGTACCGCGAGACGAAGCGCGGCCAGTTCGTGATAAAAGCGTCGGCGACGGAGAGCGACGTGCTCGGCCCTTACGCGGCGGAGCTGTTGGAAGAGGCCGCCGCGCGTCTTACGGCGAAGTATCGCTTCACGCCAAGCGGGACTGTCTTCGTCGAGTTGTTCCCGAACCATGAAGACTTCGCGGTGCGCGCGCTCGGTTTGCCGGGCCTCGGCGCTTTGGGCGTCTGCTTCGGCCCGGTCATCGCGCAGGACTCGCCCTCGGCGCGGCCCGCCGGAGAGTTCAACTGGGGCAGCACGCTCTGGCACGAGTACACGCACGTCATCACCTTGCAGATGACCGACTATCGCATCCCGCGCTGGTTCTCCGAGGGGCTGTCGGTCTACGAGGAGCGGCGCGCGCGCGCCGGTTGGGGCGACGACTGGAATCCGTCGGTCTTGCGCGCGCACGCCGACGGGCGCTGGTTCAAAATCGCCGACCTCGATACGGGCTTCATGCGCCCGAAGCGCGCGGACGATGTCTCGCTCGCCTACTTTCAGGCGTCGCAGGTCGTCGAGTTCGTCGTTGACCGCTACGGCTTCGACGCGATTCTCAAGATGCTCGCGCTCTACCGCGACAAGGCGCGCACGCCGGACGTGTTGCGGCAATCGTTGAAGCTCACCGAGACTGAGTTCGACCAAGCCTTCGCGGAGTACGTCGAAAGTAAGGCGCGTCCGCTACAACAGGCGCTCGGCGCGGATTCGCAGACCGTCGCGCAGTTGCCGAAGGAGGTCGTGCTCAACCTGCTCACGACGCAGGAAACCTTCGCGCTCAACCTGCGCGCCGGCGCCCTCTATCAAAAGGAGGGCGACGTGAAGAGCGCGGCCCGCCACTACAAACGCGCGGCGGAGTTGTTCCCGTATTACGCAGGGCCGGGCAACGCCTACGAAGCGATGGCGGACATCTTCGAGCAAGAGGGCGACACCGCCGAAGCGGCGCGGGCGTTGGAACTGCTCGTCGGTCTGGACGAGAATAATCTGACGGCATTGAAGCGGCTGGCCGACCTGCGTCTTAAACAGAACGACCCGGCGCGCGCGCTCGAAGCCCTGCGCCTGAGTTTTTACATCACGCCCTTCGAGCACGCGGCGCACACCCGCGCGGGCGAACTGTTGTTGATGCGGACAAACGCGGCGGGCGCGCTCAACGAGTTTCAGGCGGCGCTCGCTTTGCAGCCTCCGAACGAGGCCGAGGCCAACTACAACGTCGCCCGCGCCTATCACGCGCTCGGCAAACCGGCGGAGGCCAAGCGCTCGGTCTTGCGCGCGCTCGAAGCCGCGCCGAGTTACGAGAAGGCGCAGGAATTGTTGTTGACGATTACGGGACAGTGAAGGGCAGGGATGAAGGACGAGGGATGAGGGATGAAGCAGAGCTTTATCGGCCTGACAATTCATTCGCTCACTCGTTCGGCGGATTGATGAATGAGCGGGACGCATCTTCATCCCTCATCCTTCATCCTTCATCCCTTCTTTTAAGGAGAGAGCATGGCTGTTGAGACGACCGTGATGAGGGACGAAGAGCTGCTGGACCGGCTCGCGTCGGCGCGCGAAAAGCTGCTGCGCGAGATTCGCAAGGCCGTGACGGGTCAGGACGAAGTGGTTGAGCAGGTCTTGTTGTCGCTCTTCGCCGGCGGGCACTCGATATTGACGGGCGTGCCCGGTCTCGCCAAAACCCTGCTCGTCCGCACTCTCGCCTCCGTGCTCGACCTCTCCTTCAAACGCATCCAGTTCACGCCCGACCTGATGCCCGCCGACATCACCGGCACCGAGATCATCGAGGAAGACCGCGCGACCGGAAGACGCGCGATGGAGTTTATCCGCGGCCCGGTCTTCGCCAACATCGTGCTCGCCGACGAGATCAACCGCACGCCGCCGAAGACGCAGGCCGCGCTACTCGAAGCGATGCAGGAGGGGCGCGTCACCGTGCAGGGCGTGAGCTACGATTTGCCGCGCCCCTTCCATGTTCTCGCCACGCAGAACCCCATCGAGATGGAGGGCACCTACCCGCTCCCCGAAGCGCAGCTCGACCGCTTCATGTTCAACATCTGGGTCGATTACCCGTCCCAGGAGGAAGAGGAGGAAATCCTCCGGGCTACCACCGCCGGAAAACGCGCCGATCCCGTGCGGGTCATGCGCAAGGAGGACATCCTCCAACTTCAGGAGGTCGTGCGCAAAGTCCCGGTCTCCGACCATGTGATCAAGTACGTGACCCGCCTCGTAGGGGCAACCCGGCCGGTGAATGAGAACGCTCCCGAAGTTACCAGAAAATTTGTTTCCACAGGAGCGGGTCCACGCGCCGGCCAATACCTCATACTAGCCGCCAAAGCCACCGCCATCATGGAAGGCCGGATCCACGTCAGCATCCGCGATATCCGCCGCGCCGCGCCCCCGGTCCTCCGCCACCGCATCCTAACCAACTTCGCCGCCGACTCGGAGGGCCTCACCTCCCTCGACATCGTCCAAAGATTGCTCAAGGAGGTCCCGGAGCCGGGTGACGAGGCCTACCCCGTGGTCGCAGCAGCGGTCGCCCCCTGAGTAGCATCGGCTGCGCCCCTTATCACAAAGCTCCCGCGTCCCGGTCACCCGTAAAATCTGGCCCATGAGAATGTCCACCATCATCGTTACGACCGGTCTCGCATCCCTCCTCCTGTCGTCCCCTGCCATTTCCCAAAGCAGGCCCGGCAGGCCCGCACCGCCCCCATCCCGCTACACCTACACGCTCGAAATCAATAACAAATCGCTCCCTGAAGGTGTCACCGTCCGCAAAGTAGACGATGGCCTCGGTGCCCGCCATTTCATCAAGAACTCCAGCGAAACCCCTTTGATCATCAACGGGCGTTTTGAGGGAGAACGGCTGGTGGCCGGCACCAAACTGGTGGGAGGTAAGGTCTACCTCTACTTTCCCAACGGCGTCCCCATGGAGGGCAAAACCCACCTTAAAGGATGGCAGGCACCGTTCGGAGATAGCGAAACCACATTGCTGGTGTTAGACAGCGAACCCGCCAAAATCTACGAAGGCCGCAAGCCGGGTTTGGGAAAAGAGCTTCCCCCGCCGGAAGTGGTTACCATACCCGCCAACTACGACGGAAAACCTTACGGGATCATAGCAACCGTCCACTACCACCTGAACCCGGCCTACGACGCCGAACCACCTAATCCGGCAGAAAAAATCGACGGCTGAGCCAGGAAGAGCCCTGACATCACTTGTTAAGGACGTCGTTTTTCGTCGAGGCCACCACCGCCATCACCTTCCCGATCAGCGCCTCATCTACCTTCAATTCCGCCAGCGTTCCCTGGAGGTGTTCGGCGATCACGT
>JBGTBQ010000467.1:0-19459 GCA_041749275.1 Pyrinomonadaceae bacterium | reverse complement strand
CGACCCGGCGCGCGCCGCCGAGATGGGCCGACGGGGCCGCGAAGTCGCCGCGCGCAAATTCTCGTGCGCGGCAAGACTGGAGCGGACACATGAACTTTACGAACGCCTGCTCGCGCGAGCGGCGGAGCCTGCGCCGCGCATGGCGGCGGGGATGCGACACGAAGACGCTTAAGCGACGAAGATAAACGAATGAAGTCCGAAGGACAGATCAGGGTTGCGTATCTCATCGGGCAGTACCCGGCGTTCAATCACACCTTCACGCTGCGCGAGGTGCGGGGCTTGCGCGCACTCGGACTCGACATCCGCCCGGCCTCGATTCTCGCGCCTGACCGTCCACCGGAAAAATTGACCCCCGACGAGTTGGACGAGTATCAACGGACGTTCTTCGTCAAGCCCGCGAACCCGCTCGCCGCGCTCGCGCCGCACCTGCGGACGCTTCTTTCGCACCCCATGGGCTACCTGCGCGGCCTCGCCAGTGCGTTGAAGCTTTCCTTCAGCGCGCCGCGCAAGACGCCGAACAACCTGCTCTACTTCGTCGAGGCCATCATCCTCGGCGACTGGATGAAGCGAGAGCGGCTGACGCATGTCCACTCGCACTTCACCTCGACGGTCTGCCTCGTGGCGGCGCGTGTCTTTCCCGTCACGATGTCCATCACCATCCACGGGCCGGAGGAGTTTAACGACCCGGAAGGCTTTCTGTTGTCGGAGAAAGTTCGCGCCTCTTCGTTCATCTGCGCGATCAGCAACTTCGCGCGCAGCCAGTTGATGAGATACTCGGCGAGCGAGGATTGGGATAAGCTCGAAGTCTCGCCGCTCGGCGTTGACCCTTCGGTTTACGCGCCGCGCCCGCCGCGCGAAGCGCCGTCGCCGTTCGAGGTGATCTGCGTCGGACGGCTCGCGCCGGTCAAGGCACAGCACGTCCTCATCGCGGCGATTGAACGATTGGTCAAACAAGGGCGTGACGTGCATCTGCGTCTCGTCGGCGACGGCCCCGACCGCGCGTCGCTCGAACGCGCCGTCGCCGCGCGCGGACTCAAGGCTGGTATCCATTTCGAGGGATGGCGCAATCAGCCCGAAGTGCTCGCGCTTTATCAACGGGCCGACCTCTTCGCGCTGGCGAGTTTCGCCGAAGGCGTGCCCGTCGTCTTGATGGAAGCGATGGCGATGGAGATTCCCTGCGTCGCCACGCGCATCAACGGCATCCCGGAACTCATCCGCGACGGCGTGGACGGCTTGCTCGTCAGTCCCTCGGACGAGGAAGAGATGGCGGACGCCATCGCGCGAATGATGGACGACGCGGCGTTGCGCGTGCGTCTCGGCGAAGCCGGACGGCGGCGCGTGTGCGAAAAATACGATCTCGCGCGCAACACCGCGCGGCTCGCCGACATCTTCAGCCGCCGGCTCGCGGGGGCGGCCAGTCTGTCCGGCCACCAAGTTTCGGAAAGCGGCCAAGACTTTCGCCGCGGCTTGACGGCGGACGCGGCGGAATGATGGGAACGATGCAAGGAGTTGGGCGAATCAGGCGGGAACGTTTGATATGAAAATACTGCTGGCTGAGTTGAATGAAATTACTTGGGACTTGATTGACCCCATGTTGGAGCGGGGCGAACTGCCGACGTTCGCGCGTCTCAAGCGCGAAGGCGCGTGGGCCGCGCCCGTGAGCGTGGACTTGCCGCCACAGATGGATCCGTGGATTACGTGGACGACCCTCTACACGGGACGCCCGCAAGCAGAACACAACGTCTTCTTCCTGCAACAACCGCCCGGCACCATCCGCGCGCCTCGCCTCTGGGAAATCTGTCACGAGGCGGGCCTCGGCGTTGGCATCTACGGCAGCCTGTGCTCGTGGCCGCCGCGCGAGGTCGAGGGCTTTTACGTTCCCGACACCTTCGCGCCGGAGCCGAAGACGCACCCCGCGCACTTGCAGCCGATTCAGGAACTGAATCTCACCTATACGCGCTCCGTCCGCCTGCCGACGGATAACAACGGGCTGCTGTTCAAGGCGAAGCTGGGCGCTAAATTACTCGGTCTGGGGTTGAGCGTGAAGACGGGCGCGCGCATGGCCCGTCAACTTACGCGCGAGCGCTTCGAGCCGTCGAGCCGCTGGCGGCGCGTCTCATTACAGCCACTCGTCAACTTCGACTTCTTCAGCCGGCTCTACCGGCGACACCGGCCCGACTTCGCCTCGTTCCACACGAACCACGTCGCGCACTACATGCACACCTACTGGAAGGCGATGCGGCCCGAACTGTTTCCGCAGGAGACGACCGCCGCGGAAGCGCGCAACTACGGCGGAGCCATCGCGCACGGCTACCGCACGGCGGATGAGTTGCTGGCGCGAATGCTCCACCTGCTCGACAAAGAGACCGTGCTCGTGGTCGCATCGAGCATGGGGCAGAAGCCTTTCGTCAGCGACTTGAAGAAGGGCAAGCGCATCGGTCAACTGCGCTCGCTCGAACACCTCCTCGACATCCTCGACGCGCGCGACAGCGCGCGCGCCCTGTCCACCATGTCCGATCAGTTCAACATCTACGCGGACACGCCGCGCGTGATTGAGAGCGTGGCGGGCCACCTGCGCGCGGCCTACGTGGACGCGCCCGACCGTCCGATGTTCACGGTGGACACTTTGGAAGATAGTTTGACGGTCACGCTCAAGCACTACGACTCCACGACCGAAGACTCGCGCTGCCACTTCCCGCACCGCGGCGATGACGGTGTGTTTCGCTATGAAGACCTCGTCTACAACACGGGGATGGTCAAATCCGGCTGCCACGACCCGAAGGGCACGCTGCTCTTCTACGGGCCGGGCGTCCGGCGCGGCGCGCACGTCGCCGAATGCGACAACCTCGACATTGCACCGACGCTTCTCTCGTTGCTCGGCCTCGCCGTTCCGGAGGAGATGAAAGGGCGCGTCCTGAAGGAGGCGTTTGAGGATTAGCGCCAAACGATTTAAGAAGGTGTTTGAAAAGCTCCGTCAGGAGCGAAATGTTTATAGCCCACGGAGCTACATCAAAAAAGGTCATCCGAGCTACAAACATTTCGCTCCTGACGGAGCTAAAAACAGCACCGGCTTTTCACACAGCTTCTAAGCGCGGGCGACTTTGAACGAATGAACGGCTTGCTGAACAAACTGAAAAAGGCGCGGGGCCGCGGCGCGGACGAGTTGCGCGTGCGCGGCCAACAGTCGCTCGCCGCCCTCGCGGAGCGGCGCGGCTGGTCGCGCGCCGCGCGCTTGCCTACGGATGCAGAGTTCTTCCGCCTCTTCGACGCGCCACGCGCCGCGCGTATCCACGACGACGAAAGTCTGCTTGAACATTTTCGCACGCGCACCGCGCCCGCCTTCTTCGCTTCGTTTGCCGACACCGCAAAGACGCGCGCGGAGTTGGAGAAACGTTTCGGCGGTCGGGACAAAGCGCACGCGGTCGCACACGCCGAAAGAATTTGCGACGGGCGCTTCGATCTGCTCGGCCTGCGGGATTTGAGTTTCGGCGACCCCGTGGACTGGCATCTCGAACCCGTCGCGGGCAAGCGCGCGCCGCTCGCGCACTGGAGCGAGATTGACTATCTCAATCCCGACTTGGCGGGCGACAAAAAGATTACGTGGGAGCTTAACCGACACCAGTTTTTTCTGACGCTCGGTCGCGCCTACTGGCGCACGGGCGACGAGCGTTACGCGCGAAAGTTCGTCGTGTATCTCAACTCGTGGATGGATGCCAACCCGCCGAAACTCGGCATCAACTGGGCGAGCAGCCTTGAGGTCGCGTTCCGTTCCATCGCGTGGCTGTGGGCGCTCTATCTCTTCAAGGACTCGCCGAGCCTGACGCCAAAACTTTTTTCGCGCGCGCTCAAATTTCTCTATCTCAACGCGCGCCATCTCGAAACGTATCTCTCGACCTACTTCAGCCCCAACACGCATTTGACGGGCGAGGCGCTTGGCCTCTTCTACGTCGGCACGCTCCTGCCGGAGATGCGCGACGCCGCGCGCTGGCGCGAGACCGGCAGGCGCATCCTCATCGAACAGCTCGAACGCCACATCCTCGCCGACGGCGTTTACTTCGAGCAGGCGAGCTACTATCAACGATACACGGCGGACTTCTACACGCACCTTGTCGCGCTGTCGCGCGCGAATGGAATTGAAATCGAGAACACACTCGGAGAGAAGTTGAAGGCGCTGCTTGAGCATCTCATGTTCATCACTCGACCGGACGGCACGACGCCTTTCATCGGCGACGACGACGGGGGCCGCCTCGTCATGCTCGACGAGCGCCCGGCGAACGACTTCCGCGCCGCGCTCTCGACGGGCGCGGCGCTGTTCGGGCGCGAGGACTTCAAGCACGTCGCGGGCGACGCGGCGGAGGAGACGCTGTGGCTGCTCGGCCCCGCCGGGCTTGAAAGCTTTGATCGCCTCGAAGCCCGCCCGCCCGCCCGCACATCGCGTGCGTTCCACGACGGCGGATATTATGTGATGCGCGATGGCTGGACGCCGGAGAGCAACTATCTGCTCATGGACTGCGGCCCGCACGGCGCGGACAACTGCGGTCACGCGCACGCCGACGCGCTCTCGTTCGATCTCGCGGCGCGCGGGCGCACGCTGCTCGTTGACCCCGGCACTTACACTTACACGGGCGACGCCGCGTTGCGCGACTACTTCCGCTCGACGCCGGCGCACAACACGCTCGCCGTTGACGGCGAGTCCTCGTCCGCACCCGCTGGCCCCTTCACATGGGCGCACGTCGCGCGCGCGCGCGAACGCACGTGGGTGAGCCGCGAGCGCTTCGACTTCTTCGAGGGCGAGCATGACGGCTACGCGCGTCTCGACGACGCTTTGAGCCACGCGCGCGACGTGCTCTTCATCAAGGGTGGCTACTGGATTATGCGCGACCGCATCAACGGCGCGGCGCGTCCGCATCTGTACGAACTCTTCTTTCATTTCGCGCCGGGCGCGAAGCCGGAAACGACGGCGGAAGAGGGCACGCCCTTCGTGAGCGAATCGTCCGTGAGCGCACCCGGCCTCGAAATCGTCTCCTTCGGAGACGGCGGCGAGTGGCGCGGCGAGGAGGGTTGGGCCTCTTTTTGCTACGGCTCGCGTGAGTCGTCGCAAGTCCGCGTCTTCGGCGCGACGGCGGCAGGTGGGTGCGAGTTCGTCACGTTCCTGATGCCGCGCGCGACGGAAGCGCGAGCGGGTGTTGTCGTGCGCGAAAGGGAAGGCGAGGGCGGGCGCGTGTTCGACGTGTCGGGTGTCGGCGACGGCGTGCGCGACCGAGTGCTGTTGCGCGACGAGGTCGGCGGCCTCATCAATGACGGGCGGCTCTCCGCGGATTTCGCATGGACGTGGGCGCGCTTCGCGCGCGACGGCGTGGCGCTCGAAGAATTAATCCTTATTAACGGGCGGCGGCTGTCATTCGATGGGCAGATAATCATCAACGAGCCGTCGCCAATCGCTTACGCCCACGCGCGGCGTGAGGGCGACCAACTGATAATTGAAACGGAAAGGCAGGCGCGGGTTGTTAGAATGCAGACAGAGGTGACTCATGCCTGAAATGAAAACGACTCCGCATAATTTTGCGCCGCGTAGCGGCGGCATGAATTTAGCCCGACTCTTCAGAGCCGGGTCTGTTGATGAAAAGTACGCCGCGTCGCGTCAGCGACGCATGAACCGGCCCTTCAGTCGTCGCTGACGCGACGCGGCGGCCCCGACTTCTTTCCCCGGCGTTAAAACGCCGGGCTAAATTCATCCCGCCGCTACGCGGCGAAGAATGCGTGGAGTACAGACTCCGGGCTTCGGACTCCGGGCTTCGGACTCTGGCTTTCGGACTCCAAACTCTGGCTTTCGGACTCCAAACTCCGGCTTTCGGACTCCAATCCTCGGACTTTTTCATCATGTGTGGCATTAACGGCATAGCATTATCGAGTCGCTCCGAGCGCTGCCTTGACGCTGGGTTGGTCGAGCGGATGCGCGACGTGATCGCGCACCGGGGGCCGGACGACGTGGGGTTGTACTTCGACGGGCGGGTGGGTCTCGGACACCGGCGTTTGAGCATCGTGGACGTGGCCGCCGGCCATCAGCCGATGACGAACGAGGACGGCACGCTCCACATCGTCTACAACGGCGAGGTCTACAACCATGCCGACCACCGCCCCGCGCTCGAAGCGCGCGGCCACACCTACCGCACGCATTGCGACACGGAAACGATTCTCCATCTCTACGAAGAGCACGGCGAGCGTTGCGTCGAACATCTGCGCGGGATGTTCGCGTTTGCCATCTGGGACGAACGGGCGCGCGAACTGTTCATCGCGCGCGACCGTCTCGGCGTCAAGCCGCTCTACTACGTCCACGCGCGGGACGGCTCGCTCTACTTCGCGTCGGAGATTAAATCGCTGCTCGAAGCTCGCGCCGTCGCGCCGGAGATCAACCACGCGGCGCTGCCCGACTATCTTGCCAATCACGCGCCGTCCGGCGAGGAGACGCTGTTTGCCGGCGTCAAGCGGTTGCTGCCCGGCCACACGCTCGCGTGGCGCGATGGCGAGGTAAAGATCAGACAGTTCTGGGACGTGCAATTCGGAGACGGCGAAGACGCGCGGCGGAGCGACGATGATTACGTCGCCGAGTGGTCGGAGCTGTTCCGCGAGTCGGTGCGTTTGCGTCTGATGGCGGACGTGCCGCTCGGAATGTTTTTGTCGGGCGGGATTGATTCGTCGGCCATCGCCGCCGTGATGAGCGAGATGGTCACGGAGCCGATCAAGACCTTCTCGGTGGCGTTCGCCGAGCGCGAGGCGAACGAACTGGAATATGCCCGCCTCGTCTCGCGCGCGTTCAAGACCGAACATCACGAAATAATCGTCACGCCCGAAGAGTTCTTCGACGCGCTGCCGCGTCTGGTCTGGCATGAGGACGAGCCGCTCGCGCATCCTTCGAGCGTCGCGCTCTATTTCGTCTCGGAACTCGCCGCGCGACACGTCAAGGTGGTGCTGACGGGTGAGGGCAGCGACGAGATGCTCGCCGGTTATGCGCGCTACCGGAAGACCGTCTACAACCTCGCACTCGGCGCGCGTTATCACAAACTCGTGCCGGGCAGTGTGCGCGGCGCGGTCACGCGCGCGGTCGAGTCGTTGCCGCCCGCCTCAAAAGCGCGGCAAAAGCTCGCGCGCACGTTCCTCACTTTGCCGCCCGACATCGAGAGCCTCTACTTCGACAACTTCTCGGTCTTCAGCCGCGCCGCGCAAGCCGAGCTGTTGACTCCGGAGGCGAAAGAGCGCGCCGGCTCGCTCGACCCTTACGCCGAGGTGCGGCGGCGCATCGAGAGCGCGGACGCGCGGACGCTGCTCGACCGTTTGCTCTACGCCGACACGAAAACATACCTGCACGAACTGTTGATGAAGCAGGATCAGATGAGTATGGCCGCTTCCATCGAGAGCCGTGTGCCGTTCCTCGATCATATGCTCGTCGAGTACACGGCGCGGCTGCCCGAACGCATGAAGCTGCGTGGCTGGGAGACCAAACACATTCTGCGACGGAGCATGAAGGGCGTGCTCCCCGCGGAGATTCTGTCGCGCGGCAAGATGGGCTTCCCCGTGCCCGTCGGCGCGTGGTTCCGTGGGCGGTTCCGCTCCGTGATTGACGAATACGTGCTGGGCGAGCGCGCGCTCGGGCGTGGATTGTTCGATGAAAAGTTCGTGCGCGGTCTGGTCGCGCGGCACGCGCAAGGTGAGAACCATGCGGAGCGTTTGTGGGCGCTCGTCAATTTTGAAATCTGGCTGCGACGGTTCTTCGATGGCGAGCGCGAGGCCGAACGTCGGCCCGGCGTCTTCGCCGAAGTCGCAGCCGCGAAGTGAATCAAGGTGGGATTGTCGAGAGGGAAAATGCGTTTGGGATTCATCGGCGGTCAACTCGGTTACAAACTTCTACGTCGCATCAGCCGCGACGGCGAGACGGGTTTGTGCGACGGCAGCGCCTATCACGGCAAGAGCAAGACGGAGACCTTGTTCGGGCCGGGCATCTGGGACGAACTGGCGGGCAAGGTCGTGCTTGACTTCGGCTGCGGGACGGGTGAGACGGCCATCGAAGCGGCGCAGCGCGGCGCGCGGAAAGTCATCGGTCTCGACATCAGCGAGAAGCGGCTCCGCGCGGCGCGCGAGTCGGCACAGCGCGCGGGCGTCGCGGAACGGTGCGTCTTCGCCAGCAGCACTGGCGAGAAGGCCGACGTGATTCTTTCGCTCGACGCCTTCGAGCATTTCGACGACCCGGCGCGGATTCTCGAAGTGATGCGCGGCCTCATCAAAGATGACGGGCGCGTGCTCGCCGTGTTCGGGCCGACGTGGTATCACCCGCTCGGCGGGCACCTATTCTCGGTCTTCCCGTGGTCGCATCTCGTCTTCACCGAAGGGGCGCTCATTCGCTGGCGCTCTGATTTTAAGACCGACGGCGCGACGCGCTTCCGCGAAGTCGAAGGCGGGCTGAATCAGTTGACCATCCGCCGCTTCGAGCGACTGGTCGCGGCCAGCCCTTTCCGGTTCGAGGCGCTCGAACTGCAACCCATCCGGCGTCTGAAGCCGTTTGCCAACCGGCTCACGCGCGAGTTTACGACCTCTCTCGTGCGCTGCCGCCTTGCTCCGCGCAGGGCTTGAGAATAAAACTTGCCGCGTAAAATAAGATAGTCTCGCCGCGTAGCGGCGCGATGAATTTAGCCCGGCGTTTCAACGCCGGGTAAGGAGCGACCCAATCACAGCGTCGCGTTAGCGACGCCTGAAGAAGCTTTCGATGGCGAACACGTACACTGCTCTGTTTTATCACGTCGTCTTCAGCACGAAGAACCGTGTGTCTTACATTGAGCCTGAGCACGAACGACGCGTCTGGTCGTACATCGGCGGCGTCGCGCGAAAGCATGGATTGACGGCGTTGCGCGTCGGCGGCGTCGAAGATCACGTCCATGCGCTCGTGATGTCGCCTCCGACTTTCGCGCCCAGCGAGATCGCAAAATTCCTGAAGGGCGATTCCTCGAAATGGGTGCATGAGGAGTTTCCAAACTGGCGCGGTTTCGCATGGCAGGACGGGTATGGCGCGTTCACAGTCAGCAAATCGAACATCGCTTCCGTCGTCAGTTACATTGAGAATCAACGAGAGCATCATCGAATGAAGACCTTTCAGGAAGAGTACATCGAATTCTTGCGGAAGCATGAAATTGACTATGACGAGCGATACGTGTGGGGGTGATTCAGGCATCGCTACGCGACGCGCATTCGTTGTGACACGTTGCCCCGGCGTTGAAACGCCGGGCTAAATTCAAGTCGCCGCTACGCGGCGGAATTTGCGGGAGCCATTGGCAAGCAGAGATAGCCATGCGAATTTTGTGGGTCAAAGCGGGAAAGCTCTTGCCGGTAGATACGGGCGGCAAGATTCGTTCATACAATCTACTGCGCCAACTCGCGGCGCGGCACGAGGTCACGCTGCTGACTTACTATGCGGGGCCGACGGACGAGGCTTACGAGGCGGAGATCGAAAAACAGTTCCCCAGCGCGGTGACGGTTCGCACCGGCGCGCCGGGCGAGGGGTTGCCGGCGCAAGGTTTGAATTATCTTCGCAAGATGTTCTCGCCCGCGCCCTACGCCGTGACGAAGTTCACTTCGCCGGAGGTGCAACGCCTGCTCTCTCAATGGACGGGCGAGCGCCGTTTCGACGTGGCGGTGTGCGATTTTCTCGCCGCGTCGCTCAACTTCCCTCCGGAGCTGGCGCGCGTGTCCGTGCTCTTTCAGCATAACGTCGAGTCGGTGCTGTGGCAGCGACAGGCGCGGCACGAGCGAAACCCGGCGCTCCATCTCGTTTACAAAATCGAAGCCGTGAAGATGTTGCGCTACGAGCGGCGGATGGTGGATGCGTTCCGTCACGTTATCGCCGTGTCGGAGAACGACCGCGAGCTGATGTCCGGGATGACCGACCCGGCGCGCATCAGCATCGTGCCGACGGGCGTTGACGTGGAGCAGTACCGCGCGGCGGCGGGGCATGAACCGGCGGGGCCGCTCGTCCTGTTTCTCGGTTCGATGGACTGGGAGGCGAACGTAGACGGCGTGGAATACTTCTGCCGCGACATCTGGCCGCGAGTTTTAGCGGCTGTCCCGCGTGCGCGCTTCCGCGTCGTCGGGCGCGACCCGCACCCGCGCGTGCTCCGGCACGCCTCCGCGACGGTCGAGGTGACGGGCCGCGTCCCTTCCGTCGTGGGACACCTCAAGGAGGCGGCGGTCTTCGTCGTGCCTTTGCGCGTCGGCGGCGGGACGCGGCTCAAAATCTACGAGGCGATGGCCGCCGGAAAAGCCGTCGTCTCGACGACCATCGGCGCCGAAGGGTTGGACGTGCACGACGGGCGCGACATCATCATCGCGGACGACGCGGAAAAGTTCGCCGCGTCGGTCATCGAACTATTGCAAGACGACGGGCGGCGACGCGAGCTTGAACGGGCCGCATCCGAACTCGCCGCGCGCTATGACTGGAAAGCTATCGCCGCGCACTTCGAGGAGAGTCTCTCGCGCGCCGCCGAGCAGGCAAGCGCCGCGCCTCCGCTCTCTTCATTGCGCGGGGCGCGTGTGCCGAATTGAGAAAGGAAAGGGTTAGAAAAAATATATGAGGTTGAGCGTTTTCGGTCTGGGTTACGTCGGTGCGGTGTCGGCGGCATGCTTGGCGAAAGAGGGGCACGAGGTCACGGGCGTTGATGTGAACGCGACGAAGGTCGAAATCATCAACGCGGGGAAGAGTCCGATTGTCGAGGCCGGCATCAATGAATTGATCGGCGAGATGGTCGCGGCTGGCCGCTTACACGCCACGACCGACACGGCGCAGGCGGTGGGCGCGACCGAGATGTCGCTCGTCTGCGTCGGCACGCCGAGCAACGCGAACGGCAGTCTCGACCTCACATATATCAAACGCGTCTGCCGCGAAATCGGCGAGGCGCTGGCGGAGAAAAAAGGGAGACACACCGTCGTCATTCGCAGCACGATGCTGCCCGGCACGGTTGAAGGGGTGGTCGTGCCGGCGCTCGAAGTCTATTCGGGAAAGAAAGCGGGGCGCGACTTCGCCGTGACGATCAACCCGGAGTTTCTGCGCGAAGGCACTTCGCTCAAGGACTTCTACGCGCCGCCGTTCACGCTCGTCGGAGCGGACGACGAAGACGCGGCGGCGAGCTTGAAACTGCTTTATAAAAACATTGACGCGCCGCTCTACGTGACGAGCGTCAAGTCGGCGGAGATGGTCAAATACGCCTGCAACTCGTTTCACGCGCTCAAGGTCTCTTTCGCCAACGAGATCGGCAACGTCTGCAAGGGACTCGGCATAGACAGCCACGAGGTGATGGACGTGTTCTGCCGCGACACGAAACTGAACCTCTCGCCCTACTATTTGAAACCCGGCTTCGCCTTCGGCGGCTCGTGTCTGCCGAAAGACCTGCGGGCGATTAACTACAAAGCGAAGGAGCTTGACGTTGAAGTGCCGTTGCTCTCGTCCATCCTGCCGAGCAACCGGCGGCAGATCGAGCACGCCGTCGAGATGGTTCTGCGGACGGGGAAGAAGCGTGTGGGCGTGCTCGGCTTTAGCTTCAAGGCCGGCACCGATGACCTGCGCGAGTCGCCGATGGTCACGCTCATCGAGACGCTCATCGGCAAGGGAATTCATCTCGCCATCTACGACCGCGACGTGAGCCTTGCGCGTCTGTTCGGCGCCAACAAGGAATATATCGAACGCGAGATACCGCACATCTCACAGTTGATGCGCGCGAGCGTGCGGGAAGTTTTGGAGAGCGCGGATATCATCGTCATCGGCAACAAGGCCGAGGAGTTCCGCGAGATCGAGCCGCTCTTGCGCGGCGACCAGCGGGTGATTGACCTCGTGCGTCTGTTCGACCGACCGCCGGCAAACGGCGCTTACGAAGGAATTTGCTGGTAAGCTCAGGGCAAGCAATCCGTCGTGAGCTTTAAGTCGTGGGCTTCAAACTTTCAAGACCAAGCCGGCGCGTTTTGTTAATCGCCGCCGTGTCGCTCGCGGCGTGGACGTTGCTCGCGTGGGGCGCGGCGGAGGCGCTCGTCGAGCGCAGCCCACTCGCACGCGCCGACCGGATCGTCGTCCTCAGCGGTTCCTCCGCCTACGTCGAGCGGACGCGCTGGGCGGCGAAACTCTTCCACGAGGGGCGCGCGCCGCGCGTCGTCCTGACGAGGGACGTACATCCCGGCGGCTGGTCGCATGAGCGCGCGCGCACGATGCTCTTCTACGAGCGCGCGGTGGAAGAACTAAAGCGCGCGGGCGTGCCGCCCGACCGGATCGAGGTGCTGCCGCGGCCCGTCGAGAGCACACACGACGAGGCCGTCGTGCTCCGCGATTACGCGGCGGCGAACGGCGTGCATAGCCTCCTCGTCGTCACCTCCGCCTATCATTCGCGGCGCGCGGCGTGGACGCTCGGTCGCGTCCTCGGAGAGAGCGGCGTCGAGATTGGTGTTGACGCGCCGCCGACCGGCTGGCAGTCTCCATCGCCGCTGACGTGGTGGCTGCGCCCGCGCGGGTGGAGCGCCGTCGCGCTGGAATACCCGAAACTGATCTACTACCGCGTGAGCTATCGTTGAAGCACGACGAAAGCGAACGATGCGCCCGCGCGGGACGACGGCGCGAGACAGAGGAAAGCGATGCGAGAGACGAACAAGAAGAGACAGCTTGAAGGACGACAGGCGGGCGGCATGAAATTGACCGTGCTTGTCGTAGCCGGTCTGCTGCTGATGTCCTGTCTCGTGCTCGTCTGGGCGCAAGGCGGCTTCCCGGCGCAACGCCCGCGCAGGGTCACGGACGCCAACGGCGCCGGGGTGATTTCCGTCAAGGCGCGCGACGACCTACAGGCCGCGCTGAACGCGGCGCGACCCGGCGACACGATTGAACTCGAAGCCGGCGCGCGCTTCGTCGGTTCGTTCGTCCTGCCCGTCAAGCGCGGCGAGGGTTGGGTGACGGTTCGCACGTCGGCCCACGCCTCGCTTCCCGGCGAAGACCGTCGCGTCTCGCCGGAGCACGCGGCGTTGATGCCGAAAATTCTTTCGCCGGGTAGCGGCAAGCCCGCGCTCCGCACCGAGCCGGGCGCGCACCACTTTCGCTTCATCGGCATCGAGTTCGCGCCCGCCGAAACTGCCGCGCAGCTTTACGACCTCGTCGCGTTCGGCGATACCGGCAAAAATCAGGACACGCTCGACGAGATGCCGCACCATCTCGTTCTCGACCGTTGTTACGTCCATGCCCTTGCGGGACAGTCGCTCAAGCGCGGCGTCATGCTCAACAGCGCGCACACGGAGATACTCAATTCACACATCTCGGATTTCAAAGTGCAGGGGCAGGACTCACAGGCCATCGCTGGATGGAACGGCCCCGGCCCGTTCCGCATCGTGAATAACTATCTGGAAGGCGCGGGCGAGAACCTGCTCTTCGGCGGCGCCGACCCTTCGGTGCCGAATTTAGTTCCCTCCGATATCGAAATCCGGCGCAACCATTTCTTCAAGCCCGTCGCGTGGCGCTCCGAAGCATGGACAGTGAAGAATTTGTTGGAGCTCAAGAACGCGCGCCGCGTGGTGATAGACGGGAACCTGTTTGAGCACAACTGGGGACAATCACAAACGGGCGAGGCGATTCTGTTCACCGTCAGGAATCAGGATGGGACGGCGCCGTGGAGCACGGTCGAGGACGTGGAGTTTGTCAATAATGTGGTGCGCGATGTCGGCGGCGGCATCTACGTTCTCGGTCAGGACAATTATCACCCATCGCAACAGGCGAAGCGACTCGTCATCAGAAATAACCTGTTCATGGGCGTGGACGGCGAGCGATGGAAAGGGCGCGGTCAGTTTTTAATGATGACGGATAAGGCGGGCGACGTGTCGGTTGACCACAACACGGTGCTGCATACGGGAATGGCTGTGCTGGCGGACTCAGGGCCGCATGGCGCGCTGATATTCACAAACAATCTGATGGCGCATAACGAGTATGGGGTGTTCGGCAGCGGCGTCGGCTATGGCGCCGCCATGCTCCCAATATATTTCCCGCGCGCCGTCTTCAGGCGAAACGTGGTCGCCGGCGCCAGTCCGGAAAAATATCCCAGAGATAATTTCTACCCGCCCGTCTTGTCTTCCGCCAGATTCGTTGACGCGAACGGCGGCAACTACCGTCTGCGCGCCGATAGCCCGTACAGGGGACAGGGCACGGACGGCAAAGACCCCGGCTGCGACTTCGACGCGCTCAACGCCGCCTTGGGAGAGATGGCCCTCAAAACCTCTCGGCCCGGCAAATAATTCAAAAGGAAGCCTCAAAAAATCAAATACTTGACAAACATTGCCCGGAAATTGTTTAATCAGTTTGTCCGTTGTGTGCGCCTTCGGGCGTGCGATACAACGCAGTTCTTTTGTAGATGACGATTGCACACGATAAAGGCAAACCTGTCGCGAGGCAGGGGCGCAAAGCCGTGAGTCTCCGGATTAAGCTGTTTTCTTAGAGCAGTTTGGAGGAGATTGTCTGGTTGCCGAATGAGCGATCCGGAATGCCAGAACTTCATTCGCATCGGAGAGGGTGCGATGCGTCTTCAGCCGGACTTCGTGAGAACATTCCAACTGGCGACGCAGCTTGATCGTCTCTTGCTATTTTAGTTTTGGCTAAAGCCATGCCTCGCGCGTCCAGCCTTTTGCGCTTCCGTGGTTTATCCCTTCCGCTCGCACTCATTCCTCCTTCAAACAGCTTAAATAGTTTCGGGTTCACGGCCTTATTCCCGCTCGAAGTTGATGCTTCAAAGGCATGAATCTCGCGCGACTGTGCGCGGCTCGCCGGTCGAACCCGGCGTTTGCCGTCGTGCGCCTGTCATCTTTCTTCCGCGCCGGAAACGGCGCGCCCACCGATTAAAGGCACCCCCGCAGCGATGCGGGTTCGCAAAGCCAGGAGTCTCAGGCCAGTTGTCATCCTGAGATCGTCCGGTTGCCGAAGTGAGGTTTCAGAAATGCCCACCTGTCGTTGTCTCCGACGGAGATTTGTCTCTCTTTCAAACACAAAATTCGGTCTTATTTTTACTCTACTGGCAAGCCTGTTGCTTTTCATCGCATCGGGACAGTCAGCTCATGCCGCGACCGTCAACATCACCGCGGGCGGCGACTTGCAGGCGGCGCTCAACGCGGCGCAACCCGGCGACGTGATCGTTCTTCAATCCGGCGCGACCTTTCGTGGTCCGTTCGAACTACCGTACAAGAACGGCAACGGCTACATCACGATCCAGTCTTCGCGCCTCGCCGAGATGCCGGAAGGCGCGCGCGTCGGCCCCGCGCAGGCGGCGCTGATGCCGAAGATCGTCGCGCCCAATTACAACTACGCCGTGAGAGCGATGCAGGGCGCGCACCACTACCGCTTTCTCGGCGTCGAATTCACGATGGCGGAGCCGACGGGCTTTACATATGGCATGATCGTCTTGGGCGCGACCGGAGCGTTGCAAGACACGCTCTCGGAGGTGCCGCACCACCTCGTCTTCGACCGCTGCTACGTCCACGGCTTCGACGGGCAGGCGGCCAAGCGCGGCATCGAACTCAACTCCGCGCATACGGAGATCACGAACAGCCACATCTCCAACTTCAAGGGGATGGGTCAGGACACGCAGGCCATCGGAGGCTGGAACGGCCCCGGCCCGTTCAAGATCGTCAACAACTACATTGAAGGGGCGGGCGAGAATCTGATGTTCGGTGGAGCCGACCCTTCGGTGCCGAACCTCGTCCCCTCGGACATCGAAATCCGGCGCAACCATTTCTTCAAACCGCTCGTGTGGCGGCAGGAGGGGTGGTCGGTAAAGAATTTGTTGGAGCTAAAGAACGCGCGCCGCGTGGTGGTCGAGGGAAATGTGTTTGAGAACAACTGGGGTCACTCGCAGAGTGGCGAGGCGATTCTGTTCACGGTGCGAAATCAGGATGGGACGGCGCCGTGGAGCACGGTCGAGGACGTGGAGTTCTCGAACAACGTAGTAAAGAACGTCGCCGGCGGCATCTTCGTGCTGGGAAGCGACAACTATTTTCCCAGCCAGCAAGCGAAGCGGATTCAGATTCGCAACAATCTATTTGCCAGTGTAGACGGCGGGGCATTGAACGGGCGCGGTCAGTTTTTGATGGTGACGGACAGAGCGGGCGATCTCACGGTGGAGCATAACACGGTGCTGCACACGGGAATGGCTGTGCTGGCGGACTCAGGGCCGCATGGCGGCTTCCAGTTTAGCAACAACCTGATGGCACACAACCAGTACGGGGTGTTCGGCAGCGGCGTTGGCTACGGCACCGCTATGCTTCAGGCATACTTCACGCAGCACGCCTTCCGCAGAAACCTCGTCGCCGGCGCGAATCCGAGCGGCTATCCGACGGACAACTTCTACCCGAATGACCTCGCGGCGGCGGGGTTCGTTGACGCGAACGGCGGCAACTACCGTCTGCGCGCCGACAGCCCGTACAGGGGACAGGGCACGGACGGCAAAGACCTCGGCTGCGACTTCGACGCGCTCAATGCCGCGATGTCAGGCACACCCGCGCCAACCCCGACACCAACCCCGACACCAACACCAACCCCGACGCCGACACCGACGCCGACGCCGACACCCATACCGACGCCGACACCCACACCCACACCCACGCCGACACCGACGCCGACGCCGACACCGACGCCGACGCCGACGCCGACACCGACACCGACGCCGACACCGACGCCGACGCCGACACCGACGCCGACGCCGACGCCGACGCCGCTCATGTCTCCCGCGCTCATTGCACAAGCACTCTTAAGGACGACGAACCTCGCGGGCACGGCGAACAGCAGTGCCGCGGAGGTGATTGCGCTGGTGGCGAACATCGAGCAGGCTCAGGCCGTGTTCGCCGGTGAAGCCTCGAACTTCGCCTTCGCCGCGCAGATAGATAAAGGGTTGCGCGCCTCGCTCTACTTCGCGCGCGCCTCGGCGGCGCTGGCGGCGGCTGAACGGCCTTCGGCGACGGCGCAGAATCGCCTGCTCATCACGGCTCTGCGCCTCCAGCAGACCGGCGCTCTGATGCAGGGCGGGGGCGCGAGCGCTTCGGCCTTGAGCGCCCTCAGCTTGGCGCCCGACATCGGCCCCGCTGACACCAGATCGAGCGCCAGCCTCGCGCCGCTCGTCTCTCCGTCGAGTCTGGGGACGATCTTCGGCGACGCGGGCCAGAGTCCGCTCGCCACGCAGCAGGCTTCCGCGACGCCGGGCTTGGACGGCGCGCTGCCTTACGAACTCGGCGGCGCGAGCGTCAGCGTCGGCGGCGTGGCCGCGGTGCTGAGGTCGGTCTCGGCCTCGCGCATTGATTTCGTCGTCCCGGCGGGCGTCGCGCACGGCAACGCCGAAGTGATCGTGACTTCGCAGGACGGCTTCGTCTCGCGCGGCGTGCTCAACGTCACGCCGTTCGCGCCCGCGCTCTTCACGGCGGCGGGGACGGGGACGGGTAACGCGATAGCGTTGAACGGAGCGACGTTCGCGCCCGGCCCGTTCAACGTGACGACCTCCGCGGCACTTGGCGGCGACAAGCGCACGCGCCTGATGTTCTTCGCTACCGGCTTCAGGGCCGCGGCCAACACCAACCCGAACAACGACGTGCGACGCGGCGACGGGAGCACCCTCATCAACCTCGCCGAATCGGTCGTGGTCGAGGCGCGCACGAGCGACGGGCGCGTGCTGCGGCTGCCGGTCGAGTATGCTGGCGCGCAGGGGCGTTTCCTCGGACTCGATCAAATCACCGTCATGCTGGCGCCGGAGTTACAGGGCGCGGGCAGCGTCGAGCTGACGATCATCGTCGGCGGTCAGACGAGCAACAAGGCGACCGTCACGATGCAGTAAGCGAAGTAAAAACCTAATGTGCGACTTATGAAGAGGTAATCCATTGGAGCGTCCAATCTGTAAAATAGCTGACTACCACATCACGCTATTGCAGGAGGCGTCCAATGGATTGCGATACTTTTATCATCACCGTTTACCGATCCAAGTGGCAACGTCGTGGAGAGTCAAAATTATGACTCGTTCGGGGACGGGGCGGGCAGTGTGCTGACGCGCTACGGGTTCACCGGCGGGCGTGGGACGCGGAAACCGGATTGACGTACTACCGCGCGAGGTGGTACGACCCGCGCACGCCGTTCACCGCTTCGGCTTGAAGCGGAGGATGAGGTCGCGGTCGTGTTTGGCCTCGGCGTAGTCAACGCCGGCGCGTTTGGCGAGGAGGATGGCGCGGTTGATGAAGAAGAGGGCGGCGTCGAGGTCGCGCTCGTAGATGAGGATGCTGCCCAAGCCGTTCAGCGATTCGTAGTCCGCGGGGTTGACGAAGAGCGTGTCGAAGAAGAAGCGTTCGGCGCGGACGAGCAGGCGGTCTTTCGGCGCGCGTCCGGCGTTGACCGCGTCCCAATGCTTGAGCATGTAAGTGTTCTTGCGGTGATAGCCGGCGAGCTTGAGCAGCGTGGCGTCGAGCCGCCACTTCTTCTCCGCCGGGCGCAGCACATCGTCAACGAGCGCGTGAACCTCGCGCGCGCCGTCGAGGTTCCACTGGCCGAGCAGCGTGAGTTCGTGCAACTGCCCGCGCGCGATTGTATCGGTCAACTCGCGCAGCTCCGGACTCCGCGCGCTCATCACGCGTTGGAGCGCGTTCGCGCGGCGCGGCGCTTCGCGGACGGCGCGGCAGAGGGTCTTGAGCTGCCTCTTCTCGTCGCGGCGGAAGTCGAGATAAATAGTGTTTTCGAGAAATTGCGGCAGGCGGGCGTTGTCGAGGACGCAGGCGATGATGAAGCGATTGAGGTGGAAGGCCGTCAGTATCTCAGCCGCGACCCAACGCGAACGCGCCGCCGACTTCGACCACAGGAGCACGACGGCGCGGCTCTGCTTAATCGCAGCCTGAAGCTCATCCCGCAAGAGCGTGCCGACGCGAATCTCCGTGCTGTCGAGCCACGCCGCTAACCCGTCGCGCTCAAGCGCACGCTCGACGCGCCCCGCGAGCGCCGCGTCCGTTGAAGAGTGGCTGATGAAGGCGTCCATAAAAACAGAAGTCAGAAGTCAGAACGCGGAAGTCAGAAGGGGGAACTCCTTTATTCATCCTTCCGCGTTCTGACTTCTGACTTCTCCTTTTCACCACGGCAGGCTCTCAAGGCTGACCGGCCCTTCGGGCCAGTCGTGTTGGCCGCAGGGCAGAATCATCGCGTTGATGGGCATGACGAGGGGCGGCGCGTCGCCTTGTTCGACCGTGACGGGCGACGTGATGAGACGCCAGCCGTGCCGCTCGTAGAAGGGGACGAGCGGGTCGCGGCAGAAGAGAAAGCCGAACTCCACGTCCAACTCGTCGCGCATGAAGTCGGTGGCGCGCAGGAGCGCGAGGCTCGCGTAGCCGCGCGTTTGCGCGTCGCCGCGCGTGATGACGCCGCCGACGCCGCACACCGTGACGCGCC
>JBGTBQ010000466.1:0-8642 GCA_041749275.1 Pyrinomonadaceae bacterium | reverse complement strand
GACCTCGCCTACTGGCTCAAGGAGTACACGCTCGGCGCGCTCTTCAAATCCGGCGAGTTGGAGAGCATGGTATGAGGTTCGTCCTCTTCGTCGAAGGCGACACGGAGAGAGCACTGCCCCCGTTCTTCAAGCGTTGGCTCGACCCGCAGCTTCCGCGGCGCGTCGGCATCTCTCCTGTCCGCTTCACAGGATGGGCGGAACAGAGGCGCGAAGTTAGAAAGAGAGCGCATCTGCACCTGAACGGCCCGCGGGCGGAAGAGATAATCGCCGTCATCAGCCTGATCGACCTCCACGCGCCGGATTTCTATCCGGCGCACCTCGCCGGCGCGAGCGAGCGATACGAGTGGGCGAAGAGCGCCATCGAAAAGGAAGTCGGCCATCCGAAGTTCCGGCAGTTCTTCGCCGTGCATGAGACGGAAGCGTGGCTGCTCAGTCAGCCAGAGTTATTCCCAGCGGAAGTGCGCGGCGGATTCCCCGGCAGAATAGACCAACCCGAAACAGTCAACTTCAACGAACCCCCGTCCCATCTCCTGAACCGTCTCTACCGAGATAAGCTTCGCCGCACTTACAAGAAAATCGTTAACGGGAAAGTGTTATTTGACCAACTCGACCCAGAGATTGCCTACCAAAAATGTCCAAAGTTGAAAGAGCTTTTTGACGACATGTTGCGGCTGGCAAAAGTTGTCGTGCAATAAAGCTCATGCCCGGTTCCAGTTTCACGCGAAGACAATTGTTGAAGGGGGTGGTCGCCGCCGGGCTGGCGGGCGTGTCGGGGACTGCCGCTTACGGGAGTTTGATCGAGCCGTTCAATTACGAGTTGACCGAGACGGACATCTTTATCCGTGAACTGCCGGAAGGGTTCGAGGGCTTCCGCGTCGTCCAGTTGACGGACTTGCACCATAGCCGCATCGTGCCGCTCAGAGAGGTGCGGCGTGTGGTCGAGTTAGCGAACCTGACGCGGGCCGACATGGTTGTGTTGACGGGCGACTATACGACCTCGCGGCGCGGTTACATCGAACCGTGCGCGGAGGCGCTCGGCGAGTTGAGGACGCCGGAAGGCGTGTGGGCCGTGCTCGGCAACCACGACCACTACACGGACGCGGAATTGACGGTGCGCGCGCTCACGAAGAATCGCATCAACGTGCTCGGCAACGCGAACACGGTACTGCGGCGCGGCGCGGATGAGTTGCAACTTGTTGGGGTGGACGATTGGGGTTGGGGGAAGGCCGACTGGGGACGTGCGCTGCGGGGCGTCGCACTCATGCGCCCGTCCGTTCTGCTCTCGCACGAACCCGCCGTGCTCGATATGCCGGAGACGCGCGGCGTCTCTCTCGTCTTGAGCGGTCACACGCACGGCGGTCAGATCAACCTGCCGTTTGTCGGCGCGCCCGCGCGCTTCATCGAGGAGTTTAAATACCTGCGGGGCCGGTACGAACGCGAGGGCACGCAGCTTTACGTCTCGCGCGGGACGGGCATGATCGGCATCCCCGTCCGCATCGGCGCGCGCCCCGAAATCGCCGTGCTGCGGCTGCGACGCGGTTGAATGGGCTACGAAATTTGCCACAGAGACACAGAGACACAAAGAAAAGAGAAGCAAGGAAGAAAAGACAGAGGAGTTGAGCTGAAGAGAGAGTTGAGAGGTTCGACCCTCCCTCAAGGCAAGCCCTCTCTGTCTTTTTCTTTCTTGCTCTCTGTGTCTCTGTGTCTCTGTGGCAGTTTTCTGTTGACCGCGGAGAGCTGCGTCTATGACGGCGGCCATCTCACCCTCGCTGCTCGAATGAGAAAAGTTTATGTCGCAAGGCTCGCGGGGCGCGGCGCTCCCTGCAAGCGGATTGGCATTTGCGGCGCGCAGCAGATTTTGGCGAGCCGCGTGCGGTCGTGCTGCATCTCGCGCTCCTCGCGGAGCCACGCGCGCACCTCCGCGAAGATGCGCGCCGCGTGCGTGTCTGCGGGCGCGGCGACGCGGTAATGCATCCACTTGCCCTCGCGCCGCGCCGCGACGACGCCCGCGCGGCGCAGATAGGCGAGATGGCGCGAAATCTTCGGCTGATTCGTGCCGAGCACCTCGACGAAGTAGCAGACGCATATCTCGTCGTCGCCCATCAGGTTGAGCAGGCGCAGCCGCGTGCGGTCGGCCAGCGCCTTGAAGAGCAATTCCATTTGCGACCCTTTAGTTGCCATAACTCAATCCACTCCCACGACCTGACTTCGACGTTCAAGCAGAACGGTGTCGCGCCAGCGCCCGCGCAGCTTCCCGACGCGCTCGCGCCTGCCGACCTCGCGGAAGCCGCAAGCCTTGTGCAGCCGGATGCTCGCGGCGTTTTCGGGAAAGATGCTCGCCTGAAGCGTCCAGACGCCGTTCTTTTCCGACTCTTCAATCAACGCTTCCAGCAGCGCCCCACCGATTCCCTCGCCGCGAAACTCCTCGCCGACGTAGACGCTTACTTCCGCCACGCCCGCGTAGACGCGGCGGCTCGACACGGGACTGAGCGCCGCCCAACCCTTGATCCAATCGCCCTCGCGCGCGACGAGGCGAGCGAAAGGCAAGTGCCCCGCATCCCACAACTCCCACGCCGGAGCCTCCGTCTCGAAGGTCGCGTTTTCAGTGGCGAGTCCCTCCATATAGATGGCGCGCACATCTTCCCAATCCGCCTGTCGCATCAACTCAATCATACAAAATCCGTGCTGCTCACGGCGCTGCTTCTTCCATTTGAAAGGAATTTGAAAAACTTCTCAAATGCGTCTTGACATATATGTTGATCGGCTGTATGCTGCCTGTCAAATTCGCCTAAGCGAATATGAATGATAAAGGAGAAGCGTGATGGAAAGCAAGACGGTGCGGACTTTGAAGGCCCACTTGGCCTTGAACGTGAAGAGTGTGGAAGAGAGCATCGGGTTCTATCGCAAGATGCTCGGCATCGAGCCGTGCAAGGTGCGGACGGGCTACGCGAAATTCGACGTGGAGAACCCGCCGCTCAACCTGACGCTCAACGAAAATCCCTTTGACGGGCGCGGGGCGCTCTCGCATTTGGGGATTCAGGTGGCCTCGACCGAGGACGTGCAGGCACAGCGCGAGCGTTGGCGCGAAGCCGGTCTCTCGACCTTCGACGAGATGCAGACCAACTGCTGCTATGCCCTTCAGGACAAGACTTGGGTGACAGACCCGGACGGCAACAGTTGGGAGGCGTTCGTCGTTCTCAAAGACAACCTCGCCGAGACGACACAGTGCTGCGTGGCCGGCGAGACGGAAAAAGTTGTAAGCTGACGGCTGAAAGCTGATTGCTTTTGGACAAAGGAGACTAATCATGGCTACACCAATCGAGCAGGCGGTTCAATCCAGATACGGCTCGGTCGCCCGGAGCGGGCTGTCGAGCGAGCAAGAGGGCGTGCGCGCCGTGGCCGAGGCGTTCGGCTATTCGCCCGCGGAGCTGGCTTCGATTCCCGCCGAGGCGAACATGGGGCTGTCGTGCGGGAACCCCACGGCCTACGCGCACCTGCGACCCGGCGAGACGGTCGTGGATTTGGGATGCGGCGGCGGTCTCGACGTTTTTCTGGCGGCGGACAAGGTCGGGCCGGAGGGGCGCGCCATCGGCATAGACATGACGCCCGACATGATCGAGCTGGCGCGGCGCAACGCGCGGAAGACCGCGGACGGCGAGCCGCGCCGCAACGTCGAGTTTCACCTCGCCACGATTGACAAGCTGCCGCTCGCGGACGCTTCGGTTGATTGCGTCATCAGCAACTGCGTCATCAATCTCGCGCCCGACAAGCAGGCTGTCTTCCGCGAGGTGGCGCGCGTGCTCAAGCCGGGCGGGCGGCTGGCCGTCAGCGACATCGCGCTCAAGCAGCCTCTCCCGCCGGAGATCAGCGCGGACATCATGGCCTACGTCGGCTGCATCGCGGGCGCGATTCCGATTGAGGACTATCATCGGGGCTTGAGCGAAGCGGGTTTCGCGCACGTCGAGATCATTGACAGCGGCTCTGACCTCCACGCCTACGCGAAGATCGAAAACGGTTCGAGCTGTTGCGCGCCCACCGACGCCGCGGACGCGCGTGCGCTGCCCGTCGCAAGCTGCTGCGCGCCGCCGACCGCGGAAGAAGACACGGCCCTGCACGAGGGCTTGGCCGAGCTTCTCAGCCGGTACAACGTCAACGACTACGCGGCGAGCGTGCGCGTCTTCGCGGTTAAGCCGAGCTGACGGCGTGCACGCTCGATTTGAATGAAAGGGCGGCGATGTCTGAGCCGAAAAGAGTCCTGATTCTCTGTACGGGCAACTCGGCGCGGAGCCAGATGGCCGAGGGGCTGTTGCGGCAGTTGGGCGGCGGGCGTTTTGATGTCGAGAGCGCGGGGACTCGTCCCGATCAGGTGAGGCCGGAGGCGGTCGAGGCGATGCGCGAGATCGGCATAGACATCTCCGGCCAGCGCTCGAAGTCCGTGGACGAGTTCGCGGGCCGCGAGTTCGATTACGTCATCACGGTCTGCGATAACGCACGCGAGAACTGTCCCGTCTTTCCGTCTACGACCGCGCGCGTCCACTGGAGTTTCGACGACCCGGCGGCGGCTGTGGGCGACCCGACGGCGCGGCTCGCTGTCTTCCGCCGCGTGCGCGACGAGATTGCGGCGCGACTGCTCGAATGGATAGGCCGCTAGAGCGCGCTGCATTCGACCTTACCAAAGACCGTTTAGAGGCGGGCGATGCCCGCCGTCTCAAGTAACGTTAGAGCTTGAGACGGCGGGCATCACCCGCCTCTAAACAATTGGTAAATTGATCCGCCGCTCGCTTAGGCTCTTTACGGCTGCTCTTTATTCTCCATCGGACCGCGGCGTTCGCGCATCTCGTGGCGGCGGGACTTGCGCTCCTGCTGCCACTGTTCGAGTTGCGCGCGCTGTTCGGGCGTGAGCACGCCGAGGATTTCCTGATGAACGCTCTGGTCGTTCGAGCGCAGTTCCGTAGCTAACTGGCGCGCGCGCGCCTGCTGCTCCTCCGTGAGTTGACCGCCGCTCCGGCGCGACTGTAACAACTGGCCGAGTTCCGTGCGCGAGGCTTCGGTGCGCTGGCGGGTGGCTTCACGGATGGAGCGAATCTGGCCCTGCTGCGCTTCGGTCAGGTCGAGGCGGCTCAAAGCCTTCATCCCGCGTTCGTGTTTGCGGCCTCTGCCGTCCATCTGGCGATGCTGGCGACCCTCGCGTCGCCCGAACGGTTGCTGCTCCGCGCCCTGCTGGCCTCCCTGTGGCGCCGGCTGTTGCTGCTGCGCCGAGACGACGGACGCAGAGGCTAAAAGGCCGAGCGTCAGCCCCGCCAAGATCAAAAACTTCTTCATTACGATTCTCCTTCTACTGATAACTGTCGGTGACTCCGGGGCGCCGGAAGGACGCTTCCGTCACGTGCCTGTTTCGCGCCTCAGAACCTTTTAGACGAGCCGGTCGTTTGTTTGGCTGGAAAAAGATTTCTATGGAAGGAAGCCAGAAGAGAGGAGTCGGAAGTCAGAATGTCGAACTCAAGACGCCTTTTATTCTGACTTCCGACTCCTCTCTTCCGGCTCTTGGTTTATGGCAAAACCGCGATTCACGCGATACAATACGCGCCCAATGAAAATCCTACACGAGATCAATTCGCCGGAAGACTTGCGCCGTCTGCCCGTCGAACAGTTACAGGAGATGGCGGGCGAGATTCGCCAGTACATCCTTGAGACGATGTCGCGCGTCGGCGGCCACACGGGCGCGAGCTTGGGGGCGGTCGAGTTGGCCGTCGCCCTGCACTATGCCTTCGACACGCCGCGCGACCGGCTGGTGTGGGACGTGGGCCATCAGGCTTACGCGCACAAGATTCTGACCGGCAGACGCGACCAACTGCCGACGATCAAGCAGTACGGCGGACTCTCCGGTTTCCTCAGACGCGACGAGTCGGAGTTCGACACGTTCGGCGCGGGCCACGCTTCGACCTCGCTTTCGGCGGCGTTGGGGATGGCGATTGCGCGCGACAAGCGGGGCGAAGATCACCATGTCGTCGCGCTCATCGGCGATTCCAGCCTTGCGGGCGGCATGGCGATGGAGGCGGTCAATCAGGCGGGACATTTGAAGACGCGGCTGATCGTGCTCCTGAACGACAACGAGATGTCCATCGCGCCGGCGGTCGGCGCGCTCACGGGCTATCTCAATCGTATCCGCGAGGCGCACGGCTATCACCGCTTCAAGGACGAGGTGGGCGATCTGCTGCACGACGCGCCGATCTTTGGCGAGCGACTCTACAACGCGGCGAAGACCGTCAAGGACGCCATCGCGGCGGCGGTCTTGCCCGGCGCGCTCGTCAACGAACTCGGCTTCAAGTACATCGGCTACGTGGACGGCCACAACACGCGCGCGCTCGTCAACGCGCTCCACGAGGCGAAGCAGGTCAAGGACGGCCCCGTCATCGTCCACGCGCTGACGCAGAAGGGCAAGGGCTATCCGGCGCGCGAGCAGAACTATTACGCTTGGCACGCGACCGGCCCGTTCGACCTCGCCACGGGCGCCGCCGTCAAATCGAACAAAGCAGCGCCGCCGCAGTACACCGCCGTCTTCGGACAGACGATGTGCGAGCTGATGGAGCGCGACGAAAAGATCGTTGCGCTCACCGCCGCGATGCCCGATGGCACGGGCATTGACAAGGTGTTGGAGAAATTCCCTGAGCGCGCCTTCGATGTCGGCATCGCCGAGCAGCACTGCGTCACCTTTGCCGCCGGGATGTCGTGCGAGGGTCTGAAACCGGTCTGCACCATTTATTCGACTTTTCTACAACGCGCCTTCGACCAACTCGTCCATGATGTCTGTCTGCAAAACCTGAACGTCAAGTTCTGCATGGATCGCGCCGGCATCGTCGGCGGCGACGGCCCGACGCACCACGGCCTCTTGGACATTGTGTACTTGCGCGCCGTGCCGAACATGGTCTTGATGGCCCCGAAGGACGAGGGCGAGATGCGCGACATGCTCTATACGATGATGGAGCACACGGGACCGGCGGCGATGCGCTATCCGCGCGGCAACGGCGTCGGTGCGGACATCGCGCGCGCGCCGGAGTTGATTGAGATCGGCAAGGCCGAACTTTTGCGGGACGGCGGCGAGGTGGCGATCATCGCTTACGGCTCGATGGTGCATCCCAGCTTGCAGGCCGCCGAACACTTGGCGAAGGAAGGCATCGAGACGACCATCGTCAACGCGCGTTTCGTCAAGCCGCTCGACGCGGGGCTGCTCCTTGCGCTCGCGCGCACGAAGCGCCTGCTTGTGACGGTCGAAGAAGCTTACCTCGCGGGCGGCTTCGGCTCCGCCGTGACGGAGTTGCTGGAAGAGAACGGGCTGCTCGACAAGGTGCGCGTCGTCCGCATGGGCGTGCCCGACCGCATCATCACACACGGCGACCCGAAGCTCCTGCTGGCAAAGTACGGACTCGACGCCGACGGCATCTACACGCGCGTCAAGCAGAGCCTCGACGAATTGGAAGAGCGGCGCGCGGGGCGCGAGCAACGAAATAGCGCGCGGATATAAAGGCAAGGCGGAAGGCGGAACGCAGAAGGATGAAAGAAGCGCCGGCGTCCATGTCAGCTACGCTTTCTGAGTTCCGCCTTCCCACTTCTGACTTGTCTTGCGCCGTGTGTCTGATTTGCAAACCGCACATCGTTTTTAGGGCGCACCATATCGGTTACGAATTCCCTCCGAACATTCCTTGCCGGCGTCTCAACTCCCCGCCTCGCCCCGCGTAACTCTAACTAATTCGCAATTTAAAAGGACGGCGAGACCGGGGCGGGCGGCATCCAATCGCCGCGCACTTTCCGGCCTCCGGTTTGCAATTACAATCGTCAGGACAGTTTCAGTCATCGGGTTTAAATATGGAAAGAACGGAAAAAATCACGTCACACGAAGACGTTGACGAAACACTCATCACGCCCCGCTTCGACCGAGAGGAGTCGGCGGAGGCGCAGCCCGTCGTGCCGCTCGCGGTCGTGTCGGGCGAGGCGCGGACTTTCGATGCGGCGCACGCGAATGCGTCGGTCGTTCGGCGCAAGACTTGGCCGCTCGCGCTCGTGCTCGCCTCGGCGCTCACCGGCGGCGTGCTTGGCGGCGCGGGTCTCTACTTCTACCAGAAGAGCCAACAGGCGGAGGCCGCGCCCGCGCCGTCGGATATGACGACCGAACAGGCGTCTGTGCCGGCGGACGCGCCGCCGCCTTCGACCTTACCATCGCCTGCGGAGGCCGCCGTGCCCTCCTCACCGACGCCCGAAGAAGTCGAGGCGGTTGAGGATGAAACCGAAGAGCCTGTGGTCGTCGAGTCTGAAAAGAAGAAAGAGAAGAAAAAGGACTCAGACAAGAAGGACGACGACGCGAGCAAGCGCACTAAGAAGGAGGCCCGTGACGAAGAGCCGGCGCGCGGCGAGCGGCGACCGCGTCGCGTCAACGAAGACGCGCGGGCTTCAAGCGACGACGAAGAGGACGTGCGTGGGGACGAGGAGCGTCAAGCTCGCCGCGTTGATAGCATCGTTTACGAGCGCGAGCGACGCCGCCAACGCCGCCAACGCCGCCAGCCCGCCGTTGACCGCATCCGCGGAATCTTTGAGGGACAACCGGAGAGATGAAGGATGAGGGATGAGGGATGAGGGATGAGGGATGA
>JBGTBQ010000465.1:0-3347 GCA_041749275.1 Pyrinomonadaceae bacterium | reverse complement strand
GCCGACGCTGGTCGCGCCGGGCGTGGGACTGGTCGGCCCGCGCGCCTCCGGGGTCAACCCGACGGCGCTGGGCGGTCTCCTCTCCGGCGCGGACACGCAACAACTCACCGCCGCCGAACTGCTCTACTACACGACCGCTTCGGGGACGAGTTTCAGCGCGCCGCAGGTCGCCGGCGCCATCGCGCTCATGCTCGAAGCGAACCCGCGCCTTAATCCGTCCGAGGTGCGCGACATCCTGCAACGCACGGCCACGCCGCTCCCGCCGGCACACGCGCACGAAACCGGCGCGGGCCTTCTGAACGCGCACGCGGCGGTGCTCGAAGCGGCCTTCCCCGCGCGACGCATGGGATTGTGGCGCGCGACGCTCGACCGCGGGCAGGTGCGTTTCCTCATAGACCCGCCGCGCGTCTTCAGCGGCGTCGTGCAGCCGGGCAGTACATCCACGACGACCGTCGTGATTCCCGATGCCGCCGTTCACGCTTCGGTGCAGGTGGCGTGGGGGCCGCTGCTCACCGCGAACGACCTCGGCCTGAAACTGTACGACGGAGGCGGTACGCTCCGCGCGCACGTCAACGCGCTCAACCTGCCGGGCATCACCGGCAGGCGCGAAAGCGCGCAGGTCGCCGCCCCGCCGCCGGGCGCGTGGAGCGCGAGTGTCTTTAACACGCTGGGGCCGCTCGGCGCTTCGCAAACTTACACCGGCCTGCTGCGCGTCTCGCGCGTTGAGCACGCGCCGCTCCGTGACCTCGACGGATTGGACGACGCCGCGCGCGAAGAGATACGCCGGAGCCTGCGCTCGTTCGTCATGTTGCCCTTCGGCGAATATTTCTTTCCCGGCATGGCCGTGACGCGCGCGGAGTTGGCCGCGACGCTCATGCGCGCCGGGCGCGTGCCGCAGTATCTGCCCAGTCACCCCACCTACTTGGACGTGAGCGGCGCGGAGCTAATGACCTTCGTCGAGAGCGCGCAGTCCGCGCCCGTCGGCCCGCTCTTCCGCGACACTGTGGCGGGCGGTCTCTTCAGACCGGAGAATAGCGCCGACCGGCTGCCGGCGGCAGTCGCGCTCGTGCGCGCGACGGGGCTTCGCGCCGAGGCGGAGAACTTCACGGGGCCGCTGCCTGATCTCGCGGACTTCGACGGCGTTCCCGCCGAACTGCGCGGCTACGTGGCAATCGCGCTCGCGCGCGGACTGCTGACGGCGGAGGGCGGCTCCTTTCGTCCACACGCCGCGCTCACACGCGCCGAACTAGCGCACGCCATGACGGTCGTCGTCGAGATGTCTTCCGAGTAGCGGCGCGCTGTAACCATCTGCAATCTGAATCGTCGAGGGGCTTGAGACAACTCAAGCCCTTTTTTGCTCCCCGCGTGCGGTTCAAGGTTTTTTCAAGGGTCAACTTATATCGTCTCTGGCAACAACGGGGCGCACGAACACGGGACGACTCGGCAAGTTCGGTGAGTAAGGACATTCACATCAGTTTCCGTGGCGGGTTTACTGTAGTCGGGACAGCAGGCCATGTCGCGGGGATGCCGGGTACCGGAGGGCGGCTCACAGGCAGAGACGGGCCGCTCTCCGGCCCGGCTGTTTCCAGTCCGGAGTCGCCGTCGCGAAAATGAGTCCAGCGCCAGCCGCCACTCATCTTTTCACCCCAGCAGCCAGTCGAAATCCACCTCAATTCAGGAGGCCGACACGGTTAAGGGGAGGTTGAGAGTCCAAGCTAAGGCTTGGACTCTCAACCTCAAAAAACATTGTGACGGCCTACAAGTTTCGCCCACCGGTTTCGACCTCTGCTAAACTCAAACTCTAAAAAAAGGAGAACGGAGATGGATGGGTTTCTCTGGCGAAGCCTTTGGTACAAGCGTCCGACACGCAGGCCGCGAGCGTTTATGCTTGCGGCGCTGTCGGTCTTCGGACTCCTCTGTCTGGCGGGCGTCGGCGCGAGCCAGACGGGCGCGGGCAGGCGCGCGGTGTGGATGCCGGACAACGGCGACGGCGCTTTCAAAAACCCGATCATCTTCGCCGACTACTCCGACCCGGATGTCGTCCGCGTCGGCGACGATTTTTACCTGACGGCCTCCAGCTTCAACGTCGCGCCGGGGTTGCCCATCCTCCACTCGAAGGATTTAATCAACTGGAAGATCATCGCGCACGTCTTCCAAAGACAGCCGCCCTTCGACGTTTTCAAAAAGCCGCAACACGGCAACGGCGTCTGGGCGCCCGCCATCCGTTATCACAAAGGCGAGTTCTACATCTACTACCCCGACCCGGACTTCGGCATCTATCTCGTCAAGGCGAAGCACCCGGCGGGGCCGTGGTCAAAGCCGCTCCTCGTCAAAGCCGCGAAGGGCTGGATTGACCCCTGCCCACTGTGGGACGACGACGGCAACGCTTATCTCGTTCATGCCTTCGCCAACAGCCGCGCCGGTATCAAGAGCGTGCTTTACATCCGGCGCATGAGTCCCGACGGCACGAAAGTTTTCGACGAAGGGAAGATGGTCTTCGACGGTCGCGCCAATCATCCGACTATCGAAGGGCCGAAGCTGCATAAGCGCAACGGCTATTACTACATCTTCGCCCCGGCGGGCGGCGTGCCGACGGGCTGGCAGACCGTCCTGCGCTCGAAAAATATCTGGGGGCCTTACGAAGACAAGATCGTCATGGATCAGGGCGCGACCGCGATTAACGGCCCGCATCAGGGCGCGTGGGTCGAGCTTCAATCGGGCGAGCACTGGTTTATACACTTTCAGGATCGCGGCGCTTACGGGCGCATCGTCCACTTGCAGCCGATGAAGTGGGTTGATGACTGGCCCGTCATCGGCATGGACGCGGACGGCGACGGCAAGGGCGAACCCGTGTTGACCTACAAAAAGCCGAACGTGGGACGAAGCTACCCGGCGGCTGTGCCGGAGACGAGCGACGAGTTCGGCGCAAAGAGGCTTGGCTTACAGTGGCAGTGGCACGCCAACTACGAAGAGAGTTGGATGTCGCTCGCCGCGCGAACGGGAAGGCTGCGCCTGTTTTCGGTCGCCGTTCCTGACAAAGCGTTCAACCTCTGGCCCGTCCCGAATCTGCTGCTGCAAAAACTTCCCGCGCCGGAGTTCACCGTGACGACGCGCGCGGAGTTCGCCGGACTCGGCGTCGGCGAAAAGGCGGGGCTGTTGATGATGGGGATGGACTATTCCTATCTCGCGGTCGAGCGGACGGCGGAGGGTTTTAGTCTCGTTAAGGTTTCCTGTAAAGACGCAATCAAAGAAGGTCAGGAGGTCGAGGAAGGGAAGATTAAACTGAAGAGCACGACGTTGCTCCTCAGAGTTCAAGTCGGCGACGGGGCCGTCTGCCGTTTCAGCTA
>JBGTBQ010000464.1:0-23003 GCA_041749275.1 Pyrinomonadaceae bacterium | reverse complement strand
TGGCGGCGCCGCCCAACGCGGCGCAGCTCGCGCGCGCGCCGGAAGCGCTCTCGGCCTCGTTCGCCGAAATCTCGCGCCGGGTCGAGCCGGCGGTGGTCAACATTGACACCGTCTCTTCGTCGTCGCAGGTCGCGGGCCGCGGCCAAGAGAAGGACGAAGACGGCGACGAGGGCGAGGACTCGGATAACCCGCTTCTCGACATGCTTCGCAAGCACGCCCGTCGTCCATCGCGCGGCGTCGGGAGCGGCTTCATCGTTGACCCGAAGGGTCTCATCCTGACGAACCTCCATGTCGTCGAGAACATGAGCCGCATCAGCGTCAAGCTCCAATCGGGCGAGACGCTGCGCGGCGAGGTCGTGGGCAGCGACGAGGAGACCGATCTCGCGGTCATCAAGGTCAAGACGGCGCGCGACCTGCCGTTCATCAAGCTCGGCAACTCGGACGAGGCGCAGGTCGGCGACTGGGTGCTCGCCATCGGCTCGCCCTTTGGTCTTGAACAGACCGTCACCGCCGGCATCATCTCCACGAAGGAGCGCGTCACGCGCGGCTCGTCGAGCTTCCAGCGCTTCCTGCAAACCGACGCCGCCATCAACCGCGGCAACTCCGGTGGCCCGCTCGTCAACATGCGCGGCGAGGTGATCGGCATCAACTCACAGATCGCTACTTCCACGGGCGACTACAACGGCATCGGTTTTGCCCTCCCCTCGAACATCGCCGAGACGGTCTTCCGCCAACTCACGACGGACGGTAAAGTGCGGCGCGGTTATCTCGGCGTCTACCTCGACCCCGTCAAGCCTGAGTTCGCCAGCGTCTACAATCTCCCCGAAGCGAAGGGCGCCATCATCAAGGACGTGTCCGATCCGCCGGGGCCGGCGACGAAGGCGGGCATTCAGGTCGGCGACGTAATCGTGGAGTTCAATGGGCAACAGGTCGCCAGCGCGCAAGACCTCATCAACAAGGTCGCGGGAACGAGCGTCGGCTCGACCGTACAGATCGGATACTTGCGCGAGATCAACAACAAGCTCGAACGGCGCACGGCCAGCGTCACCATCGGCGAGCGCCCGGCGCGCCCGTCCGTGTCGCTCGAACGCAACACGCCGGCGAACCCTCTGAACGTCAAGCCCGGCGCGAACGAGGCGGCGAAGGAAGCGCGCCCGGTGATGGGCGTGACCCTGAGCGAACTGACGCCGCAGCTCGCCAACGAACGCAACTTGAAGGGCGTGCGCGGCCTGCTCGTGCAGGAGGTTGATCCGACGGGCATCGCGTTCGACGCCGGCGTCACCAAGAACATGGTCATCCAGCGCATCAACCGCTCCTCGGTCAGCACGACTCAGGACTTCGAGCGCATCGTCAGCAATCTCAAACCCGGTGACCCGGTCGTCCTGCACATCGCCAGAAGCGACGGCGACCGCGTTCGGCAGGACATCGTGCAATTCACGTTTCAATAAGTGACGAATAACGAGTGACGAGTGACAAGATAAAAACTTCTTCTTGCTCGTCACTCGTCACACGTCACTCGTCACTTTAATTATGGCACAGGCGAAAAAAGCTCTCGTTAAAAACAGTGGGAAGGGCGGGCGCGCGACGGCGAAGTCGGGCGCCCGTACTTTTAAGAACTACATCGGCGGTGAGTGGGTCGCGTCCGCGTCGGGGGAGACCTTTGACAACGTGAATCCGGCGGACACGCGCGAGGTGGTCGGGCGCTTCCCGCTCTCGACCGCGGAGGACATGTCGCGTGCGGTGGAGGCCGCGCGTGCGGCGGCGGACAAGTGGCGCAAACTCCCCGCGCCGCGCCGCGCCGAAATCCTCTTCCGCCTCGGTGAAATCCTCATCCGCCACAAAGACCGTTTCGCCTCTGAGATGACGCGCGAGATGGGCAAGGTCTTGAAGGAGACCGGCGGCGACGTGCAGGAGGCGATTGATTGCACCTACTACACGGCGGGCGAGGGCCGACGCCTCCACGGCTTCACGACGCCCGCCGAGATGCCCGACAAGTTCGCTATGTGCGTGCGCCAGCCCGTCGGTTTGTGCGGGCTGATTGCGCCGTGGAATTTCCCGATGGCAATCCCTTCGTGGAAACTCATCCCGGCGCTCGTATGCGGCAACACGGTCGTCATCAAACCCGCCGAAGACACGCCGCTCTCGACCTACAATTTAGTAAAGGCTTGCGAGGAAGCAGGCATCCCGCCGGGCGTCGTCAATCTCGTGACGGGCCACGGCGAGACGGTGGGCGCGGCGCTCACCGAAAACCCGGCGGTGAGGCTCATCTCTTTCACCGGCTCGACCGAGACGGGGCGCATCGTCGCCTCTTCGTGCGCTGAAAGAAACGCCATCTGCTCGCTGGAGATGGGCGGCAAGAACGCCATCATCGTGATGGACGACGCCGACGTGGAACTCGCGGTCGAGGGCGCGGTATGGGGCGCGTTCGGAACTTCAGGACAGCGCTGCACGGCCTCGTCGCGCATCATCGTCCATAAAAAAGTCTACAAAAAATTCACGCAGCAACTCGTCGAGCAAGCGCGCGGGCTTCGCGTCGGCAACGGCCTCGACAAGAAGACCGACATGGGGCCGGTCATCAACGCCGACGCCGTGCACAAGATTCTCGGCTACGTCGAGATCGGCGAGAAGGAAGACGGCGCGACGCTCGCCTGTGGAGGCCATCGGTTGGAAAAGGGAGCGCACGCTCTCGGCTACTTTATCGAGCCGACCGTCTTTACCGATGTCGCGCCCACGATGCGCGTCGCGCAGGAAGAAATCTTCGGCCCCGTCACCTCCGTCATTCCCGTCGGCTCGCTCGAAGAGGCGGTTGAGGTCGGCAACGGCGTGCGCTACGGTCTGTCGGCCTCGATCTACACGCGGGACGTGAACCGCGCCTTCCACGCGATGAACGAGATGTACACCGGCATCTTCTACGTCAACTCCTCGACCATCGGGGCGGAGGTGCATCTCCCCTTCGGCGGCACGAAGGGCACGGGCAACGGCCACCGCGAGGCCGGCACGCAGGTGCTCGACATCTTCACCGAATGGAAGTCGGTCTACGTGGACTACAGCGGAAAACTCCAGCGCGCGCAGATTGACGAAGTGCAGTTCGAGTAGACAGCACGCCCGGATAATTAACGATGAGGGTGTGGCCGGACTTCGACAACAATGGCGACCTGCCGGTTGGCATTCACCGGGCGACTTTAGCGGAAGTGATCGAGCACTTCGGCGGCGGCTCACTCCAACGCCGTATCGTCGCGCAACGGTTGACACGGATTTACGACTTGGCGAGCGGCACGGGGCATCTGGCGCGTTTTATCATTTTCGGCTCGTTCGTCACGTCCAAGCCTGAGCCGAACGACGTTGACATCTTCCTCTTGATGGAAGAATCATTCGTGCCGCGACAGGTTTCGGACGAGGCCGAAATCGTTTTTAGCCATCTGGCGGCTCAGGAGTACGAAGGCGCCAGCGTCTTTTGGCTCAAGAGATCAGGAGCTATCGGCGGTGAACAAAGTGCGTTAGAGGACTGGCAAATCAAGCGCGACAAAACGAGGCGCGGGATCGTTGAGGTGATGAGCCATGATTAAAAACGATTTGGAGTTGCAGGCGACATTAGAGAGAGTAGAGCTTTTCCATCGTCAGGTGACGCATCTCCGTCAAGTCGAGGCCGATCCGATTGCCTACAAACTTTCGGCGGGCGGTTTTCTCGCGGAAATTGATCGGATGAACCGGGAAGTACGGGAATACCTCTCCCTCCATCCGAGCGAAATGGTAGACGAACCGGCGCTCGCGGAAGCTTGATGTAATTCCGTGACGGCAGTGCGGAGATGTTTGATCTGATGCCTATCCACGCTCGCTTAAATCTAAAACGATTGGAGAGTGAAAACCGTGATCGTCGGACTTCCGAAGGAGATTAAGGACAACGAATACCGCGTCGGGCTGACGCCGGCGGGCGTGCGCGCGCTGGCGGACGCCGGCCACAAGGTCATCGTCGAGCGCGCGGCGGGCAAAGGCTCCGGCTTTGAGGACGAGCTTTACGAACGCGCGGGCGCGCATCTCCTTGACTCCGCGGACGACGTGTGGGGCGAGGCCGAGATGATCGTCAAGGTGAAAGAGCCGATTGCGCCCGAATACCCGCGCATGAAGGAAGGGCTGCTCCTCTTTACCTACCTGCACCTCGCGCCCGACTCGCAACAGACCGAGGCGCTCTTAAAAAACAAGGTGACGGGCGTCGCTTACGAGACCATCACGGACAAGCGCGGCACGCTGCCCTTGCTCACGCCGATGTCGGAAGTCGCCGGAAGGATGGCCGTGCAGGTCGGCGCGCAGTATCTCGAACGGATGAACGGCGGGCGCGGCGTGCTGTTGGGCGGCGTGCCGGGCGTGCCGGCGGCGCGCGTGGTCATCATCGGCGGCGGCGTCGTCGGCACCAACGCCGCGAAGATCGCCGTCGGCATGGGCGCGCACGTCACGATCATTGACCGCGACCTCGACCGGCTGCGCGAGTTGGACGACATTTTTCTGTCAAAGATTTCGACGCTCGCTTCGTCGGCCTACGCCATCCACGGCGCGATTGCGGAGGCTGACCTCATCATCGGCGCGGTGCTCGTGCCCGGCGCGGCGGCTCCGCGGCTCGTCACGCGCGAGATGCTGAAGGACGTGCCGAACGGCGCGGTGATCGTTGATGTGGCCGTGGATCAGGGCGGGTGCATTGAGACGACGCGCGCGACGACGCACTCGAACCCGACCTATTATGAAGAAGGCGTCTTGCACTACTGCGTCGCCAACATGCCGGGCGCGGTGCCGCGCACCTCGACCTTTGCGCTGACGAACGCGACGCTGCCTTACGCGCTCCGGCTCGCTAACCGTGGCCTCCACGCGGCGGTCGCCAGCGACCCCGGACTGAAAGAGGGCGTCAACACGCACGCCGGCAAGTTGACATATCAAGCGGTCGCCGTGGATCAGGGGCTTGAGTATACGCCGGTTGACGAGGCGCTCGCCGCCACGCCTTCGGGTTCGAGCACGACGGCGGGCGGCGCGAGTTGACCTGAGAGTCCGCGGGAGAATCACGCGGTAAAGACGAAAGGCTGCACGGACATGCGTGCAGCCTTTTCGTTTGCCCACTCGTGGAACTCGAAATTTTACAAAGTCTGGGGGAGCAGCCGCATGATGCAACTCGTCAGCACTTCCGGGCGCACGGGCTTTGCGAGATAAACGTCCGGTTGCGCGTCCCCTTCACACGAGTTCGCGTCACGTTCGACGCCGCTGAGGAGCACGATGGGCAGGGCGGCAAGCTTCGGGTGGCGGCGCAGGAAGCGGCACAACTCGTAGCCGCTGAGGTGTGGCATGATGGCGTCGGTGACGACCGCGTCAATGCTCGAAGTGAGCGCGGCCTTCATTGCTTCGAGTCCGTCCGCCGCGACGATGACATTGAAGCCCGCGCGTTGGAGGATGACTTCGAGGTAGCGGCGGATGGAGCGGTCGTCCTCGGCGAGCAGGACGGTGGCGTTCGTCGGCGAGGCGGCACCGGCGAGGAGGTGCGCGGTGGGTTGGATGATGTCGTTCGGCGTGGTGCTCATGAAAGCTTCGCTTCTTTAAATTTTCGATGGCGTCCGCAAGGTCGCCGCGACCTAGCGACAGGGCAAGCGACGTGCCTTTCCAGAGGCGGCGTCGGCTTAAAGCGATGGCGACGGTTTCCCGACTGAGATGACCCGGCGGAGGTTGAAAAGGGCGGAATCACGGGCCTTTCGGCGGGCTTGCGAAGGAGATGCCGGAAACGTCCGGCACGAATTCAGCTTAGAGGTTCAGAGCGTTCCCTGTCAATCATATTCACTTTGACCACTTTTGCCCGGTCAAAATGGCGCATCGCAGTAACCAGTAGCCGGTAGTCGGCAGCCAGTAGCTTTCCCTCCGCCGCGCCCCGATATTGAAATGGCCGCCGCGCATCTCATCTCCGAGGGGTTGAACTTGACCGAGCCATGAAGGATACTGACGGGTTCGCGGTTAAGGGAAATTCTCGTCTGTGAGGACGAACTACAGACTACTGGTTACTGTTCTTATGTACGAATTCGCAGTCACACCGGCCATCACGCAGATACGGCGGCGCGGCGTCACCATCACGGAAGTCGAGCCGGGCGGCATCGGCGCGGAGTTGGAACTCGAAGCGGGTGACCGCGTGGTCAAGGTCAACGGGCGCGTGGTGCGCGACTACCTTGACTTTCGCTTTCAGACCGGCGGCGAGACCGTGCTCACCATCGAGGTGCTCAAAAGGAGCGGCGAGGAGTGGGAGCTTGAGGTCGAGCGCGACGAAGGCGAAGACTTCGGCCTCGCCTTTGAGAATATCGTCCCGCGCCAGTGCGCCAACGAATGTCTGTTCTGTTTCTGCAAGGGCAATCCTCCGGACGCGCGCCCCGCGCTCTCTTTCCGCGACGAGGACGTGCGGCTCTCGTTCCTCTACGGCAACTATACGACCCTGACCTCGATCACCGAGGATGAGATGCGCCGCGTCATCGAGCAGCGACTGACGCCGCAATACGTCTCCGTCCATGCGACCGACCTCAAGGTGCGCGCCCACCTGCTCGGCGTGGACGAAGAGCGCGCCGATATCTCCGCGCGGATGCGTCGGATGATGGAGGCCGGCATCGAGATTCACGCGCAGGTCGTTCTCTGCCCCACGATCAACGACGATGAAGTATTAGAGCGCACGATCCGCGACCTCGCCGCCGAGTACCCGCGCGTCAAAAGCGTGGCGGTCGTGCCGCTGGGCCTCACGCGCTACAACCGCGACGAGCGGCTGACGCCCGTCACGCCCGCTTGGTGCCGTGAGGTTATCAAGCAGGTTTCAGTTCTTCAGCGCGACCTTCACGCGCGGTTGGGGACGAACTTCGCTTTCCTCGGCGATGAGATGTACCTGCGCGCCGGAAAATCCGTGCCGGGCCGCGCCCACTATGGCGACTATCCACAGATCGAGGATGGCGTCGGGATGGTGCGCTCGTTCCGCGAAGAGTTCGCGCGCCTCCTGCGCCGGCTCGCACGACGACCGCCGCGCGAACCGGCCAACTTGCACGGGACGATCCTGACGGGGACGCTCTTCGCGCCCGTCCTGAGAGAATTAATCGGGCAGCTCAACGAGCGGTTCAGCACGCGGCTGCGGGTCGTGGCGGTGGAGAACAAATATTTTGGCGAGGAGATTGTGGTCGCCGGGCTGATGACGGGCGAGTGCGTGCTGGCGTCGCGCGAGCGCATCGAAGGCAACTTCGTCATCATCCCGAAGACGGCTCGCAAGTCGGACGAAGCCATCATGCTGGATGGGATGCGGCTTGACGAGTTGGAAAGGCGGTTGGGATTGCCTGTGCGTGCGGTTGACTTCGAGGGATTCGCGCGCATTGTCTCCGCCGGTTAATTGCGCGCTTGTTATTTCTGGCGGCGAAAGAGAACTCGCCGCCTCTTCCGTCTCCGGGACTCGAATAAAAGAGGGCATTGCTTTGAGTGAAGCAACGCCCTGAATTTTTGCACGGCCATCCCCACAGCGGAGTCAGAGTTTAGAAGTCGGAGCACACGGCGGACTGACCAATATGCGGCGAGCCGCGAACGCGCCAGTTGAATGGTCGAAGCTGTGCTCGCCGTGGCCTAATGCTTTTGCCAGACCGAGCCGTCGGAATACTGAATACGCACGAGTTCCATTCGTTGCTCATAATGGGAGCGGCGGATCTCGTCAATATGCGAATCAGTAGTTGAAATCTGATACGAAGAATCAACCACTTGCAAGCGTCCAAGATGCAATGCCTCGAAGGCTGATTCCACACCCCCTTTGTTTTCAACACGGATTATTTTCAACTACTGATTCGCATAAATTTGGTGAGCATCGGCTGAGGGCGCTGGATGTGGGTCGCGCTTTGAAGGCTCTGGCGCTAATGCTCGATGTGTGAGGATATGACCGACAAAAGAAAGCCCGGCAGAGTTAGTCTCTGCCGGGCTTTTTGATTTTGTGTCAAGGCCGGTGGCAAGCCTTCCAGCCTTCAGTCTTCGTTTAGAAGAGAAGCTTGACTTGGTAGCGAACTACGCGCGCGCCGCCGCTGGTGCCGGGCACGTCAGGATTCAAGAAAATCCTCTGCGTCAGGGCGTTAGCGGTCTGCGCGATGAATCCCCCACCCGTCGGGAATTGCGGATGATTGAAAGCATTGAACAGCTCTGAGCGTAGTTCTATCGCACGCACCTCTCCGAGCTTGATGCGCTTGAGAAGGTTGATGTTAGTGTTGTTGATCGGCGGCGTGCGCTCCGTGTTACGCCCCAGATTGCCGACCCGCACGACGCTTCCCGCAAGTCCGGGAACGTAAGTGGGGTTCACGATGAACTGCGCGGTGTTGGGATCAATCGGTTGGAAAATCGGTGCGCCGCTGCTGGTTACACCGATAATCACTTCAGGATTGATGTACCCGGTAATGAAGTTGTTGGCGTCAACCTGCGGCACGGCACGAACTCCGCGCTGACCATTCGGGTTAAAGTTGGGACGATTGGCGCCTGAGATGCCATCCGAGTCGAAGCCGTTAAGGACTGAGAACGGCGAGCCGGTCTCGTAGGTGGTGACGCCGGAGATTTGGAAACCGCCGAGCAGTTTTCCGACGAACCCACGTTGATCTCTGAACCATGGACTCTCAATCACATATGTGAGGCTCACCCGGTGGGGTTTATCAAAGGTGGACACGGCGCGGTCGAGCCGGTCACCGCCGAAAACCGCCGGCGTCGCGAAAAAGCTGGATTCAGCCGCCCCGAAACCGGGAGAAAAGACCTCATCCGCATTGCTGATGAGCTTGGAGAAAGTGTAAGCACCCGTCAACTGGAAATTGTTGGCGAAGCGGCGGCGAGCTTCAATTTGCCCCGAGTGATAACTCGATGACCCGCCATTGGTGCGAACCGTTCGCCCGCCCTGCAAGTTGTCTAGGCGGCCTGTCAGGCCAGTCGTAACCCCCGCGGGCGTAACTCGCAACTCCGGTCGGACGAGCGGATTGGCGTCTTCATTGATGTAGAGCTTCGTGCCTTTCGATCCGACATAGGAAACGTCCACAATAGTTCTGAACGGCAGTTCTCGCTGCATCCCAAGTGACCACCGCTGGTAGTAGGGATTGACCAGTCTCGGAGTAATCAGCGTCTGTGCGCTGGAGGGCACGACGGTGGCCGCGGTCGTCGGGAATTGAGTGTTGAAGTTCGTCAACCCGCGCGTTCCCGCACTGGCTGTCGAACTGATGGTGGTGACGATGGTATTGGGCGAAGAAGCTACCGCATTGGAAGCGATGTTGTTGAAGAACGAGTCGTACCCGATCTGATAGCCCGCGCGAATCACCGATTTTCGCTCGCCGAAAAACGACCCCAAGATGCCCTCCGTAAACGAAGGGGCGTAAGCAAGGCCGAGCGTAGGGGCGAAGTTGTTGGTGTCTCTGACGACCTCGTTGGGTTGGCTGAACGGCCCGGTGCGCGTGACCGGATCAACATTAAAGAGTCCGGTGAATGCCGGAGTCCGTAACGTGTTGAACGGCGTTCCGAAGTATTCGTAACGGAGGCCAAGCGTCAAGGTCAGTTCATCGGTTGCTTTCCAGCGATCCTGGAAAAAGGTGGCGATGCGATGTAGGGCCGGGTTGTAAGTCGCGCTGCCAAAAGTGCGGCTGGCCGATCCGCCGACTCCACCGAAGTTGTCAACGAAGTTGCCGAAAGACGTGAAGCCGCCGCCCGTCGCAAAGGTCAGCGAACCGCGAATATTGGCCGGCGCGGTTTGCGTCGAAATTTGCCGGAGATAATCAACACCGCCGCGGAAGGTGTGATTGCCGACGATTTTGGTGGCTGTGTCTTGCACTTGATAGTTGTTCGCAATGCGCCCTTGCGGGAAGGTCGCGGCGACACCAATGGAAGAGACGCCGGTGATATTGAGTTGGGGCAGCGTGCCCGCCGGGCCGCCCGCATCACTAATGGGAAAGCCGAGGTCAATGCGATTGTAAGCGAGTCGCAGTTCATTCGTCATGGTTGACGAAAAAACGTGCGTTTCAGAGACGAGGAAGTTGTAGTAACGCGAAGAAAAATCAGCGTCGAATCCCTCGAAACCCGCCGTGCCGCCTCTGGGTTCAAGCGTTCGATCAGACAGGAAGCGCGCCGACAACTGATCGTTGTCACTGATTTTGTGATCGAAGCGGAGTTGGAACTGCTTGCCCGTCGAGAGTTGTGAGTAGGACCTGAAGAACGAGCCGATTTGGATTTGACCGCGCGTTTGTTGCGACGCAGGCAAATTCTGGTTGTCGAGCGAGATGGCGGGCCGGTCGGCAACCGTCGCCACTGCACTTGCGGTCGCCGCCAGATAGTTGTCCACATTAGAGTTGGTTCCCACCGGGAAGAGCGCGCGTAACCTGTCGCGCCCCGCTTGCGTCGGCGTCACCAAAGTGACGGAAGCGCCCGGCGCGCGGAAGCGCGTTTCCTGATAGCTGGTGAAGAAGAACGTCCGGTCATGCCCGTCAATGAGCGTCGGGCCGCCTTCACCGAAGCGGGGCAGATAAAGCGGGCCGCCGAAGGTGAACGAAGGAATATACTCGGTGGCTGAAAGACGCCTGCCACGTGGGATGACGCCTGCCGGTTGGTTCGCCTGTCTGACGATTGCCGGATTACGAGCCTGCGAACTGGTGATCGCATCGTCGGCGCTTGAGTCGTATTGAAACGCCAGCGTGCCGCGAAAGTTGTTCGTTCCACTTCGGGTGATGACGTTCACCACCGCGCCGCCCGCGCGACCGAACTCGGCGTCGTAGTTCGAGGTCTGGATCGAAACCTCCTGCACGGCGTCCGGATTAGTGATCTGAAAGCCCTGACCGGCGACCGAAATATCGTTATTCTCAGTGCCATCAATCAAAAAGTTGTTTGAGCGACCACGCGCGCCGTTCACCGAAAAGGTGCCGACGCCATAACCGCCGCTATTAGAAGAGACGCCCGGCAAGGTGAGGGCCAGCCCAACCGGGTTGCGGGTCCCAATCGGCAACTGCGTGATCTGCACAGCCGAGATATTGCCGCCGCGCACGGGAGCCTCGGTCTGCAAAGCCGCGCCCGCTTCGGCGATCACGTCAACCGTGACCTCTTGACCGCCGGGGGCGAGTTGCGCGTCTACGGTGGAGATTTGGTTGGCGTTGACGATGACGTTAGTGTTCGTCAGCACGCCGAAGCCCGGCGCTGTGACAGCGACTGAATAGGTACCGAGATCAACCGCCTCGAAGCGATAAATCCCTTCATCGTTAGTCGTGCTGCTGCGTGTGACACTGGTCTGCGTGCTTGTCAGAGTGACACTGGCGCCGGTAATGGCAGCCCCATTCGTGTCTTTAACGACACCGGAGACGGTGCCGCGGCTGGTCTGGGCAGTGACGTTTGTTGCTACTGCAAAAAAGATTAACGTCGCTGAAAAAAACACAGCGATAGCTGATGAGAAACGAGCCTTCATGCTTTCCCTCCAAAACTAAAGGTAGGTGGACTGAATTAATTGAAAAGTCGGTCCGAGGACAATAAAGCTAGGCAACAATCATGCCTGAAATGGCGCCGGACCTGATGCCCCAGTCACCGTTTATTTTCAGCAATTAAAAAAACGACCTGCCATCCATCTCCCGCACTACTCCATTATTTTGGATTTTTTTCAATCAAAATTCAAAAGCCTGAAAATTGATGACAAGAAACCAAGCATTGAACTTGGGCAAATTCTTAGTCCTGAATTGACCCAAGCTGGGGTATGCGGAACCATCGCAGTTTGTCCACTCCGGCGGAACGGTCGTCCGCGCCGTTGACGCACGCCGCTTGATGAAGAGTTGGCAAAGCTCATTTGGAGAGCATGAGAGAGCAGGGAAATCACTTCCGACCAAGCAATGAACACCGCGCCTGACGTAGAACGCGCTCGTCGAAGTGCAGACGGTTCTGGTACTCGGAAGCAAGAGTGAGGCGGGATCGCGTCTCAAGACAAGTAACAGATGCGAATCAGTAGTTGAAAATTTTCCGTGTTGAAAACAAAGGACTTACGAAATCAACTCTCAGGGATTTACTTCATTGAAGCCCGTAAGTCATTGATTCTTCGTGGCTGATTTCAACTACTGATTCGCATACAGATAAACCTTACCGCGGGCGGAACAATATGTAGAGTGAGAGAAAGCCGGAAACAGGCCGCATTACCCTTGATGCCCCATGCGCGGCGGGCAACACTCCGGCTTAGTTTCTGCTCGACTTTGTTTTCGCGCGTAGCTCCTGAATGATCTTGCGAATCTGCTCGGCGTCTCTCACGGTGGGCGAAACCTTGAGGTAAGTCTCCAACTCCTGAAGGGCGAGCGCGTGTTTGCCCTGCTCGTTATAGATGCCTCCGAGGAACCTGTACGCTTCGTTGATTTCGCCGCCGCCGCCCAGCGAGAGAGCGCGGCGAAACTCCTGCTCCGCTTTCGCAAAATCGTTCGTCTTGATGAAGGCGCGGCCCCTGAAGAGGTGGGCGATGGCAGACGTTTCATTAATCTTGAGCGCACGATCTAACTCCTCGCCCGCCTCCTGAAATTGCTTCTTGTAGAAGAGCACGATGCCGTTGTTGAGCCGGGGGCTGAAGGCGTCCGGCGAAAAGTAGATTGCCTCGCGGAGCGCGGCGGCGGCGTTGTCCAGTTCGCCGAGCTTAACGTACTGCACGCCCAGTTCGTTGTGCGCGAGCGTGAACCGGGGGTGGAGGTCAATCGCGTTCTTCAACAACGCGACGGCCTTCTTATTGTCACCCGTCTGAGCGGCCTTGAGCGCTTTTTCGTAGAGATCGAGCGCGGCTTTAGGCACGCCCGCGAATGCGGTATTAAGTACACCGGGGCTGCCTTCGCCCGTCGGCCTCGGCTGGAGCTGAATCTGGACGGTGTAGGTAGTTCCGGAAGCGGCTCTCCGGTTCGATTGGATGATGTCCACCCTCTCGTTGACGGGCTGATACTCTTTCCCCGCATCAACGGTCAGGGTGTAAGACCCTCCCGCCAAGCGGCGAAAGCTGAAGGTTCCATTGTCATCAGTCAGGGCGAACATATCGGCGCCCGTCGTCCCGATCAGCCGGACTTTCAGCCTTCGATCCACCAGACGCCCGGAGGGAAAGAAGACTCGTCCCTGAATCACGTTCTGGCCTCCGGACCCACGGTCGCCGGGGTCTGTTTCCACTCCTCCCATCTGCGCCCGCGCTGTTGCCGCGCATAGCGCGATAAGTGAGAGCAGGCAGAAGAAAGAACGCGCACGCCAAAGGTGGTTGGCTGAAAACGGCGGGTAAGACATCTCTGTAACTCCCTATGCGGCAGCTTGTGTGCAGAGCCGAAAGCCGGTGGGTGAAAGAGCTTGAATTATAGCGCAAAGTCAGCGATGTGGTACGGTTTTTCGCGTTGCTGAGAGCGACTACCCGGCCCTGATTCCGCCGCGCGAAGACAAGTTTTAAGCTGTGTTAGCATCTCATTCGGAGGCCCGCTGATACCAGACGATGTGGTCGCCATCACTCGGACGATCAGAATAGACCACGGTCGAATAATCCACGGAACGGATGCGCGAAAGGGGCAGTTCGACCAGCGCATCATTTGAAAGTAGGAATCCGCCGGGTCGCAGCATTCGTTCTACGTTAGCCAGCGCCAGACTCTGCTCGAAGTTGTCGTAGTAAGAGAGAATGTTGGTGGCGATAATCAAATCGAAGCGCTCCGACAAAGGCGCCTCGAACCTCTGCAAGACGATGTTCAAGTCCACGGGCGTAATCGAAGAAGCAATGGCCGGACGCACGCGCACGGCACGCATCTTCAGTGTGCTAACGTCGGAGGGGACGGCAATCGGCGGCGTCGGGATACCGATCCGTTCACCGAAACGCTCCCAGTAGCGCACCGCTTCCGGCTTCCACTTCGCCGCCGTGTCAAATGGCAGTTGGAGCACATAGCCCTGCCCGCTCCGCGCGCGCTGACTGGCCCGTCCGAGGTGATCGTTGACGCGCGGGCTGAGGTCAAAAGTGGTGACTTGCAACGTCCCGGCCCCGTCCGCCAATCCCAGCCGCAACAGCGAATCAATAATGGCGAAGGGCTGGATGCTCTGCTGGGGGTAAAAATCGTATCCCTCTTGTTTGTCCGTAAAATCTAAGCCCGGTCCGACAATCGCCACCCGGCGCACGCTCCCGGCGGAGAGCAGCCCCCGCCCCGCGATGGCTTTCAGCGCTTCTTCGAGTGCGTAATTAGGCAACAGAGAGGTGTCCGAAGAAAGACCCCGTGTGCGGAACAATCTCGACCGCTCGATAAACTCTTCATTCGCCCCCTGCACCCGCGCCGCTTGGAGAATACTTTTATAGTTGCCCAACTCACCGAGCACGCGCACGACGCTCGCCAGCAGGTAAGACTTCGCCTGCGCCCGTCCGTCCGCCGTCTCAAGGCGCAGCCCCTTGTGCTCGACCAGCACCCGCCGGATGAAGAGGAGACGGTCGTTGTTTCCCGGTGCGGTCACCGCCCGGATCAAATCGTCCGCGCGCACTTGCAGACTGTTGGCGAGGCTCGCCAGCGCCGGATTCGGGTTAGCTCCCGCGCCCCGCGGCTGCGAGCCAATTTCTTGTAACCGCTCTGAGGTGATCCGCGGCTGTTTGGTATAAGACGTTCCGAACAAGAGGAAGTTGACGAGCGTGTCTTCGTCCCCCTGCGCGAGACGCGCGCGTATCTCCGCGTCACGGCGCGTGACCCAGCCGGGCCACTCTCGCGCCAGTTCGGACGGACTTTTGCCGCGTAACTCCTGTGGCAGAATTTCCGCCCCGGCGCCGAGCACCGGCTTCGCGTCTTCGTAAGAAAGATAGACGACCCTGCGCGCCGGGCGGGTCTGCGCCAGTAGAGCGCTCGTCGCGGCGAGCAGGAGCAGGCACATGGTCAGAGTTTTGCGCGTTGGACTAAAACTTGATGACATGCCAAACCTTTTCCGCTGATGAGATGTCTTCGCCACGGTCAGGCAGATCGGTTCCCGAAGCGGTAGCGACGGGGCGAGCGCACGGCTCTGCTAAAAAATTGGGGAGCCCGAAGGCTCCCCCCAGAGAACGCTTACGTTCTCCCGCAAGTTAGAAGATAATCTTCGCGGCGAGCTGTACGTTGCGACGCTCCAAAGCAAGGTTGTCTGTTACGCCGCGCCTTCCGAGCACAGCGCCACCATTAACCTCACTACTGCCATAGTCAGTGTACAGATTCGCATGGTTGAAGAGGTTGAAGATTTCGGCGCGAAGCTGAAGGCTCAACCGCTCGGTGAAGCGAATCCTCTTGTAGACTCCTATGTCCATATTCCAGAAGCCGGGACCCTGGAACGAATTACGACCGACCATATTAGGATCGTAGGGACCGAAGTTGTAGGTTCCGGTGATCGGGTTACCGGATGTCCTAATCGTCTGATTGCTCAGGTCAGCGATGGTGAACGTGTTCGCGTCCCCGGCGCTCGGCGGGTTGTTCGTGTTGATGGTAACCGGGCCGGACGGGGTCAGGCGCGCGCACGTCACGACCGCGAACGTGCAATCAAAAATCGTGAACGGGAAACCCGTTCTGGCGACGAACGTGCTGTTAAGGCTCCAGCCGCCCAACAGGTGTTTGGCGACATCGCTGCTGCCCCGGAACGGAACCTCGTAATTGAAGCTGCCGGAGAAACGGTGCCGCACGTCGAAGTCCGCCGGGCCGTAGTCGAGGTCCGGGTTGAACTGATCGGTGAAGCCGAGGTGGAAGGTTTGCCCCGTATCGGAGAACGTCGAGCTGAGATTATCCTTCGCTTCCGAGAAAGTATACCGAGCGGTGAACGTTAGCCCGGTGTTACGGAAGTTGTTGCTGTCGAGCGAGGCAATCAGGGCGCCGTAATTCGAGTATCCATCGTTGCGCCGCGTGTTCTGGCTGGTGACAAACGGGTTGAGCCGGTTGGTAGTAACCCCGACGGCATTCGGGATATTCGGCAGTCCGAAGACTGGCGCGGCGCCGCTGCGGTTGATGTCACCAATCGAATACAGGCTTCTCCCCGCCGAGCCGGAATACTCCAGCGAGGCGACCGTGTTGGAACTGATCTGGTGCTGGAACGAAGCGCTCCAGAAGTGGGCGTAAGCGTTGCGGACGTTCTCGTCAACGTGACGCGCCGACACGGGAGTGAACCTCCGGGCCGGGCCGGTCCCTGAAAACGGTCCGTAGTTGGCGATAGAGACGCTCAGTGTCGGCACATCTCCCGGAACCAGCACGCCGGCGGCGTTGAGGCTGTTGGCGCTCAGAGCGACGACGCCGTAGTTCGGCGGGTTGAAGAGAACGTTGAAGGTCACGTTTCCGAAGTTGCGTTCATAGGCAACACCATAGCCGCCGCGCAAGCTCGTCTTGCCGTCGCCCGAGATGTCCCACGCCACGCCGACGCGTGGGGCGAAGTTGTTCTTATCCGGGCACCACAGGCCACCGCACCTGCTATCAATGGCGCGCATGAACCTGCCGTTGCGGATCCGCTCCTGGAAGGTGGCGCCGGTGCCATAATAGAAGTTCGCGTCCAGCTCTTTGCGGGCATTGTGCTGCACGCCGTAATACTCGTAGCGCAGACCCGCGTTGACGGTCACGGTCGGAGAGACGCGCCAGGCATCGTTAAAATAGACCGCCCATTCGCTGTACCTGTTGCTGCGTGAAAACGAGGGCGGGCCGACGGGGAGCGGGATGCTATCGCCGGGGAACCTGTTGCCCGGATCAATCGCCACGCTGAACGAAGCGAGGTTGCCGGTTACAAAGTTGCTGAATGATTCGCCATCAGTAGTACCGAGGGCCTCCACCGCATATGAGTACGCGCCGAAGGTCTTGTTGTCGCGGATGTGTACGACTTGACCGCCGAAGCGGAACGTGTGATTACCGCTCGTGTAGGTCGTGTCCTGATTTAACTGGTACAGGTTCTGCGCGCCGTTGAACGGGATGGCATTGCCGGGCGAGTTGGGCAGATAACCCGGGAAGAGAATCTGCACACCCTGAAGGGTCACCGTTCTCGCTCCGTTCAGATAAAGCGTCGGCACGAGCGGCTGATCGCCGAGCGGTTGTCCACCATTCAGACGGTTGAAGCCTACCTTGGTCTGCGAGACAAGGTTCGCCGAGAACGCGTGCGTCAGACTGAGCAGGAAGTTCTGATTGAAGTTGAAAGCGCCCGTGCTGAATCCCTGATAGGGACTAAAAGCGTTCGTACCATCAAAGAACACCTGATCTTGCAGCGCGTAACGACCGTAAATCTGCGTTTTGTCGCTCAGATTGTAGTCAACGCGCGCGACGACTTGGTATTCATTCTCCGGGAGGCCGCCGCCCACGTCTCGCGGCGTGGAGAAGGTCACCTGCTGGAGAACCGGGGTATTGGGATTAGCCGTGGCGAACGCCAGAAAGGCGTTTGTCGGCGCGTTGGGCGTTGGCCGGAAGGCTGCCGCGCCGCCGAAATCCGCCACCACCTGAGCGGCGGTGCGGGTGACGCCCGGCGACCCGTTAACCGTGTAGGGAGCGAAGAACGCCCGCGTTGCGGGAGCGCTCGCGGTGAGGAGTTGCTGGGTGGGAACCCACGCGACTCGTGAACCGCCGCTGCGAACTCGAATCCACTCTGTGTTGTTGAAGAAAAAGAGCTTGTCCTTGATGATGGGACCGCCCACCGAGTAGCCGAACTGGTTGCGCGTGAAGACGGGGCGCGCGATGCCGCGCGCGTTGTTATCGAAACCGTTCGAGGCCAGCTTCGAGATGCGGTTGAATCCGTACCCCGTGCCGTGGAAGTCGTTCGAGCCGGCGATGGTGGCGACGTTGACGATGCCGCCCGAAGCGCGTCCGTACTCAGCCGAGAAGTTGCCGGTGATGACGCGGAACTCCTGCACGGAATCGAGCGGGACGGACTGACCGACCCCGGCGGTAAAGGTGTCAACGTTTTCCGCGCCGTCGAGAAGGATGCTCGTGCTCGCCGAACGTTGACCGTTGATAGCGAAGCCGGTGCCGCGCGCACTGCTGTCGTTGGCGACGTTGCCTGACAGCGCGACCAGTGCATATGGGTTGCGGGTGACGGTGGGCAATTCGCGGATCTGCCGGTTGTTCACGACAGTGGACAATTGTTGATCCGTCGTGTTAACCGAGACGCCTCCCTCGCCCGCGACAATTGTGACCTCACCGGCGACCGCCGCAATACCCAGCGGAACGTTGAGCGTGAGGCGCCCACCGACCGTGACCTGCGCCCGCTGCGTGCCGGGCTCGAAGCCCGGAGCGTTCGCTGTGATCTCGTAGAGGCCCGGTTGCAGGTTGGTGATCTGGTAGAAGCCTTCGCTGTTCGTCGTGGTAATGCGCTCGGCCTTGGTTCCGACATTCTTGGCCGTAACAGTGGCTCCCGCCACCGCCGCGCCATTCGGGTCCGCAACCGTTCCCGTAATTTGGCCTGTCTCCTGTTGCGCGAAGGCAGCGACCGAGAAAGTGGCTAACGCAAACAGGGTTGCGACCATGCTTGTGACGGCACGAACCCCGCGCGGTAACAGAAATGACATTTGGAAACCTCCTTTGACGTTAACCGTCAATCGTTGAAAGGTGGAGAAAGATTTGAAGAGCTTAACTCTCTTCTTAAGCCGGAGTCCGATGAGATATATTTCGCTTCGCCGGGCTTCGCTTGCCACAGATTCCGACAAGACCAGAATCTTTATTAGAGCCGCATGGATCAATCTAAAATTCCAAAAAAAGTAGAGTTGAGAATTTTCGACGAAACACCTATAAATCGAAATGTGCAAGGATTATGCCAAGTCCGCGCAGCCTCTTCGCCGCCTCCTTAACTGCTTGCCAGAATGACTCTTAGCTCGGATGGGGATGGGCCAAATTAGTTTTCATCATAAGATGAAATTCAGATTGTTGGATTTGGTTATTTAATTTTTTGGATAAAGTTCTGGCCGACAATCTAGCTGCGTCCCGAAAATGGCGAACGGAGGATTCAAGTTTGCCATGATAGAATCCGCTACGATCTCAGCGGATTGACTCGCGGAAAATCTCGATTCGCCAAAGCTCATGTCAACACTAACTGTTGGTCAACTGCCACTCGCGCCGCTCGGCGCGGGTGACCTTATTGACCGCACGGTGCGCTTCTACCGGCGCCACTTCACACCGCTCATCCGCGCCTCCGCCCCACCGATCATGGTTCAGACCGTCGGGGTCGTGCTGTGGACTATCGCCATTCAGGCGGCGAGCGCGACCGGGGCCGAGGAGAAGCTGGTCATCTACTTCCTGCTCTCGGCCTTCGCGCTCCTGCTCCGCTTTCTCGGCTTCATGTTCCAGTTGATCGTGCTCGGCGGGGCGACACGAAATCTCGTGATGCACCTGCTGCGCGGGGAACCGGTGACGGCGCGGGCCATCTACCGGAACGTGCGCTCGCGTTTCTGGGGTTTGCTCGGCGCGACCGTGGCGATGATGCTGTGCGCGACCTTCAGCGCCGGCGTGGCCTTCTTCGCGTGGTTCATCGTGCTGATGATCTTCGTCGTCGTGATGGCGTTCGCGGCCCCCGCGACGGCGCCGTGGTTCGTGGCGGTGGCGAGTCTCATCTTCTACCTCGGAACCGCGTACGGCGCGCTCTACCTCTTCTTCTTATTGGCGGGGCGCGTGGCATATGTGCCGCAGGTGATGATGGTCGAGGGGAAGGGCGTCTTCAACTCCATCGGTCGCAGCGTGGAACTCGCGCGCGGGAATGTGCGACGGCTAATGGCGATGTTCATCTTCACGTTCTTCGCAACCTACTCGGTGTTGATGATTCTCCTCGTCCCGCTCGGCTGGCTCGCCTATCTGAACGGCGTTGATTTGTGGCAGTTGTTGTGGGGAACCGGCTCGGAGCGCGTTCCGGCGTGGGCCTCGGTCAGCTATCAGGTCGCGCTGCAACTGAGCGTCATCCTGCTCGCGCCCATCTGGATGATCGGCCTCTCGCTGCTCTACGTGGACGAGCGTGTGCGGCACGAAGGCTACGACGTGGAGTTGATGGCCGCCCAAAGACTCGGCGACATGCCCACACTTCCCGTCGGGTTGAACGTGCCGTTGGCCCCGGCCATCGTCACTCGGTTGAAGACGCGGAAGAGCGAAGTGGGGGACGATTACGTGGAGAGAAAGAGGTCGGACTCCGTCCTCGGCCTGATGGAGTGATGATGAGAGTGGCGCGGAGAAAAGTCTCGTCTGAACGCGCGAGGGCGGCGGCCTTCGTCGTGCTGTGCGTGTTTCTCGCGGCGACCTCGGCGGCGGGCGCTTCGCTCGAAGACTATCGCTCGCGCGTGCACAAGGCCATGATTGCCGTGGACGCGCACACCGCGTCAACCGGAGAGTCGGACACGGAGTTCGAGGCCGAGACGTTCGCGGAGGTGCGCCGGCTCCTCCCCGCGACCGAAAAGGTCGAGCACGCGGGCGGCACGACCATCGTCAACAACGAGTGGCTCCATCGCGCGCTCGACGATTACGAGAAGTCCACGCAGCGACTCTCCGCCGAAGAGCGCGCCGCGTCGCTGACGCGCATCGCCGAGCGTCTGCACGCGCTCGAAGCGCGGCTCGCGGAGAGCGTCGGCGGAGCCGCGGATAAGCCGCGCGACAAGGACGCCGAGAAGGGGCGGCTGGCGTCAATCCTGCGCGGCAAGGAATACAACCGCGAGGCCGCCGAGGGCGGCGCGCTCCAACGCCTTCTCCGGCAAATCTTCGAGTGGGTCGCCGACCTTTTCCCCAACGTGAGGCCGCTCCAGCCGGGCCGCACGGGCCGCCTCTCGCCGGTCGCGCAGTACGTGATTCTCGCCCTCGCCGTCGCGCTCATCGCTTTCATCCTCTGGAAATACTGGCTGCGCCGCCGCAACCTATTGAAGACGACCACGCCGAAAGAGGCGCGCATCGTCCTCGGCGAGCACCTCGCGCCTGAAGTAACGGTCTCCGACCTTTTGACGGAGGCGGAGCTGCTCGCGCGCGAGGGCAATCTGCGCGGCGCGATCCGCAAAGCATATATCGCGCTGCTCTGCGAACTCGGCGACCGCAAAATCATCCGTCTCGCGCAGCACAACACGAACCGCGATTACCTCCGCGCCGTGCGGAAAACCGCGCCGCCGCAACTCTACGAAGAGATGCAGCCGCTCACCTCGGGCTTCGAGCGCCACTGGTACGGTCTCGAAGAAGCTGATCAATCGGACTGGGCCGACTTTCGCACGCGTTGTCGTCAGGCGTTGAGTGTTAAGTGAAAATAGTTTATCCGCCATATATTTTGAAGCATATGGTTGAACGCGGAATCAGTGTTGCCGAAGTGCGCGACGTGTTGGAGAATGGCGAGTTGATCGAAGAGTATAAGGCCGATTCGCCGCCGCGTTATCTCATGCTGGGATGGGCTGGGCAAAGACCGATTCACGTTGTCGGCGAAGACGATCCGGCGGCGGGTGAAACGATGGTTGTGACGGCTTACGAGCCGGACAGCAAACGCTGGAAAGCGGCCTTTCGTGAGCGTCGCAGGTGAATGTATGAAATGCCTGATTTGTAAACATAATCGCTTTAAGAAAGGGTCAACGATCCTGCCTATCGAGCGCGGTCAAGCGATCCTGCTCATCACAGACATACCGGCGCGCGTGTGCAGGAATTGCGGCGAGCCGTATCTGGATGAAGAGACGGCGCGGGAAGTTCAGAACTTGGCGAACGAGACTCTGAGCGGCGAGGTTAGTTACGCTACAGCGCGCGGTAAGCGAGAAATTTTGGTCACGGCATTTAGCTGATCCTCACCAAATTCCCGGATGCGTGGACGTTTAGCCATCTTCCTAACCATCGCGCTGATGCTGGTCATCCTCATCGCGCTGAACGCCGCGTCTTACGTGCGCGTCGAGCGCGAAGTGTTGACGGAATTCGACCCCGACCGCTCGACCTTCAACGCAGACGCAACCGGCACGCGCGCCTTCTACGAATACCTGCAACAGTCCGGCTACGAGGTGTCGCGCTGGGGCCGGCCCATGGACTTGCTCGACAGTTCGGCGGCGCCCGCTAACTTCGTCATCGTGGGGAAGACACGGCTCGACATCGAGAAGGAGGACGCCGACAAAATCCTGCGCTGGGTCGAGCTGGGCGGGCGGCTCGTCATCATTGACCGCGTGCCGCAGTCGGTGCTGTTGCCCGCGTCCGGGCGCTGGCGCGTCTCGTCGGAGCTGCCCGAGTACCCCGGCCCCGACGTGCGCTCCGACAACGTCGAGACGATGACGCGCGGCGTGCCGCTCGTCGCGCCCGCGCAGCCGACCTTTCTCGTGCGCGACGTGGCGCAGGTCGCGCGCTCGCGTTTCGCCGGTCGCCTGCACGTCTATCCGATTGGAGAGAAGAAAACGGCTATAGCAGATGGCACAGCGCCGCCGCCGAAGCCCACGCCTGTCAACGTGGATGGCGAAAGCGATGACGAGTGGTTGGAGGAGGACGAGCCGCCGCCGCCGCCGGAGCCGATGCCGACGCCGGCCAGCGGAGTCGTCACCATCGTCGGCGAGACGGCTGAACCGCCAGATGAAGAAGCGCAATCGCCCGCGCCCGTCGAGCACCTTGCGGACGGGCGCGATGGCCCCGGCTCGCTGCTCATTGACTATGCTTACGGGAGCGGGCGCATCGTGATTTTGAGCGACCCTTACATCGTCTCGAACGGCGGCATCAAACTCTCGGACAACTTGCATCTCGCCGCGAACGTCGTCGCGGGCGCGGGCGGCTCCATCGCCTTCGACGAGTATCACCACGGCCACGGCTCGACGCGAAACCCCGTCTTCGCCTACTTCGCCGGCACGCCCGTCCTCTGGATTTTCGCGCAGGCCGGCGTCATCCTTCTCGCCGTCCTCTGGACGCGGGGGCGCAGGTTCGCGCGCCCGCTTCCCGCGCCGCACGTTGACCGCCGCTCGAAACTCGAATTCGTCGCCTCGATGGCCGAATTGCAGGAACGCGCGCGCGCCTACGACCTCGCCGTCGAGAACATCTACGCACGCACGCGCCGCGCGCTTGCGCGCTACGCCGGACTGCAACCCACCGCGCCGCGCGCGCAAATCGCCGAGC
>JBGTBQ010000463.1:0-1695 GCA_041749275.1 Pyrinomonadaceae bacterium | reverse complement strand
ACTTCCGATTCGACGTTGATCTGGCCGCCGTGCAGTTCGACAAGTTGGCGCGTGATGTAGAGGCCGAGGCCGGTGCCTTTTTCTCCGCGCGTGGCGCGCGAGCGGGCCTGCTCGAACTTGTCGAAGAGGCGCGCGAGGTCTTCCGGCGGGATGCCGACGCCCGTGTCCGTGATGGAGACGCGCACGATGTGTATGCTCGCGCGCTCGGCGCGGACTTCGATGCGCCCGCCCTTCGACGTGAACTTGACGGCGTTCGAGAGCAGGTTGACGAGCACGCGGCGGAGCTTGGCGCGGTCGGCGTACACGGGCGGCAGGTCGGCGGGGATGCTGTCGGCGAGGGTAATCTCTTTCTCCTTCGCCATCGGCTGCATCGTCTCATGCAACTCGGCGACGAGGGGCGGCAGCTCGACCGCGTTCAACTCAAGGCGCAGCGTGCCGGATTCGAGCTTCGAGGCGTCCAGCAGGTCGTTGACCAGCTCGATCAGACTCTGCGTGTTGCGCTCCATCATCGCTACCATGTTCTTCTGTTCGGGGGTGAGATCGCCGAGACGCCCCGAAGTGAAGAAGTTGATGACGCCGCTGATGACCGTCAGCGGCGAGCGCAGGTCGTGCGTGGTGAGCGCGAGGAACTCCTCCTTCATGTCCGACAGCTCGCGCAGTTTCCCGTTCGCCTCCTCCAACTCGCGGTTCGCTTCTTCGAGCCGGCGGTTGAGCTGTTCGAGTTGATCGCGCTTCTCCTCAAGCTCCGAGAGTATCTGCGCGAGGTCGCGGTTCTGCCGCACCAACTCCTCGACCGCCGAGTCGTCCTCCTCAACCACCAGAAAGTCGCGCAAACTCGCCGCGCGATTCCGCAACTCGTCGGCTTCCGCCACCGGCAGCCACTTGACGATGGTGACGCGCGTGCCCTCGCCCGGTTTCGACTGGATGTCGAACTCGTCCATCAGCCGGCGCGTGCCCATCAGTCCGACGCCGAGGCCCGAAGACGAGCGATAGGTGCCGCGCACGATGGAGCGCAAGCGAGTTTCCTCGATGCCGGGGCCGTCGTCGCGCGCGGTGAGCTGGATGCCCATGGCCGCCGCGCCGCGCTCGGCCACGGCGAGCGTGATCGCGCCCGCCTGCGCGTACTCGTAGATGTTGCGCGTGAGTTCCGAGACGGCGGTCGTGATCTTGATCTGCGTCGTCGCATCGAAACCCATCTCACGCGCGAGCGCCCGCACGCGCTCGCGCACCTTCACGATGTCGGCCTCGCGTCGCACGTAGATGTCACCCAGTCGGGTTGAGGTGATGCCTTCCATCATGGGTTCAGAGTTTAAAGTTCAAGGTTCAAAGTTCAAAGTCGAGAGCTGCATTTCCAGCTTTGAACTGTGAACTATCGAACGACAAGGACGGTGGCGTCGTCCGAGTCGCGCCCGTAGTCGCGCAGGAGAATGCCGGCGAGGAGTTGCGGGCTGTGGCTGAGGAGTCCGGGGTAGGACTCGATGCTCCACGAGGCGCTGAGGCCATCGGAGGCCATCACGATGCTCGTCCCTTCCGTCCAGCGGTGCGGCCAGACGCGCACCTGTGAGAGACGCGCGCCGAGCGTGCCGTTCGTGGGAATCGGGCGCGACGGCTCCGGCGAGCCGAGCACGCGCACCTCCACGTTCCCGACGCCCGCGTAAGTGAAGGTGCCGCCCGCGCGGTCGAGGACGACCGCGG
>JBGTBQ010000462.1:0-2222 GCA_041749275.1 Pyrinomonadaceae bacterium | reverse complement strand
CGGCGGGGACGACCGCGACGGGCGGGCCGCTCCTGCTCTATTTGCAGGGCGCGGGGCGCACCGGCCCGGCGACCGACGCCGCGGGCTTCTCCGAGATTGCTAACGAAGACTTCGCGCTCTTCGCGCAGGACTCTTGGAAGATTCGCCCGAACCTGACCCTCAACTACGGTCTGCGCTGGGAGGCGCAAATCTTTCCCGCACCCGTCGTGCCGCCTACCGATACGGCCTACGGGATTTTCCTGAACGACCCGCGCTTCCCTTCGGATGGCACGCTCCCCAGCCCGAAGAAGATGTTCCAGCCGCGCGTCGGTCTCGCGTGGGACATCGGGAGCAAGGGCAAGTCCGTGCTCCGCGCGAACTACGGCATCTACTTCGCGCGGCAGAACATGCTCTCGCAGGTCGGCTCGATCACGACGAACGGCGTCCAGCAGCAGACCATCTTCCTCAACACGCCGATCATCGCGTCGGGCGCACCCGCTCCGGTCTGGCCCGGTCTGGTCACGCCGAGCGCAGGCTCCTGCACCGCCGGCGGGCGCACCAACCCGTTCCCCTGCTTTTCGGGCGTGCGCGTCTTCAGCCGCGACTACGCCAACCCGCGCATCTACACCACCAACGTCGCCTTCGAGCAACAGATCGTTCCAGACCTCTCGATGTACTTCGACTTCACGCACGCGAAGGGCGTCCACCTCACGCGCTTCCTGAACTTCGGGCGGACGGGCTTCTTCGCTCCGTTCCTCGACGAGACGATGGTGACGAGCGCGGTCGGCAAGTCCGTCTATCGCGGCTTCACCGTCGGGATGCGGAAACGTTACAGCCGCGGTTTCCAGTTCGAGTGGAACTACGTTCTGTCGAAGGATGAGGACGACGACTCGAACGAGCGCGACCCGTTCACCGACCGCTCCTTCGACATCAACAACCTGCAACTCGACTACTCGCTCTCCGACCGCGACATCCGTCACCGCTTCAACTTCTACACCAACGCCGAGTTGCCGTGGGGCTTCGAGGGCAACGCCCGCGTGCAGGCGCGCGGCGCGCAACCCATCACGCCCGCCGTCCGCACGGCGACCAACCGCAACAGCCTGCGAAAGAACAACGAGTTCTTCTCGTTCGACTGGCGCTTGCAGCGACCGTTCCATCTCGGCGAGCGGTTCCGCATCATCCCGATCATCGAGATGTTCAATACCTTCAACAACGCGAACAACGTCAACCCGCTCGTCACGCCGGGCCTCTTCAACTTCGACGGCTTCCTCCGTCAAGGCGTCGGCGACCCGCGACAAGTGCAACTGGCAATCAAGATGGAGTTCTAAAGAGCCTCGACAAGAGACTGACGCAGAGGGGGCGTCGCCGACGCAATGTCGGCGACGCCCCCTCGCCGTTTTGGAGCACCGCGCAAACGCGCGAGACGCGGGCCGGCGCGTCCGAAACCCGCCGAAGAGCTTTTCGCCGAATCCACCCCTCACGCGCCCATCCCGAAGCACGCTTCGCCGCCCCGGACGCAGTTTCAACAATTTAGCGTGGCACTCGGCGTGCACTACATGTCGTCCGCGCGGCCCCTTAGAACGTCTCTATCGGCCACAACCACGACCCACAAAAGGAGAAGATCATGCACGACTTAGACCGCACACAGAATCTGTTCGAGTCGGAATACGACGGGCTGGAAACTTACGACTACGAGGGAGAAGGAGAAGGGGAGTTTCAGGACGAAGGAGAACACGAGAGCGATTACGAGGGCGAGGGCTATCTCTTCGAGGGCGAGTCTGAATCCGCGTTCGACGAGATCGAAGAGATGGAGCTGGCCGCGGAGTTTCTCGAAGTGGCGGACGAGGCCGAACTCGAACAGTTCCTCGGCAAGCTCATCAAGCGGGCCAAGAAGGCCGCCGGCGGCTTCCTCAAGACCGGCCTCGGTCAGCAGGTCGGAGGGCTTTTGAAAGGCGCGGCCAAGATGGCGCTCCCCGCGCTCGGAAACATGGTGCTGCCGGGCATCGGCGGAAAGGCGGGGGCGAAGATCGGCCAGATGTTCGGGCTGGAGTTGGAAGGGTTAAGCCCGCAGGATCAGGAGTTCGAGGGAGCCAGAAAGTTTGTGCGTTTCGCCGGCGAGGTGGCGAAAACGGCGGCTAACGCGCCCTCGAACGTGCCGGCCCCGCAAGCCGCCAAAGCCGCCGTCATCTCCGCCGCGCGGAAACACGCGCCGGGGCTGCTCAGACCGGCGCGCGGGCAGCGGC
>JBGTBQ010000461.1:0-2479 GCA_041749275.1 Pyrinomonadaceae bacterium | reverse complement strand
GCGCGATGGCGCGGCCCATGGCGTGGACGGGATTCGCCACGCCGAAGTCGCCCCACGAGTGACCGCCCGCGCCGCGCATCAACACGCGGTAGCGCCGCGAGCCGAGCGCCGCGTTCGTGATGCGCTCGACGCCGGGGCCGTCAATGCTGATGAAGGCGTCTATCTCACGCGCCCACTCGCCCGCCGTCAGCAGGTGTCGCACGCCGCGCAGATTCCCCTCGCCCTCCTCGCCGACCGTCCCGACGAACAGCAGCGAGCCTTCCGTCTCGATGTCGCACTCTTCAAATGCACGCCCGAGCGTCATCAGCGCCGCCAGCCCGCACCCGTCGTCTCCGATGCCGGGCGCGCGCAGACGCGTGCCGTCGCGCCGCACCGTGAAGTCCGTCCCTTCCGGGAAGACCGTGTCGAGGTGCGCGCTCACGACGAGCAGCGGATGCGGACTGCGCCCGCGTCGCAGCGCCACGCAGTTGCCTTCCGCGTCCACGCGCGCCTCCGTCAACCCGAAGCTCTTGAACTTCGCGCACAGATACTCCGCGCGCTCCGCCTCGCCGAACGGCGGCGACGGGATCGAGCAAATCGCCACCTGCTCCGCGGTAATGCTCTCGGCCTGCGTCTCGAAAAAAAGGAAGGCCCGCCGCACGCGCTCAGACTTTAAAAGGTCGCGGACGACCTCTTCGAGCATGGCAGGCGTGGTGGCGGGAAAGGACATAAACTAAAAGGATGAAGGATGAAGGATGAGGGATAAAAGAGAAGCACGTCTTACTTCATCCCTCATCCCTCATCCTTCATCCCTTGCTTCAGACGAGTTGCATCACTTCTTCCTCGGTCAAAACGCCGTGGGCGCGCTTGGCGTGGTCGTAGATGCGTTGGATGCGTTCGTCGCTCGCTTCCAGCCCGCGCGATTCAAGCCAGTAGACGACGTTCGACTTGCCGCTCATCGGGCCGATGTCTATTAGCTGTCTCATGCCGAACTGGCCGGCGGGAACGCCGGAGTAAATGAGGTCGGCGAGTTCGTTGTCGCCTTTACGAAAACTCTTGATGACGGCGGCGGCGTGGACGCCCGTCGCGGTGCGGAAGGCGTCGCGCCCGAAGACCGGGTAGTTGAGCGGAATCGTCCAGCCGCACGCTTCGGCGGCCTTGTGGCAGTATTCGCGCAGGCGCGAGAGATCGTGCTCGATCCAGCCCATCAATTTCAGGTTGACGAGCAGTTGATCCATCGGCGTGTTGCCGACGCGCTCGCCGACCCCCAGAGCCGAGCCGTGAACCTGATCCGCGCCCCCTTCAATCGCGGCGAGAGAGTTGATGACGCCGAGGCCGCGATCCTGATGTCCGTGCCAGTCGAGACGGACGCCGCCGCCCTGCTCTTCGATGATCGTTCTGACGAAGCGGACGACCGCGCGCGCGCCGTCGGGCGTGGCGTGGCCCACGGTGTCGCAGACGCAGACGGCGCGCGCGCCACAGCGAATCGCGGTCGTGTAGAGCGCGCGAATCGTCGCGGGGTCGGCGCGCGTCGTGTCCTCCGTGACGAACATGACGGGCAGCCCCTCCGAGACGGCGAAGGTGACGGCCTCTTCCGTGAGCTTCAAGAGCTTGTCGAGCGTCCAGTCTTCGGCGTAGAAGCGTATAAAGCTGGAGCCGAGGAAGGTGCAGGCTTCGATGGGGATGCCGGCGCGCTGCGAGATTTCGGCGATGGGGCGGATGTCGTTCTGGTGCGTGCGCGCGGCGCAGTTCGGACGAATCTTCAGTTTCTGCTCGACGATCTCGCGCGCCAGCCGCTCCACCCCGGCGGCGTGCGTGCCGCCCGCGCCCGGCAATCCGATGTCCGCCGTGTCAATGCCGAGCGCGTCCATCAGATGCAGCAGTTCGATCTTCTTCTCGACGGGCGGCTCCGAGACCGAAGGCGATTGCAGCCCGTCACGGAGCGTCTCGTCGTCGAAGCTGATGCGGCGGGCGGGCTTGTCGAAACTCGGAGCGACACTGTTCCAATCGTAGATAAGTTCACTCGCAGGCACTCGTGGCGTCCCCCTGTCTGTCAGGCAGTTACAGCGCTCTTCGGCGTGTGTTAAGGAGAAGTTCGATTACAGCAAGCGACCTGTGCAAAGTCAAGCAGGGTCGCGCCACGCGCATCAAAGGTCATTGCTCGACGACGAACAGGAACGAGGGCGCTCTTTGACGCGGCGCGGCGCTCTGTTATAGCCTTCGGGCACGCTCCGCTTTCGCGGCGGGTGTACGACCGAAACGCTCTAACGCCGAAACTCGACCGCCGATGCCGCCGCTCAACTCCGCGCTGATTATCGCTCTCGGTTCCGCACGCGCCTCCAAGATCATGGCCGTGCGCTCGACCTGTGCGCGGGTCGCCACCGTAGACTCGCGCTGGACGCGCGCTGAACTGATCGCGCGCTCGGTCGAGACGGGCGTGCCGGCGATGCCGATTACGGACAGCCAGCTCATGCGCGGCGCGCGGACGCGGGCCGCGGGC
>JBGTBQ010000460.1:0-1560 GCA_041749275.1 Pyrinomonadaceae bacterium | reverse complement strand
GCGCCAAGCGCCGCCGCCACGTCGCGCCGCGCGAGCCGCGACGGATAGCTCACGCGGAAGTGTTCACTCGACAGCGTGCGGCGCGTGGACGGCGGGCGGGCGGCGGCATATCCGCTCGCCGGGGCATTGCCAAAAGGCAGCGCGTACCGAGCCGTGCGTTGCGAAGCCACGGCGGAGAGGAAGCGATGCAAGCGCAAAGGAAATGTCGCTTCGATTTTCAAGAATGAGATTTGCGGTTTGAAAGTTGAAAGTTGAAATGCCGGATGCGAAGTCTTGAATCCCGGCGATGCCTCGCCATCCTCGCGCCCGACTACCGGCGGCCCGCCCGACTTTTGACCGCCGCTCACTCCCGGCAGGTACCGCGCGAGAATCTGACGGTAAGAAGCGCCGCGCCGCGCCAAGACGTGCGCGCCCGATTGGCACAGACCGAGGCCGTGGCCGAAGCCGGAACCGCGGAAGACGAAGTCGGAGCCTCTGCGCGCGACCTCGAAGCGCGAACTCTTCAGAGTCTTCCAGCCCAACTCGCGCCCGACGATGATCTTGAAATCCCAGCCGCGCAAAACGCGCCGCCGCTCGCCTTCGACGAGGACGCTCTCGGCGCGTCCCGAACGGTCGCGCTTCTGAACTCGCACCGCGTCGAGCCGCGCGCCCACGTCCGAGCGCGCATCCGAACGCAAGGCTCTTAGGAGTTGTTCGCGCGGGATCACATCCGTCCACGCGCTGTGCGGCATCCCGGCGCAGAACTCGTCACGCCCGCCGCGCAGGTGCGCGGGCGCGACGTTGACGCCCCACAACGACGCGATGTCGGCGGTCGCGCCGCCGCACGAGGCGCTGAAGTAACTCTCGGCCACACGCCCCGCGCCGTCGCGCAGGACTTCGCCAGAAGTCTCCTCGATAGCGCGTCGCACCAACTCGTAAAACTCCGGTCGCCGGCCCTCGTCGCTTACAACGATGTAACGTTGGCAGTGCGTGCTGTTGCACAGGTCATAGCCGTCGCGCGCGTGGCGACGCAAATTCTTGAGCGCGTAGGTACGGCTGACGACCGCCTGCGCCTTCAGCGCTTCGAGTTCGTCCTCGACGCTCCCTTCAGCCGCGAGCACACCGAACACATAATCGTCGAGCGCGACTCTCAGCGTCACGTCCTCACGCGCAAGCCGCACGCTTACGCGCGACGGGGAGAGTGGGCGACGGGGAGACGGGGTGAAAGAATCCGTTGCGTCTCCCCGTCTCCCACTCTCCCCGTCTCCCCGTCGCCGCAAGAGGCGCGCGTAAGTCTCGAAGATCGGGCGCGCGGCGACCGCCGAGTCCGAGCCATGCGCGCGTTTGAGAAGGACGAGGACGGCGAGGCCGATTGCTTCGGGCGGCGGCGTCTCGCCGTCAGTTTTTTTGTCGGCGGCGAGTCCGACGAACCAGCCCTGCGGGCGGAAGTCGTCGAGCGGCGTCGAAGTGCCGGTCTTGCCAAAGACGTGGACGGGCAGCGTGGCGAGGCCGGCGCGCGCGGCGGTGCCGTAGGTGGTCGCGCCGCGCATCCCCGCAAGCAACAGGGCGCGATGCGCGGGC
>JBGTBQ010000459.1:0-28552 GCA_041749275.1 Pyrinomonadaceae bacterium | reverse complement strand
CATTGAAGACATTGATGCCGGGCGCGAGAGCGCGGGAGGTGCGCCGACCTCTTCGGGCGGCGGCGGGGTCATGCTCGCGCGGCTGACGGGCACGCGCGCCGAGGCGCAGCAGGTCGCGGGTCTCGCCAAAACGACCGGGATGAAGACGGACGTGTGGCTCGACCTCGACGCGAGCGAAGCGAACGTGGAGGCGCGCGACCTCAAGCAATATCGCGTCATCCACTTTGCCACGCACGGATTGCTCAACGCCGAGCGTCCGCAGTTCACCGGCGTCGTCCTCTCGCTCGTCGGCAATAAAGGCACGGAGGACGGTTTCCTGCGGACTGACGAAATCTTCAACCTGAAACTCTCTTCGCCGCTGGTGATGCTGTCGGCCTGCGAGACCGGACTCGGTAAAGAGAAGAGAGGCGAGGGCGTGATCGGACTCACGCGCGCCTTCATGTACGCCGGCGCGCCGACAGTCGGGGTCAGCCTCTGGTCCGTCGCCGACAAGTCCACCGCGGATTTGATGACCGACTTTTACAAGAACCTCTTCAGCAAGGCCGGCCCGCCGCCGGCTTCGGCGATGCGCGCCGCGCGCCAGAACATGATCGCGGGCAAGAAGTACAGCGCGCCCTTCTACTGGGCGCCGTTCATCCTCGTCGGCGACTGGAGGTGAAAAGCAAGTCAGCAGTCAGAAGTCAAAAGGATGAAGGCGCGGTTATTGATTCGAATGGTCAATAGCTGCGCTTTCATGCTTCCGCCTGCTGACTGCTGACTTGCTTTTCAGCGCGGCTGGGCTAATATCAATCCGGCCCGCATAATTTTTTTACACATAATGGATGATGGCCTCGATGGAAAACCACTTTCACGCGGTCGCCGATACGAATGCGCTCGAAAGTCTTTTGGCGCGTTCGCACGACGCACCCGTTCTCATCTTCAAACACAGCAATGCCTGTCCGATCAGCGCGGCGGCTTATGAGCAGATGACGCGCGTGAGCGGGGACGTGGCAATCGTCGTCGTGCAACAGAACCGCGACGTGTCGCGCGAGGTCGAGGCGCGCACCGGAGTCGAGCACGAGTCGCCGCAGGCGCTCGTGTTGCGTAACGGCGCGGTGGTCTGGACGGCCTCGCACTTCGGCATCACGAAGGAAGCGGTCGAGCAGGCGCTCCGGGAAAACGATTAAGGAGTCAGAAGCCGGAAGGCGGAATGAAGACGCTTTGAACGCGTCCCTTCCGCCTCCTGACGCCCATTCTATGAGCGAAGCGTTGAGGCGCGGCCCCGCTGTCGAACCGCGCGAGATTATGCAGGATGGAGATGCTGCTTTGCGGGTCACGTGGGGCGACGGGCGCGTGTGCGTATACGAGGCGCCGCGTCTCCGGCGTCTGTGCCCGTGCGCGGGGTGCGTCAACGAGTTCACGGGCGAGCGTATGCTTCGGCCCGAAGCCGTGTCCGACGAATTGAAGTTGGATAACGTCGAGATCGTCGGGCGCTATGCTCTCACCTTTCGTTGGAGCGACGGACACAGCACGGGCATCTACAGTTTTCGCTACTTGCGCGAGGTGTGCGAGAACTCGTGAGCGGTAAATGGTGGTTGATAAATTGAGGAAGCTGCCTGTGGCCGAGGCGGGCCGTGTAGTTGCTTTGCCTGTGGCGGCTCACAACCCTTTTGCGATTGACCATTCACTTTTCACCCGATGAAAAAGATACTTGTCGTCGAAGACGATGACGTGGCCCGCGAACTGATGCGGATGACGCTGGAGCGATGCGGCTACACGGTCGAGGTCGCGGAGGACGGCGTGCGCGGGTACGAGCAGGCGGTTGCGGGCAGGCCCGACCTGATCGTCACCGACGTGTGGATGCCGGCGGCGGATGGCGTGCACCTCGTCCGCCGCGTGCGCGACACGCCGGAGATTGCGGGCACGCCTATCCTTGTAACGACCGGGTTCGGGACGGGGAGCGCGACGCTCACGCTGGCGCAGGGCGCCGACGCCTACGAGCCGAAACCGTGCGATCCCGACTCGCTGCTCAAAACGGTGCGTCGCCTTCTGGCGTGAAGGCGCGGTTTCGGTGATAATCCAGCCGGCGAGAAAGAGTCTGGACGAACATGGGGGCGTCGGATGGTCGAGGTGGTGGGCTGGGTCAGCTCGGTTATTCTGGTGCTGACCATCGGCAAACAGGTTTACAAACAGTGGCAGGAGGGTTCGAGCGAGGGCGTCTCCAAGTGGCTCTTTATCGGCCAGATGTCCGCCTCGCTCGGCTTCACCGTCTATAGTTGGCTGGTTGGCAACTGGGTCTTCGTCGTCACCAACGCGGTGATGCTCTTGAACGGTCTGCTCGGCTTGCTGATCGTGATGTATCACAGAAAAAGGGAGAGGCTGGAGGCTGGAGACTAAATCGAAGCTGACGAGGATGGGAGACCGGCGTTCGGAGTTTCGACTTCAGGTCGGTTTACTGAACGCGAGATACAGGCGACCTGAAGTCGGAACTCTGAACGGTTGGTGGTTGCTCGCCTATCTTCTCTGTGTCCCAATCTGGAATGGACTGATTTAGTCTCAAGACACCGGCCCCATTAGTTATGAACGAGAGAGATTTCTTCAACGAACGTCAGGAGACGAAGCGTGCGACATACAGTTGCCCGCACTGCCGCGAGCGCGCCGAGTACGAGGTGCGCTGGCTGCGGCGCACGAAGAAGGCGCCGCCGCCGCGCGGCATGAGCGAACAGGATCGCGCGCAATTTCGCAACGCGCGCGACTACATGGTGCGGATGGATGACATGCTCATGTGCGTGAGTTGCCGCCGGCGCTTCGACATCCCGAACTTCCAGTCCGTGGTTTTTATCTGATAAGAGCGCGCGTTTCATCACGCGAAGCTTTCCCGCCGCAACTGAGAAGGAGAACCAGTGATGGATGAGTTGGTCAAACAGGTCGCGCAGAAGACGGGTATCGCCGAAGAGCAGGCACGGACGGCGGTCACAACCGTCCTCGGATTTCTGAAGGAGCGGCTGCCCGCGCCCATCGCCGGGCAGATTGATAGCGTCATCGGCGGCGGCGCGGGCGCCGGCGGCGGCATTGCCGACAAGGCCGGGGATATGCTCGGCGGCATCGGCGGCATGTTCGGCGGGAAAGAATGAAAAGAGAAGTCAGAAGTCAGAACGCGGAAGTCAGAAAAGAGAACGCGGAACGATGATGAAAGGCGACTCGTTTTTCATTCATCGTTCCGCGTTCTGACCTTCCGACTTTTCTTCAGTGCAGTGCGGCGGGCCGTTTGAGGACGCCCCCTTCGACATCGGAGAGCGGGTGCACGACGACGAACGCCGTTTCGTCTATGTCGTGCGTGACGCTCTTCACCCGTCTGATTTCCAGCCGCGTCACCACGCAATACAAGATGTCCTGATCCGCGCCGGTCATCCCGCCACGCCCCTTGTAGATCGTCACGCCGCGGTTGAGGTTGTCCGTAATCGCGCGCCGGATTCGTTCGCTCTGGTCGGAGATGATGATGACGGCGGTATACTCCTCGATGCCGTGGATCAGGAAGTCAATCGTCTTCGATGCCGCGAAATAGGTCAGGATCGAGTAGAGCGCCGACTCGATGCCGAGGAAGAGCGCGGCGGCGGAGAAGATGAAGATGTTCAGAATGAGGATGACATCACCGACCTTGAGCAGGTGAATGCTCTTGCTGACGAGCAGCGCCGCGACCTCCGTTCCATCGAGCACCGCGCCCCCGCGAATCGCCAGCCCGATGCCCGCGCCGATGAAGAAGCCGCCGAAGACGGCGGTCAGAAGTTTGTCGGACGTTACCTCCGGGAATTTGACGAGGGCGAGGCAGACGGCCAGTCCGGCAATCGCCAGCGCGCTCTTGATGGCGAAGGTCTTGCTGATTTGCCGGTAGCCGAGGGCGATGAAGGGCAGGTTGATGACGAGAATCAGCACCGACAGAGGGACGCCGAGCACCTCCGAGAGCAGCATCGAGACGCCCGTCACTCCGCCGTCAATAAAGCGGCTCGGCAACAGAAAGCCCTTCAACCCCAGCCCCGCCGAGCAGATCCCCAGCGCGATCAGGGCGACACTCAATCCCTCTCGTAAAAATTTCTGCATCGAATTTCTTCATCATAAAAGCCTCGGTTACTAACACGCAAGCTTGTCTGTCGGGGCGAGTGCGCCGGCAAAGTTGGCGAGCCGCCTTCCGTTGTGAGCGATCCATCCGATTCGCGTCCTTCTCTCACTCCGCGTCGTAGCGCTTGAGTTTGCGGTAGAGGGTCGAGAGGTCTATGCCGAGGATGTTGGCGGCGCGGGTCTTGTCCTGATTGACGGAGGCGAGCGTGTCGAGGATGTAGCGGCGCTCGATTTCGGCGAGCGTGGGGCGCAGTCCGTCGGGGTCGCGCATGGCGTCGGCGCCGGCTTTGGCCGCCGAGTCGCGGATGCGCGGCGGCAGACTGTCGAGGTCAACGCGCTCGCCGCTCAGGGTGAAGGCGCGCTCGATGGCGTTCTGGAGTTCGCGGACGTTGCCGGGCCAAGCGTAGTTGAGCAGAGCGGTCATCGCCGCCGGTTCAATCGGTTTCTCGTGCTGCTGTTGCTCGCGCGCGGTGCGCTTGACGAAATGGCGGACGAGGAGCGGGATGTCTTCGCGCCGCTCGCGTAAAGGCGGCAGGTGTAGCTCGATGATGTTGAGGCGGTAGAAGAGGTCTTCGCGGAAGCGGCCTTCGGCGACCTCCTTCTCAAGGTCGCGGTTCGTGGCGCAGACGATGCGCGCGTCGAACTGGACGGGCGCGCTCGCGCCGAGGGGCGTGACCTCGTGCTCCTGCACGGCGCGCAAAAGTCGCACCTGCATGGCGGGCGTGACCTCGCCGATCTCGTCGAGAAAAACGGTGCCGCCCTCCGCCGCGCGAAAGAGTCCGGGCTTCGTGCCGACCGCGCCGGTGAAGGCGCCTTTCACGTGTCCGAACAGTTCCGACTCAAGCAGCGTCTCCGGCAAAGCGCCGCAGTTGATGGCGACGAAGGGGCGATCCGCACGTGCGCTGTTATGGTGGATGGCGCGTGCGATCAGTTCTTTGCCGGTGCCCGACTCGCCCTGTACGAGGATGTTGGTGTTCGTGGCGGCGACTTTCTCGACGAGGCGGAAGACACGTTGCAGTGCGTCCGAGGTGCCGATGATTTCCGAGAAACTGTAACGGCTGTCGAGTTCGCGGCGCAGGTGACGATTCTCGCGGAACAACTCGCGCTGCCGGAGCGCGTTCTTGATGGATTGCAGGAGGTCTTCGTTGACGAAAGGCTTCGTGACGTAATCGTAAGCGCCCTTGCGGAGCGCCGCGACCGCCGAGTCCACGGATGAGTAAGCGGTCATCACGATGACGAGCGCTTCGGCGTCCACGTCCTTGATGCGGTCGAGCAGAGCCAAACCGTCCATGCCGGCCATGCGGATGTCAGTGAGCGTGACGGCGACATCTTCGGCGGCGAAGAGTTCCAAAGCTTCCTCGGCGCTCGCCGCCGGAGCGACACGGTAGCCCGCCTCTTCCAGCAGGCGCTGGATAATCGCGCGCATTAGGTCTTCGTCTTCGGCGACGAGGATGAGAGGTTTTGTGTTCATGCGGTTTACTTCTGTTCATTGGGGCGGGCCAAATGCTGCCACTCGTCGGCCAGCATCGCGTAGAGCGCAAGGTCTACGAAGTGGTCGTGGAGCCACTCGGCCTGACGGCAGACTCCTTCCAGTTTGAAGCCGAGCCGTTCGGGGATGGCGCGGCTCTTCGTGTTCTCGACGGCGCAGAAAATCTCGATACGGTTCAGCTTCAGTTCGTCGAAAGCGTAATTGATAAGCGCCCAGCACGTCCGCGTCATAATGCCGTGGCCTTGAAAGGAGGAGGCGAGCCAGTAGCCGATTTCCGTCTTGCGATTCTGCCAGTTGAAATAGTTGTAGCCGATGCTCCCCGCGGGCTGTCCACGAAAAAGAATCTGGGCGGTGAAGCCACGGTTCTCGGCGAACTGTTGGAGGTTCTTCCGGGTGAACTCCCGCGTGTCCTCGACCGAGTAGTCGTCCTTCGCCCAGTGAATCCATTCCTGAAGATACTTCAAGTCGCGGATGACCAGCGCCGTCACCTCCTCCGTGTGACGCTCCTCAAGCAGCCGGAGCATGATCTCGTCGTCAACTCGATAGGTGAACATCTTCGCTCAAATCCTTTCGGCGCTCTCGGAGTCGGTCAAGTGAAGGTCCGCGCGCGGCGCGGGAGAAACCTGCGCCGGCGGCTCCGCGACGGGCAACGAAACGCGCACGACCGTTCCGCGCCCGTTGTTTGGAGCGAGTTCGATGCGGCCCCCGTGCGCGGTGACGATGCCGTAGCAGACAGCCAGACCGAGACCGGTGCCCGCGCCCGTGGGCTTCGTCGTAAAGAACGGGTCGAAGACGTGCGCCAGCGTGTCGGGCGCGATGCCGGGGCCGGTGTCCGCGATATCAACGATGACCTCGCCGGTATGTTCGTTGTAAATCGTGCCCACTCTCAAATCGCCGCCGTCGGGCATCGCGTCGCGCGCGTTCAGCAGGAGATTGAGAAAGACCTGTTGCAGTTGATCCGTGTCCGCCGGGACGCGCGGCGCAGCCGGGTCGAACTCTGTCACAAGACGCAGCCGCTTGAAAGACTTGTCGAAGCTCGCCAGCCGAATGCTCGCTTCGACGACGCGCGAAACATCCAGCAGCGCGCGCGCGGGTGGTCGCAGCCGCGCGAAGTCCATCATGTCGCGCAAGACCTGCGTGATGCGCGCGATTTGCGTCTGGACGAGCCGCAGCATCTCGCGCGTCTCGGCCTCGTTCTCGGCGGTGAGGGAGCGCGCCTGAAGCATCTGGATGAGCGACGAGATGGAGGCGAGCGGGTTGTTGACCTCGTGCGCGACGCCGGCGGCGAGCGTGCCCGTGGCGGCCAGTTTTTCGGTGCGGACGAGTTGCTCGCTGAGCGCGCGCAGGCGCTCGATGTCGCCGGCCATCTTGCGGCTCATCTCGTTGAACGACGCGGCGAGCAAGCCTACCTCGTCGTTGCTTTGCAGGTCAGCCTGCGTGCCGTAGGCTCCGCCCGCCACGTCCACGGCGGCCTCGGTCAGGCGGCGCAAGGGGCGCGAGATGATGCGTATGACAAGCGCCACCAAAATCAAATTCGGCAACAGCGCCGTGATGACGCTGAAGACGAGATAACGCTTCCATGCGTCCGTCGTCTGCGCGGTGAAGCTCCACCAGACGACGGGGACTTGCAGCAACGCGAAGCTCGAAACGGCGACCACCGCAATCGCCAGCGCGACCTTGTAAGCGATGGGGAAGAGGCGGAACTGGTCGAGCGCCGATTGCAGCGAGAAGAGCTTGAAGTTCGTGATGGCGTAGGCGTAGATGACGACGCCGAGCAGGACGAAGATCGAGCTGACCGGCAGCAGCGCGTAGACGCCCGCGAGCGGGAGCACGATGTTGGCGAGCGTCTTCAAAGTCGCCGTCACCACGAGCGCCCAGAGGATCGCGCCGAGTTGATGTCCCCAGAGGCTCCCGCGGTAGCGCCGGTATTTTTTGTAGAGCAGCGCGAAGCCGTAAGCGAACACGCCGTAGACGTAAAGGCCGAAGGCGTAGGCGAGCGGCGTGAGTCTGATCTGCAACCCGCCGGCGTCGAACACGACGCGCTCCCAGAGCAGGCCGGCGAGCGCCGCCGGGATAATCACCGCTCCCGGCGCGAAGAGCACCGCCGCGCGCCGCAAGGGCACGGGGCCGTTTTCCGGGAAGACCCACGCGAAGACCGCGAGCGAATACTGAAGCAGCAGCGCGATGGCGAAACTGACGCTGGCCCACCACTCCGCCAAACGCTCGCCCTCACGAAAGCCCCACAGCACGATGTCCTTCACCGTCCACAGCGCGAGACACGCGACGAAGGCGGCGAAGGTTTGGTGCGCGCGGCTACGCGGCGCGGCCACGAAGACGTAGAAGCCGAGCAGTACGAGCGTGAAGAGCGAAAGCAGGAGGAGCGCGAGAAGCATCGGGAAAACGGAGGGAGGCGGCAGGAGCAGAAGGCAGTGGGTTGCTTGGAGAGCGCGTTGACGCTTTCACAAAAGTTGTTCGACAAAGAACGTTTTTACTGCCTTCTGCCTCCTGCCGCCTCCCTCCTGATTACTGAATCCCCAGTATCGCGGCGGCGATGATGGACGGAATGCCGAACGCGAGCGGCCAGAGTTGACGCTCCTCAATCATACCACCGCGCGCGAGCAGGCGGTGAAGCGACATGAAGAACGCGAAGGCCAGCGCGCCGATGGGGACTGCACAGGCGGCGCCGAAGATGGCGCCGATGCCGAAGAACAGCGCGCCGCCCGCCGCTCCCGTCACGAGTCCCCAGAGGGCGCCGAGCAGTGCAGGCAGAAAGAGCATCTGCCACCACGCTCGCCGCTCGATCTTCTCCGCCGCGCGGGCAAGTGATTTCCCCATCGCCCTCCCGACGACGCAGCAGAGGACGGTCATCGCAACGGCGAACGCGGCGAAGATTGCGAACGAGGATTCGTCGCGTATCTGCCAGATGGCGCGGCTGAAGATGGCCGCGGGCGGGAAGAGACCGAGGAACAGGCCGAACCATGTGAACGATTCCGGCGTCGTGCGGGGGGCGAGCATCCGCATTGCCTGCTGCTCTTCATACCTTTGTCGTGCAATCAGCCGGGGCTGCTCGGCGCGCGTGATCTCGGCCTTGAGCCAATTCATCCGCGCGGCGATGTCGTAATCAACGGGGGCGAACTGGCAAACACTGCTGACGCCGCTGGTGTTATACATAATGCGCCTCCTTCGGCGCGGTTCAGAGTCCGGCCTTCAGCCCGTCGGTTGTCGGCAGGCTGAAGGCCGGGCTTGGAGATTTGGCCTGCGTGCTGAATGCCGCTGCATTCGCTTCGAGGCGGCGAAGCTGGGCGCATTCCGCGTCGTGCAGGCGTGCGACGCGGAGCGCCGCGTCGCGGTCTTCGAGGAGCGAGTGCAACTCAATGGCGCGTGAGAATGACTGGATCAAAGCTTCGGAAATTCCGTGACAGGCGATTGCGTCCGGCAGCAGGTTTTTTTGATAGCCGTTTATCATCTCGCGTGTTTTGGCAAGGGCATGAATAAACTCATCGCGGGCGCGCTCGCGGTGCGCGAGCAGGCGCGTGACGTTACGGCGGTGGATGCAGCGGCCCGCGTTGAGCAGGTCTTCGCCCGTCTGCCCGGCGATGCGGCACAACTCCATCTCGCGCGCGGTCGGCGCGGCCTCCGCATTGAGGCCACGGGCCGCCAGCATCAAGCCGACGTACCGCTCGACCGCTTCACGCGCGACGAACAGAGTGTGCCGCTCCGTCTTACCGAGAGGGCCGTGCGCGAGTTCCAGAACGTCCTCCATGTCGCGCAGTGAGTTGACGAGAGAGCGTTTGGCCCGCTCGACATTTCGCTCCTCATCGAAAATGTGGTCGGTCGTGTCGCGCGGTCTTTCGCCGCCGGAAGCTTTGAACAAAACGAATGCCGTCAACGGCCAGAGAAGCGCGGCGACCGCCGCTCTCGCCAGTGAGCGCGAGCGGTTGTGAGCGTCCGTGTGGGAGCTAAGAAAATAAGCGACGCCGAAGGGAGCCGCCGTCGCCAGATAGATCATGATGAACTCGCTCAAACGCATCGCGCCCGTCTCTTGGGCAACGGTCGTGCCAGTGTTGCGCGTAAAGACGGGCGCGAAAAAGAGGAACTTATCTTTCGTTCAAACGCAATGAGTTCCGTCCATCCGACGCGGAAGCTGCTCCGCAAGTCGGGGCGACAGCCGCCGTTCATCTTTTGCAAAGGGCGGGAGCCGACGATGAGATTGGCAATCTGCAAAGGAATAAAATCCGCCCCTCGACGGCTGTACGTATTAAAGCCACGTTCGAAAGAAAGTGTCCGAGGCTGTTGCGCGAAATGAGGAAAGCCACATGGGCAATGAGGAAATTTAATAGGCAACCGGGTTTGCCGCGCCGCGCATCTTTTCTTTATTCCCTGACTTTACCTGCTGCATTCCTCGCAGTATGTGGCGACGACCCGCCGGAGATGTTGAAGATTTGTTGCGATGTGATGACGGCGGAGGTGTCAGGCTTCTGTGTACCCATGGCGATGCATAGTGTGGCCTTTGAATTGCTCCTCAACAATGCAACGCCGTAGTCGGCGGAACGGGAATCGAACAAATTGGAACTTTTAGACAGTCTTCTTCGTCTAAGAGTGAACGAAAGTTGATACGAAAAAATAAACAGTCATCATGAAAGCGAAGACCCCAATCAAGATCATCAAACGTGACGAGAGGAATCGTCAGGAGAAGCCGGCGGACGATGCGACGACGAGTCGCAAGTCAGCACAAGAGACGGCGCGCGACATGGTCGCGACCGTCAGCAGTTGGGTGAATGAGTTCCAGCACAAGCGCCGCGTCGAGACCGCGCACGCGATCAAGACGCTACTCACGGAAACCACCCCGCAGACGAGCAAGGCTTAAAGGTTCTCGTCTCGACCGAAGCTGAAAGGCGACAGAGGGAAAACTAGCGGGCAGTAAGGGCGCGACCGGAAAGCTGTGAAAGCTTTCCGGTCGCGTCTTTTTCCGCCCTCCACGCGACGCCCTGAATGTTGACAGGCGGCAGCGGTGCGCGTAGCATCCCGGCAAACTCACAGCCAGATTTCGGGAGGGAGCTTCGGTGATGAAAAGCGACAAGAAACAGTCGAGAAAAGGTGAAGCGCGCCCTGTATTTGATGCCATCCGCAAACCCATCGCACCGCCGGGACACCCGTTGACCCGTGCCAAGCCCGAAGAGCGCGCCCACCCCGCCGAACGCAAAGTAAAGCACAAGCGCCGCGAAGAAGATTCGGACTGAAAGAAACGTCGAGGCCGAACAACCGACGTATGTGAGCGGTACGCTCTCGACCGCCTCTTCTGGTGGTGCGTCTCTTATCCCTCCGTGAGGTCTGAAGGAGCCGAGCCATGAGCGATGTCGCGCAAGCTTTCATCGAGGAAGCGCGGTCAAAATTGGCCGTGGATTACCTGCCGAAAATCGAGCGGTGTCTGGAGCGCCTGAGCGACGCCGAGGTCTGGTGGCGCCCGAACGATCAGTCGAACAGCATCGGCAACCTGCTGCTGCACCTCGAAGGCAACGCGCGGCAATGGATCGTTGGCGGGGTCGGCGGCGCACTCGACCGTCGCGCGCGCGACGGAGAATTCAGCGAGCGCGATCAAATACCCCGCGCCGACCTGCTCGAACGACTCCGCGCCACGCTCGCCGAGGTTGACGAGGTGCTGGCGCGGCTCGACCCGGCATCGCTCTTGCGGGAAAGGCACATTCAGGGCCTTGACGTGACGACGCTCCGCGCTGTCTTCCACGCCGTCGAACATTTCTCCATGCACACCGGACAGATCATCCAACTGACCAAGCTGCTGACGAGCAGCGACCTCGTCTTTTACGACTTCTCAGCCGGCGTGCCCCGCCCGAACTGGGGGAACCAGTAGACAGGAGACGGTAAGCTTGCCGGGGTCAGTGTTAGCACCCGCACTGTGGCCGTTCGATGAAGAATGCTTTTTAACTGCCTCCTGCCTCCTGTTGCCTGCCTCCTGCCTATTTTTTTTCACTTTTCCTCTTTCAAATCCCGCGTGTTCATGCTTAATATATCCGTCGTAGTAGACATCCTTCGGAAGGTCGGCGCGGGAGGCGCTAAGTCGCCCGCACGGTTCACAGAAGCCCCGCGCGCCGCCATCATCTTATACATCCTTGAGGAGGCTGGAATCTGAATGACCTATGTGGTTTGCGAACCGTGTGTCGGCTGCCGTTACACGGACTGTGTAGTGGTGTGCCCCGTCGAGGCTTTCCACCTGGACGACGCGGCAGTGTGGATCAACCCGGAGACGTGCATTGATTGCGACGCCTGCGTGCCCGAATGCCCGGTGGAAGCCATCTTCGCCGAAGACAAAGTGCCGGATGAGTGGACGCACTACACGGCGATCAACGCGGAGAAGTCCCTGAGCGGCCTCCCCATCGTCAGCGAGAAGCTCGATCCGCTCTGCTGACGAAACAGACACAGCTTGCCGGCGCGACGAGCGCGACGGGCGCGTAAGCCCTCCCTTATTCATGTCAGGGACGTGCCGCTTGCGCGCTCGTTGCGTGATGTTTGCCGCGCGACAAGCGAAGGAGGCTTGAGTTGAAGAGTCGCGGGAAGAGATGGCTCGGCGCGCTGGCGGGGCTGACGGCGGGGGCGCTGGGAGCGGCCTTCCTGCTGAAGCGGCGAGGGAGATCGTTGACGGAGAAGAAGTCAATCTATAGTCAGTACAACCGCGGCGAGGCCGACCGCTGGGCGCGGCCCGGCATGAACGTCACCTTCCGCGCCGAGTTGATGCCGGGCCGCAGCCGTTCGGAAAGAACTTTCCGCGTCCACGAAGTCCTGCCGAGCAGTCGCATCTCGCTCGAAGGCTTCGCCGGAGAGCACTCGGAGACGGAATTCGAGCCGCCGCGCTAGCCTCCCTTCGTCCCGGCGCTTGCGGAGCGTTTGACATGCCGTGAAGGGGGCGGGCACTATACTGCTCGTCGCCATAGCCGAGGCGGATGGATGAGACCTTGCTCATCTCGACGCCTTTTTCATTGACCTCTCAGGACTTTAATGGCAGCCGGGTAGTTAGGCGTGACGAACCACTCCCCAACAGTCACCGCGATCTCGATCTGACTCTCCGCTGGAAACACAGAGTTCAATATTCACCTAAGACGAGCCTGCTTGAGAGTTGAGCGAGACGCTGCTCGATTCCGCGGAGTGTCCAGAGCCGGGCCGTTGCGGGATGAATTGGGCGCGGCGGCGCCACACATTCTGAAAGGAAATTATCTGGTGAAGTATTCAAAGACTTTTCGCTTGCTGAACTCCAAACGCCTCGCGGCTGCGGTTACTCTCGCACTCGCCGCGACACTGATGATCGGCGGCGCGAACTTGCTCGACCTGACGCGCGTGAAAGCCGCACAGGAGAAGTCGAGTAAGTTACCGCGCACGCAAGAAGAGAGCAGCCGGGAATTGAAGCCTGTGGGCAAGCAGGCCGGGGAGCGGCGGATCATGAAACCCTCCTCTCAAGCAGGCAGCGAAAGTTCTGGCGAACGGAGTGCGTTAGCCGCCTGTAGCGCTTCCGGGATGCCGATCAGCTTCGGCCAGACTGTGAACGGCGTGCTGACGACGGACGATTGCCTCTCTACGCGGGGCACACGCTATGACATTTACACTTTTAATGGCATAGCGGGTCAGCAGATTTCTATCGCCCAGTCTTCCTCCGATTTCGACACGTTCCTGTCTATTACGGAATTCATCCCGATCCCCGGCGAGGTGATTACCCCAATCGGGCAGGACGACGACGGCGGCGGCGGCACCAACTCGCGTCTCCCCTCCGGCAGCGGCGTTGCGACACTACCTTTCACCACAACTTATTACATCATCGCCGAGGCTTTCGACCCGGATGACACTTTGGGCAATTACACTCTGACTCTATCAGCAGCGAGCGCCCCATGCGCGGCTACTCCAATCAACATCGGCGGCAACGCTAACGGCAATCTGAGCGCGGGTGACTGCCGGTTAATCAACGACACCTTTATTGATATCTACAGCTTCACGGGCGCCGCGGGACAGCAAATCTCGATCTTGGAGACATCTGGCAGCTTCGACGCCGTCACGTATCTGTTCGACCCCGACAGAACGATCATCGGCTCCAACAACAACGGCGGCGGCGGGACGAACGCGCGCATCCCCAACGGGAGCGGCTTCGTCACACTGCCCTCTAACGGGACATACTTCGTCGTTGCCAGCAGTGTCACTCGCGCCAGCGGGACCAGCCCGATACCGACCGGGAGTTACACTCTGACGCTGTCGGGCGGCGGCACCTGCCCGTCTACGCCAATCACCCTCGGGCAGACGGTCAACAATGCGCTGACCCTCGGAGACTGTCTGTTGCCGGACGAGACTATCGTTGACTTCTACACCTTCAACGCCGTCGCCGGGCAACAGGTGGCGATTTCGATGTCATCCGTCAGCTTCGACACCTTCCTCTTTCTGCGTGGGCCAGACACGCAGTTGGTAACATTCAACGACGATGGAGGCGGCGGGACCAACTCGCGCATCCCGGCGGGAAGCGGATTTTTCACCTTGCCGGCGAGCGGCACCTATACGATTCTCGCCAATTCGTTCCTGCCGGAAGAAGGCGAACCGGCCCCGTCAGGGAACTACACGTTGAGCCTGACGGGGCCGGCGGCGCCGGTTACGAACGTGCAGTTTTCCACCGCGAGTATCCCGGCGGTCACTGAAGGTACGGATCGCAGCATCGTCGTCACGGTGACGCGCACGGGCGACACGACGGGCGAAACGTTCGTCAGTTACGCGACCACCGACGGCACGGCTTCGGAGCGGAGTGACTACATCGCCGCCCTCGGTCGCTTACGCTTCGTCCCCGGCGACAATTCGGAGACCTTCGAGGTCGTCATCACCGATGACGCATTTGCCGAAAGTCCCGAAACCTTCAATCTCACACTCAGTAATCCGGTTGGCGCCACGCTTGGCGCGCAGAGTACGGCGACCGCCACGATTAACAGCAACGATGCGGTGGACGGCCCTAGTCCCGTGAAGGACGCGAGCTTCAACTCGGAGTTCTTCGTCCGCCAGCAATATGCCGACTTCCTCAACCGGGTGCCGGACGCGAGTGGCCTCAACTTCTGGATGGGCGGCATTGACTCGTGCGGGGCTGACTTGCAGTGCCGCAAGGTGAAGCAGGTGGACACGAGCGCCGCCTTCTTCCTCTCCATCGAATTTCAGGAGACGGGCTTTCTGGCTTACCGCACGCACAAGGCCGCGTTCGGCAACCTCACGGGCAAGCCCGTCCCGGTGACGCTGCGGAGTTTTCTCGCCGACACGCGCCAGATTGGGGCCGGAGTCGTCGTCGGCGCGCCCGGTTGGGAGGCGGTGTTGGAAAGCAATAAGCAGGTCTACTTTAACGAGTTCGTGACGCGTGCGGAATTCATCGCCAATTACGCGGTGGGGCTGACCGCCGAGCAGTATGTGGACGCGCTGTTCACAAGGGCCGGAGTCATGCCTACGGCGATGGAGCGGCAGGCGGCCATCACGGCCTTCGGCGGCGGCGGCACGGCGGGGCGCGCGGCGGCATTGCGTTCGGTGGCCGAGTCGCAGACGCTCAACAACGCCGAGTTCCGCAAGGCGTTCGTGCTCCAGCAGTACTTCGGGTATCTGCGGCGCAATCCGGACGACGCGCCCGACGCGAACTTCGACGGCTTCAACTTCTGGCTCGGCAAACTGAACCAGTTCAACGGCGACTTCCGCGCCGCCGAGATGGTCAAGGCTTTCATCGAGTCTACCGAGTACGGCAATAGATTCGGTCTGTAATCGGCTGGCGACTCAACCTTTCAGCCAAACTCCGGCGGCGCTTGACCCCAAGCGCCGCCGGAATTTTTTCTGAGTTCGATGTTTTCTACCAAGAGTATTCGCGGCCCGGCTCCATCGCGCTGAGGCGTGGGACGCCGAGCGCGGCGAGTTCCGCGATGAGTTGTTCGCGGAAACTGGGCTTGAGGTGGACGGCCAAAATATCAAGGTCGTCGTGCTGGAGTTTGCGGAGTTCCTCGCCGAGCGATTCAGGGGTGAGATGGCCGGAGACGGCGGCGAGCGTGGCGAGTGAGTTCGGGAAAGAGGCTTCGATGAGCAGCGAGTCAATGCGCGACATGCTGTTGACGAGCGTCCAGAAATCTTCAGTGGATGCGGTGTCGGAACTGAAGGCGACGGTCGTTGCGCCGTCGGTGAAGACCATGCCGACCGTCGGGACGATGTGATTGACGGGAACGGCGGTGAGCCGCAGGTGCGCCACGCTCACTTCCTCGCCGATGCGGAAGGGCACGAATTCCATGACGCGCGTCCGGGCATTGCTGAAATTCTGAAACGGCGGGTAGACCGTACCGTTGAACACATCGCGCTCCAGCATTTCGATGACCTCTTGCGTGCTGTGGACGCGCACGGGTTCGTCGAGCGAGGCGAAGAGGTCGTCAATGAAAATGGGGAGCGTGGCGATATGATCCATGTGCGGGTGGGTGATGATGACATCGCGCACGGTCTCGCGCTCAGCGTCGGTGACCGCGAGTGCGATGCTCCCGGCATCAATCGCAACGCGATCGTCAACGAGGAAGCAGCTCAAGCGCTGCTCCGGTGTCGCCAGCCCGCGGGCGTCGAACGTGCTTGGCAGGAGTTTGATCTTCACTGAAGTTCCAGTCTAACTTTCTCCTCTGCTCCTTGATAAGTAAGAAAGTGATTGTGCCGGAATGTACGGCGCGGGGGCCAGTTCCGGATGAGCGACTTAACGCGCGTGGCCCGCGTTCAAACGCAAGTACAGCTCGTAAATCTCTCGCAAGTATGTCTCTTCGCGGTGCGGGTCGGAGCCGTCGCGGGCCTTGATGCCGCGCGCGACGCGGCTGCGATGGAAGGCGAGTTCACTCGCCAGCCCGTGCAGGCGCTTGCGCGCCCGCCAGTCCGCGACTCCGCCCTTCTGTAGCGCGTCGAGCGAAGCGCCCGCGCGTGCGCGCAGGCTGCACAGCCGCAGATACTCTTCCCGCGTGAACAGGCCCCGCTCACAGTCGTTCCACAGATGCTCGCGCAGCACGCGCCCCTCGTGCCTGAGCGCCAGCGCGACCGAGACAAGCAGCCCGGCGAAGATCGGCACCATCACGACGAAGTAGGTGAGCAGGATGAGCACGCCGCTCTCAAGCCTGCCGCCGAAGTAGACGGTGCCGTTCCACGCGCCGTGTAGCAGCACCGCGAGCACAAGGCCGATGAGCGGCATCGTGAGCTTCACGACGCGGCGGCGCGATTGCCGCGCGAGTCCCAGCCCGATGCCGGTCATGCTCGTGAACAGTGGGTGCGCGAAAGGCGAGAACAGCCCGCGCACGACGAACACTCCGGCGGCGTTCCCTTCGAGAAACGCCTCTCCGTAGTATTTAACATTCTCGGTCATCGCAAACCCTAGCCCGACCATCGCCGCGTAGACGATGCCGTCCATCACGCCGTCAAACTCGTCCTTCTTCCAGAAGAAGAGCGCGAAGAGGGCGAACGCCTTCGCGCTCTCTTCGACGAGGGGAGCGGAGACGACCAGACCGAAGAAGGTCGCCACGTCTTCGTTGAACGCCGCCTGCACGAATGCGGCGCCGACCGAGTTGACGATGATTGCGAAGAAGGCCGCGACGAGCGCGCCCCAGAAGAACGCGGTGGCGAGCATCCAGAGCGGCTCCGCTTCGTAGCGGTCGGCCCAGAGCACGAGCGTCACGTAGACGGGGACGGGCAGCACCGCGACGACGAGGCCGATGAGGAACGGGACGGGGCCGGTTCCGACGCCGATGACGAAGAGCGTGAAGAGACCGAGCAACAGCGCGATTGAGACGGCGAGCGCCCACGCGGCCCACTTCAAACCGCCGCTCCGCGCCGACCGCCTAAAGGGGGCGGCGGCTGCCGGGGGCGGCGGATAAGGGGAAACGTTGAACTGTTCCATAATCTTGATTCACCGGCGCGCGCCCGATGAATCGTCTTCAAGGCTCAGTTGCCGCTCAACATAAAGTAGAGCAATAAAAGCAGCACCCCGCCGATAAGCAGGACGACGACGAAGCCGATGATGACGAGTAGCGTCGTGTTGCTCCCGCCGCTCACGGGGGGCGGCGCGCTGACCGGAGGCGGCGGGCTGACGGGATGGCGCGCCGGTTCAGGCGCCCTTGCCGCGCTGCCTGCGCGCTCCGTCGGAGCCGGGAGCGTCTCCGGTTTGGGAGGCGGCGGAGGAGTGTAAGCTTTGCCGACCATGGTCGCGGCGAAGTTCGCCGGCCTGTCCTGTTTCGGCGGCGCTCCTTCCATGCCAATCACGGCGCCGCACTTCGAACAGAACGCCTGATCCTCTGTTGCGGGTGTGCCGCATTTCTTGCAAGTCGTAGCCATAATGAAATTATAGAATCCTTTGTGACGGTTGCTCCTGCGCGACGATTCCATGAACCGCTTGTCGGAGTTGACTTCCTTTGCAAACCTGTTCCAGTAGACGGATGAATGTGGACTGCTAGCCCAAGTCGAAACGAACTGTAAATCGCGGGTAAGTATAAACAGAACTACACGGGACTTCCAGTAATAAAGTGGCCCGCCTCACCCGTGGGTTCCGGACGGGGGCATCCGCACAGCGCTTCCGGGCGATGAAACCGGCGGTCGCGCGCACGATATTGACAGACGCGGTTGAAAAGATTGAGTATAATTCACATCCCGTGGAACGCAGGCGGCGCGCGGCCCGAACGCGGCTAGGCGTGACCGCCGGCCTCGGCGCATAGCCGCCGGCCTCGTTCGCGCGGGCGCGCTTCCATCCGGAGAAAAACTTTGCCAGTCCCCACAGTCGAGCAAGGATTCCCCAAGACGGGGCAGGCCACGCGCCGCCGCGCGGGCGGGCACCCGCGCCTGCCCTCGACCGTCGGTTATATGGTCGCGGCGGCGGTGTTGTCGCTCGCTCTGTTCCTGCTGATCTGGTTTATGCTGAGAGCGGACGGCGACGAGGCGCCGTGGATACCGGCGGGGTTGGCCGCGGGGTTCGTCATCCTCGTCGCCGCCGCCGTCCGCGAGGTCGTCATGCGGCGGGCGTGGGCGCGCTACACGCGCGATTTGGAGTTGGAGATGAGACGCGGCGAAGGCCCGCGCACCGTCGTCAAACCCGTGGGCGCGCGCGTCAACGCGCAAGGTTCCATTTCAGCGATGCGTGCGCTCCAACAGCGCATCATCGAAATGGACACGGCGGGCGCACAACCCGAGACTCATCGAGAGGCTTACCGTCTGTGCGAGCAGTATCTATCGAACGTCGAGGAAGTGATGCGGACTGCCGGGGCGGCGGTAGATATCCGCGCGGCGTTGCGCGCCGGACAGGAGCGCGTGCGCGGCCTTCAGCGCAAGCACCTGCTCTCGTGGGCGCGCGGCGAGTGCACGCGGTTGACGCAGGAGGCGCAGCGCCGCGTCCGACCGTCCGACCGGATCGAGACGGCGCAGCAGGCGCTCGAAGTGCTCGGCGAGGCCGCGCGGGTCTACCCCGGCGAGCCGGAGTTACAGGCGTCGGCCATCGCCGTCCGCAACTTCATCGCCTCGGTCAAGGTCGGGCAGTGGGTCGAGATGGCCGAGCGCTCGGCCTTTCGCGGCAAGTATGCGCGGGCGATTGCGCGTTACCGCGACGCTCTCTTCTACCTCTCTCGCGCCGACATGGGCGAGGACGCGCGCGCGGAGGCGGCGACGCGCATCCAACGCGAGATCGAGATGCTGCGCGCGCGCCAAGCCACGACCGATGAAGTCCTTAACATGGGTTCCGCGGGGCCGTCCGCCCCAAAGCCGGTAGTCAGCATCGAGACGCCGGAAGAGGAGTTCTAGGAGGCTCCGAATTCGGGTTGACGGGAGAGATGCATTGATCGCTCAAAGGTGTCCGAAATGCCATAGTTCACGCGTGCGGCGCGGTTATGAAGACCCGCCGCTTCTACTGCGCCTGATTGGTATTTACAGCCTCCTGTGCGACAATTGCAACTTCCTGTTCAAAGGCTTCGCATTGCCCGGCACGGTGCCCGCGCGCGGCAGCCGCAGGAAGAAGCGACGCGCATCGCACAGTTCCCACGGCAAGGCGCATGACTGAACGGCAGGTCGGAGGGGCGGGTCAGAGGCTTGAAAAGCAGGCAGCCCCGACCGCCGCCCGCGCATCTACACGGTTCACGTTTCGCCATCTGAAGTTCTGACGCGGAGGCTCTCGCGTCCCGCTCAAAGGAAGTTGACCATGAAAGCTAAATCACTGATCTTCTCGTTCGCCTGCTGTCTTTTCGCCGCGCCTGTCTTCGCGCAGGATGGTGGCGGACAACCCGCGCCGCCGCAGGTCACCATCAATACCGGCGGCAGTTCCGCCGCATCCGGTTCTTCGCTCGATGGGATGGGTGTCCGCAAGTATCTGCTCGGCCCCGGCGACAGTCTCGACCTGCGCGTCTTCAACGAGCCGCAGTTCAACGGCATCTTCGTCGTAGACGATGAGGGGAAGATCACCGTCCCCTTCGTGGACGATCCGATTGTCGCCCAGTGCCGCACCGACCGCGAGATCAGGAAAGAGATCAGTCAGGCGCTCTCCAAGTATCTGAAGAAGCCGCAGGTGAGCCTGCGCGTCTCGGAAATGCGGAGCCGCCCGCCGGCGGTCGTCTTCGGCGCGGTACGCAGCCCGACGCGCGTGGACATGCGCCGTCGCGCGCAACTGCTCGAAGTGCTGGCCGCCGCCGGCAGCGTCACCGAGCAGGCGAGCGGCGACGTTCAAATCTTCCACACGACCGAACTGATGTGCCCCGAGCCGGAAGATTTGGTGCAAATGGAACAGGAGCGGAAGGCGGAAGGCGATGCGCTGGCGCTCCCCTATACGAGCTACAAGATCGCCGATCTAAGGGCGGGTAAGAAAGAGGCCAACCCCTTCGTCCGTCCCGGCGACATCGTCATCGTACAGGAGGCCTACCCGATCTACGTGACGGGCGCGGTGATCGCCCCGAACAGCCTCTACCTGCGCGAAAACCTTTCGCTCTCGCGCGCCATCGCGCAGGTCGGCGGCGCACGCAAAGGAGCCGTGACGAACAAAGTCAGGATCGTCCGCACGAAACCCGGCGGCGAGTTGGAGCCGGAGATCATCGTCGCCAGCCTCGATGACATCAAGAAGAGAAAACAGCCGGACATCGCCCTCAAGCCCTATGACATCATTGACGTGTCGGACGGCTCGCCGTGGTCTTTGAAGAACATCCCGACGACGCTCCTCGGCCTCGCGATGGGCGGCGCGCAGAACGTGGTGACCAACGGTTCGTACAGAATCATTCAGTAACGCGCGAAGGCGGACTTTTTAAGGAGAGGCTGGCCGGGCAGAGAGGCCAGCCTCTCTCTTTGTCGGCGAAGCGCATAGGGCGTTTGCAAAGTCAGGAGGGCGGCTTCAAAATTAGCTGCAATGCTTGAGCGGGGTAAGCATCATAGAAGCGTCTCGCCTCAGCGACATTCTCCCATCCGGTGTGACGAATCATGCCCAACGCCAGATTATTAAAGACCGCCAACGCTTCTGCCGCCCGGTGTGATTTCATCCGGCACGCGTCTTCTTTGAAAGTCACATCGCGGCGATAATGCAGTCCGTTCTCTATCGCCCAATGCCCGCGCGTCAACTCCAGCAGCCGTGCCGCATCGGCCTCCATCGGCTGAAGCGAGGTGATCCCATAGTGCTGCTTGACGCTTCTTTTGTGCGTCCGCAACTCCAGCCGGTCACTTCTGATGACAAAGACTTGACTCAGATAGGGCCACTCCAAACGATCGGCCAAACGTGAACTGGAAAACAGCACCCGCTCTTCGATGCGTCCATGCCCTTTGTCTAAACTGCGGGCTTGATCCACCTCCTTGGATTGAAGCACCGCGCCGCGAAAGTAGGCTTGGCTTTGCGCGAGCAACGCTTGCTGATTGGCTTTGACCTTCCACACGTAATCGCCGCCTTGCTCAACCACTTGGCGCGATAATTCTCGTTGCGCCAACAGGGCGTCGCCGGTCACGATTTTCCCGTTTATTTCAGCCTTTGGCAGCAATCTTTTGGCCGCACTGATCTCGTTCTCGGTGGTGGTCAAAGCCGTTTGCGCGACCACGGCGTTAGTGTTGGACTGCTGCACAGCCAGCAGATGTAAGCCGCCGGTTTCTCCTTTCGGGATCGTCCCGCGCAAGCGCTTGCCATCCAGATTCAGCGTGTGCCCACGGTCTTGAGCGACAGCCGAAAGATACTGGCCGGCCACCACCTCCAGCTCTAACAAATCCACGGCTGATTGCAGCACGCGCCGATAGGTCGAATGATGCGGCATCTTTTTCCAACGCAAACCTACAGCCTCTTTGAGCCACGCGGCACGATACTCGATCCATTTGGCGATCTCCTGTGGATGGTTCGCGCCGCAGACCTTCGCCAAGACGATTAAGACCAGCAGCGGCGTGAGTTGGTAGCGCACGCCGCGCGGCTTACGTTGGTCGGTCAAGCGAGCAAAATGTGCGGCGAGACTTGCAACGGCCTCTTTCTCAGTGCGGGGTTGGCTTGTGGTAGACTCCATGGCGACCTTCCTTGAGTCAGCGTAGTTCTCGGAACTGCTTCGTTAACTGACTTGTGGAAGGTCTTTCTGTAATTTGTCAAGTAATCCCCGTCATTCCTGACTTTGCAAACGCCCTACATTTTGGATTCTTTGGGTTGACCCTGTCCGCGTTTTGTGAGTAGTATGCGGGTGCATTGAAATTTTAAGAGGTATCGGCTCTCCTTTCCCGTGCCTCTTTCGCCTCTGCCGCAGGGCAGAAATACGAACGCCCCGATGTGTCAGCATCGGAGCGTGGGTAGAAAGGAGAAAACAGGAACAGTGATAAGCGTTCAGGTTAGCAATCGCTGTCCCAACCGGGTGAAAGTGAAGATTGACGTTGATTCCGACGGCAACATCACGATCACTATTTCGTCAACGTAAGGGTGCGAACCCTTACATCTAACCCGCGAGGGCCGGAGTTGCCGCTCCAGCCCTCGCGCTTTTTATGCCTGACCTTCAAAGATCAACTAAAAGAATGCTGCCGTTTACTTTCGTTTCCTGTCAATATCTATCAATTGCTATCGTTTCCTATCAAGCACCACTTTATACGTGTATACGACATACCTTGTCAACTCCTAGTTTAACCTTTAACTCTCACGTACTCAACACGTTACCTCAACTCCTAAAGCTTAACTTTAAGAATCTTAAGGACTTGTGTGTATACACGTCTTGTCAAATATATTTGACAGTCACCGTCAATATACCGGCCATTTAGCGGCCATATAACCCTCCAACTCTCTGCCGCCTTTCAAAGACCCGACCGGCCCCCGCTCCCAACCTGCCCAACGAATCGGAAACCTGCCCAACGGAACGCAGCCTAGCACATTCCGTTGGGCAAGTCCCCACCTATGGATACTCTGTTACCACTGTATACCTCGTAGCCACCAACACATTTCCGCGATATCTTCACAAAAATAGTTGTAGAGCCATTTAACCTGCGAAAGTGGATACCAGATATTCAATCCGAGGGATTTTCAAGAACTTTCGGGTTTATCGCTCGTGACCGCTTAACTCATTGCAGGACAACAACTAAAGACCTTTCCCCGGCGCCCCTTCCATCCTTCTATTTTCTGGCACGTTTGTTGAAATAGTCACGGACAAGATCGTTGAATGCGACTTCCGGGTTGAGAGTGATGCGGCCTTGATCTCTTTATCTTGCTGGCTCTCACGGCCAGATTGAAGCCGCTTCAACGATCCTCAGATTTAACCGTCTTTGAATTAACCGCTTCCGTTCCCTCGCGCGTGGCAGCGCCGAACAGGAAGCCCAGAAATGGAGGGGTAAAAACATGTTGCGTCGGACTACAGCCAGTTTCATTCTCCTTAGCCTCTTGGCTGCTTCGCTTGCTCCGCTTTCCACTTTCGCCGCGCCGAAGAAGAACAACGGCGCGAACGCCAGACAGGGCAACCGCAAACTCGCGCCGGAATTCGATTCCGCCGCCCGCATCACGGCCTCCGCCAACTCGACAGGCACCGTGCGCGTCATCGTCCAGACCAAGGGCCGCCCCGGCACCGCACAGGACGAGATGATCTCGCGCCGCGGCGGCAGGAAGCGGGCTGGCTTCGAGTCGCTTAACGCGCTCGTCGCCGATGTCCCCGTCAGCGCTCTCTCCGAACTCGCCGCGCGCGAAGACGTTGAGTACGTCTCGCCCGACCGCAGGGTCTCGGCGCAGATGAGCCTGACGCGCGAGACCACCGGCGCGGCGCTCGCACAGGCCGGTCAGGCCGGTGCGCCGAGGGTGACGGGCAAGAACGTCGGCATCGCCATCATTGACAGCGGCATCAGTTCCTCGCACCCCGACTTCAGGAACCGCAACAGGTCGCGCGTCGTCGCCGCTGTTGACTTCACCGAGAGCGGCAACGTGAACGGCGACGGCGTCGTCCTCGGCGACGGTGTGGTGCTCGGCGACGAAGAGGGGCACGGCACGGGCGTGGCGAGCGTCGCCGCCGGCAACGGCAACGGCTCCGCGGGCTACAGCACGAACTTCACCGGCATCGCCCCGGAAGCGAATTTGATTGACCTTAAGGTGCTGGGACGCAACGGCACCGGCTCGACGAGCGGCGTGCTGGCCTCGATTAACTGGGCCATCTCGAACCAACGGCGCCACAACATCCGCGTCATCAACCTGAGCCTCGGCACGCCGGTGCAGGAGTCCTATCACACCGACCCGCTCTGCAAGGCGGTTGCACGCGCCGTCGGCGCCGGGATCGTCGTCGTGGCGAGCGCCGGCAACGTCGGTCGCACCGACGTGGTCATCGGCCACAAAGAGAACGGCGACCCGATCTACCAGCCGCTCTACGGCAGCATCAACAGCCCCGGCAACTCGCCTTACGTCATCACCGTCGGCGCGACCGACTCGCAGGGCACGGTGCAGCGCTCGGACGACACCATCGCGCAGTTCTCTTCGAAAGGCCCGACGCGGATTGACTTTCTCGCCAAGCCCGACCTCGTTGCGCCGGGCCGCGCCATCGTCGCCGCGATGTCGCAGGAGAACCCGCACACCGCCGAGCTTCGCCCCGACCGCGTGGTCGCGGCCCCCGCCGGCGCGAGAGCGAACTCCTACTACACCTACTACGGCACCTCCTTCTCCGCGCCGGTCGTCAGCGGCACGGTCGCGCTGATGCTCGACGCCAACCAGTCTCTCACTCCGACGTTGGTCAAGGCCGCGCTCCTGCGGACGGCGAACGCGCTGCCCTCCTCGCTGTTTGCCAACAAGGCCGTGAATGTCCTTCAGCAGGGCGCGGGCCTTGTGAACGCGGCGGCGGCGGTCGAGATGGCGCGCGCCATCGTGCCGAACGCTGACGAGCTGCGGGCCGAACAGCGAATCTTCCGTGGGAACCTGAGCCTTAGCTCGCTCAACCGCTCGTTCCGTATCGGCGGCGAGACGGTCGCGCAGACGGGCCGCGTGCTCTACGCCAACGGCGTGCTCTTCATCGAGCGCCCGGTGCTGATGAACGGCGTGGTGCTCGGCGATGGCGTGGTGCTCGGCGATGGCCTGATCCTCTCGGATGGCGTGGTGCTCGGCGACGGCATCATGCTCTCGGACGGCATCATGCTCTCGGATGGGTTGATCCTCTCCGATGGGTTGATCCTTTCCGACGGATTGATCTTCTCTAATGGGATCGTGATGAGCGATGGCATCGTGATGGGCGACGGCATCGTGATGAGCGACGGCATCGTGATGGGCGACGGCATCATGCTGAGCGACGGCATCGTGATGGGCGACGGACTGATCCTCTCGGACATGGTCAGGCTCGGCAGCGACGGCGTGGTGCTCGGCGACGGATTGATTCTCTCGGACGGCGTCGTCCTCGGCGATGGGGTCGTGCTGGGTGACGGCATCCTCGTCGGCGACGGTATCCTCGTCGGCGATGGTATCCTCGTCGGCGATGGCATTATGATGAGCGACGACACGATGACCCTGTGAGAGTGGTGCTCGATCAAAAGCATCCTGTCTGATCTAACCGGCGCAACATTCAGATGGGAGAAGGGCGGGCGGAGTTGTTGAAAGACAACTCCGCCCGCCCTTTTGATGTCGTGAGATACGCTCTATGGCGGGCCGAAACGCGCGCGGTATTCCGTTGACGAGATGAAAGCTTTGACCATCTCGGCGGCGCGGAAGTCGCCGTTGAACTGGTTCAGTTTGCCGAGCCAGAAGTTGAAGCCGTCGAAGTTCGTGTCGGGCGGATCATTCGGGTTGCGCCGCAGATACCCGAAGTACTGCTGGAGCACGAAGGCGCGGTTGAACTCGCGCGCGCGGAAGTCTTCGTCGGCGGCGACCGCGAGCAGCACTCTGGCTCGCGTCGTCTGGCTGTTGACTAAAGCGTTCACCAGCGCGTCGCGCTCGCTTTGTGAAAGCGAGTTGTCGGTGTTGTCATTGAGAGCGTCAACGAACTGCCCGGCTGACAGCGATAGCGGGTAAAGTTGCAGGAATTCGGGGCGGTTGACGAACTCGCCGGCGAAAGCCTGCTTGTTCGCTTCGAGCCGCGCCTGCCAGTCGCCGATGCCGACCTGCACGCCGCGTCCCACCGCCTGCGTGTCACGCAGAAAGACGTTGAAGCGGAGCCGCTCGCCCGTGTTGAAGGCTTCCTGATAGATGCGGTAGACGAGATAGCCCGTCTCCTGAAACTCGATGGAGAGGAAGAAGGCCGCCGAAACATCCACGCGTTTCGCCGCAATGCACTGCGCGTCCGCGCCGCATTGTTCGATCCCGCCCGTCCAGAAATTCAATCCGCTGGTGTCCGGCTCGCGGTTGAGGAAGTCGCGGTACTGCTGCGCGACGAAGAACTGCGTGTTATCAATGAGGTTCGGGCCGCCCGTCACGCCGTTCGGCAGGTCAACCGCCAGACCCGCGGTGTAATAAGCGACCTCGCCCGCGTTGCTCGCAAGGCGCACGCTGTATTCGCCCGGCGCGGTCAGGATGCTCGCCGTCACGTTGAAGCTCAAGACCTGCACCTGCCCGCTGGGGCCGACGAAGGTGAATTGCTGCACGCTCGCGCGGTCAATCGTGAAGTAGGGCGACGTGATGCTGATCGCGCTCGCCGCGACCGTGTGCAGATTCTCGCCGCCGACCAGCAGGTTGAAGGTGGCACCCGGCACGACGGGCGCGGCGACGGTCGAAAGCTGTGAGTTGACCCCGATGAAACGCGGATTGAGAAACGGCTGCTGCGAGTTCACCGTCACGTCGAACTGGGCCGGCGCGCCCTCCGCGATGGTAATCGTGTTGGTGGTGCGCTCGAAGGTTTGAAAGTCCGGCAGCGTGCTCTGCAAGCCCTGATAGGCCGTGCCGGTGCGCGACGGAATCTCGGAGGCGACCACGGGTTCGTTGAGCCACTCGACGATGATGCGATACTGGCCCGGCGGCAGCGAGCGAATGAGATACCTGCCATCCGGGAGCGTGATGTTGCTCGCCATGGCCTTGCCGGTCGCCGCCTCCTCGGCCACGACGTGGGCGCCGAAGATAGGACTGCCCGCCGCATTGCGAACGATCCCGCTCAACTCGCCGAGGCCCGAAAACGGCCCGTAGATGGCGCGCAGGCCGGCGCGGTCGTCCTCCGCGAGGACACGACGGCGGATGGCCGGCAGATCGAAGGTGCCGTTCCGCGTCTGACGCGGCTGCATCATCGCCCCGGCGAGGCCCGAATGTTCGAGGCCGAGCAGGTGACCGATCTCGTGCGTGAGCGTTGTTTCGAGGTCGTAGGTGCCCGCCGTGCCATCGGTCGAGAACTGCGTCGCGGGGTTGACGGCCACGTCGCCCTCGCTGATCTCGCCCGTCGTGGCGTTGAAGAAGATACGCGCGCGGCCCGTCTGGTCGGGATTGCTGAAGGGGACGCCGCTGCTCGGCGAGACGGTAATCAAGCTGATGCCATCCTGCTGAACGACAAACTCGTTCGACGTGATGACGTTGAACTGAATGTTGCCGGCCTCGGCCCAACGCTGCAAGGCGCGCCGCGCCGCGCCCACCACGTCGCTCCCGGCCTTGATGTTAGCGGGCGGCGTGTTGAGCGAAGTCGAGAGCGCAATGGTGATGGTCGTCGTCGGCCAACGGTACTGGACGGTGGCCGTGCTGTTGAGTTGGAGCGTGTATGCGCGCGCGGGCTGCAAGGCCGGCCCGAACACGAGTGCGGCGACGATCAGAAGCGTTGCTGTTAGACGCATAGCTTGAAAACCCTCTTGATAACTTTAGGCACGGGAAAAACTCTACGGTGGGGAGATCAGGTTTTGTTTGAGTAGGGGCGCCGCCCCGGTCAGAGGGCGCTTACATCATAACAAGTCGCGGGACGGCGCATCAACAAGATTACGGCAGGTGGATTAAAGCTGAACGATCCGCCACGAGGTTTATTTCGGACAACATGATTATTGAGTCAGACACAAATCCACAATCCGACAGACGCGTTCCGCAAAGGCTTCACCGCCGTTGCCGGCTCCTGCCGGGGCCGAAGGACGTGGCGACGGTCGTGCCGCCCGTCGTGCCGTCGGCGATGGCCGCCGAGTCGTCGCGGGGCGCGGGAGCATCCGAAGCAACGCGCGCGCCGCGCAAGTCCGCGAGCGCGACGACCCCCAGCAACGATGCGACGCTCAACGTGGCGAGCACGTAAAGCATGGCGACCTGTTCCAGATATAACAGGACGATGACGACGAGCGCGCTCGCCGCGATCCAGAGTAAAGAAGCGCGACTCTTCTTGCGCCCACGGGCCGCGCCCTTGCCGATATTACGACTCATAATAAAGTCTCCTTAAAAATTATCTCGCGGCGGAAACGGTTAATTTAACACAGGCCGGCGCGGGCGGGCGAATGGCGCGGAGTGAAACTTGCGCTTCGCTAGGGCGTTTGCAAAGTCAGGAATGACGGGGATTACTTGACAAATTACAGAAAGACCTTCCACAAGTCAGTTAACGAAGCAGTTCCGAGAACTACGCTGACTCAAGGAAGGTCGCC
>JBGTBQ010000458.1:0-51622 GCA_041749275.1 Pyrinomonadaceae bacterium | reverse complement strand
GGTTGGCTTGTGGTAGACTCCATGGCGACCTTCCTTGAGTCAGCGTAGTTCTCGGAACTGCTTCGTTAACTGACTTGTGGAAGGTCTTTCTGTAATTTGTCAAGTAATCCCCGTCATTCCTGACTTTGCAAACGCCCTAGCAGGGTGGCGACCAATGGCAGCTTGTCTTGCTATATTCCTAAGCATTCCTGAAAAGATTCGTTTATGTAACGGATAAAGAAGATACCAGTATAGCTGTCCTAATGAACCGAGCGGGTCGAAGATGGCAGTTTGATGAATCTCCGTGCCCTTCTCACCCGGTTTCACTTCAAACTCCAGCCACGCACGACCGGGCAGCTTCATTTCGGCGAAAAGCCGTAAACGTTTGTTCGGCTCGTACTCTTCCACCCGCCAGAAGTCTACCGACTCACCCACCCGTAGCCTTTCGGGGTCGCGCCTGCCGCGGCGCAATCCAACGCCGCCGAACAGATAATCAATCAACCCACGTAAGCGCCACAGCCAGTTTCCGTAATACCAGCCGTTATCACCGCCGATGACTTGGATCGGCATAAAAGCTTTATCCGGAGTCGTCTTTACCAGCAAACTGCGATGCTCCACGATCCGGTTCCCGAATTGCACCCCGCCCCATGAACGGACGGGGCCAGCGGAAGATAAAGAGTCGGACCAACGCGTTTCGTTCGAGTGTTGCTCCTCTTTTTGTAAAACTTTAGATATCGCTTCTCGAATACCGATGGGTCGAAAATCGAAATCTTTTAAAGCCTCTTCGTTTTTCACGACCGTCGGGTGGCGGATGCTGTCAATGAGTTTCCGACCGATGCGAGCGTAGACGGGCGTAATCAGGTTTAACCACAAGCTCGAAAGCCACGGCGTCAAGAACGGCACCGGAAGCATCAGTCGCTTCAGCCCACGCTGGCGCCCGTACTCTTCCATGATCCCGCTGTAGGAAGTCACGTCCGCGCCGCCGATCTCATAGATGCGGCTCTGTTCCAGAGGCGCATCTATCGCCCGGATGAGGTAGCGCAAAACATCATCAATGAAAATAGGCTGGGCTTTGATGCGAACCCATTTGGGGGCCACCATCACCGGAAGGCGCTCGACAAGGTTGCGGATCAATTCAAACGACAGGCTGCCGGAGCCAATGATGATGGAAGCTTGCAGTTCGATGGTAGGCACACCCGATTCACGAAGTATGCGCCCGACTTCCAAGCGACTACGCAGATGCGTGGATAGCGTTTGCTGCTCGCTGCTCAACCCTCCCAGATAAATGATACGCTGAACGGAACCCTTTCGGGCGGCATTTGAAAAGTTGGTGGCGGCCTGACGATCTTGCTCCTCAAATGCTCCTTCGGAACCCATCGAGTGCACAAGATAATAAGCGACCTCGATGTTTTCAAACGCGGATTTCAGACTCTCAGCATCGAGCACGTCACCTTTAACGACTTCAGTGCCCTCGGCAGTTCGGCTTATTAAATTTTCCGGGCGGCGCGTTAAGCAGCGAACTCGATGCCCTTCTTTTTCCAGTTCCTTCAACAGTCGCCCGCCGACATATCCTGTCGCCCCGGTCAACAGGATATGTTTCGTCTCGCGGTTGCTTACTTTTGTCATGTGATGCTCCGTGTCCGTGCCGTAGACGGAGAAAATATTCTTATCCGCTAAGAGCGATTAGATGTTACAGAGCGACGCATTGAGAGCGCGGCTTTTTAGCTTTCTCATCCCGCGCCGGTCAAGAAGGATAGAATCACATCCGGTTGCTGACGCCAGCGCGCCGTCGTCGAGTCAACTTTTTTCAACGCGTAAATCTGGTATCTTTGCCTCCGCATGAACTGCCGGCAACCGCTCATCGTGCTTCTTTGACTTGGCGGCTAAGGTGGTACGGATGCAATCGCAGCTTACCCCTTAACGAACAATCTCAAAGTCGAGCTTCCAAGTCGAATGCGAGAGTCTATCGAACGCAATGTAGAACGCGGAAAGGCAACCAGTGAAGATCACATTGATTGTTATCGGTTCTCTGATGATAGCGGCCACCGTGCTCCCATTAGTACGAAAGGATGCGTGGTGGATTAGGATTTTCGATTTCCCTCGTTTACAGATTACCGCTCTTCTTTTAGCCACTTTAGCCATCTACCTCATATTCGAATGGGATTCCGGTCTGGCCGAAAACCTGTTTCTAATCGCCTTATCGTCATGCCTGTTTTATCAGAGCTATATGATGTATCCGTACACGCCTCTTTCTCGCAAGCAAGTGCAGCAGAGCGAGCAGGCCGGGAGCGATTCGGGCTTCAGCTTATTATTTGCAAACGTGCTCATGGATAACCGCAACGTAGCGAAGTTGAAGGAAATTATTAGCGAAGCCGACCCCGATATCATTCTGACCGTAGAAACAAATGTATGGTGGCAGGAGCAGCTTCAGGAATTCGAACGGACGCACCCGCATACCGTTCAGCAACCTCAAGAAAACACGTATGGGATGCTCCTTTACTCAAAACTTGAATTACTGAATCCGGAGATCAAGTTTCTAGTGCAGGACGACGTGCCCTCGATTCACGCGCGAGTCAGACTCTCTTCGGGGAAAGAAATCGAACTGCGTTGCCTACATCCGCGACCGCCATTTCCGACCGAGGATGAAAGGTCTACCGAGCGGGATGTGGAACTACTCATCGTCGGGAAAGAGACCAAGAAACTAAAAACTCCCGTCGTGGTATTAGGTGATTTGAATGATGTGGCGTGGTCGAGAACAAACTACTTATTTCAAGATATCAGCGGCCTGTTGGACCCGCGTATCGGTCGTGGCTTTTATCATACCTTTCACGCAAAGTATCCCTTCATCAGATTCCCTTTGGATCACTTCTTCCATTCAAACCACTTCCGACTAATGGATTTCAGACGGCTCGCTTATTTCGGCTCGGATCATTTTCCGGTCTATATCAAACTTAATTACGAACCGGCGGCGGAAGGCCAGCAGGAGGAATTGCAGGCCAATCAAGCAGAAACAGAAGAGGCTGAGGAGAAAATCTCTCAATCTCCGCGCGCGTGAGCGGTTCGTCGCCGCACTTCGATTGACGCTCGTCACAGTCTCGTTTTCAGTATTTTGCGCGCCGCCTCGACCGCCTGCCTGTGCTCCTCCGCGTACTCCGGGCTGGGCGCCAACTTCAGGACTGCTTCCAACTGCCGCCGCGCGTCCTCGTTACGCTTTACCGCGAGGTAAGCCTCCGCGAGGCGGAGCCGCAGCACCGAGTTCGACTCGCCGAAGCGCAGACCCTTTTCGAGATACTCGACCGCGCGCTTCGGGTCGCCGCCGAGAATTCCCAACTCAAGCTCAATCTGCCCCAGCGCCATGTACGCGCTCCCGCCCTGAAACCCCTCGTCGAGTTTGACGACCGTCTCCATCTCGCGGCGGATGTCCGGCACTGACGAAAGCGCATAGATCGGACCTTGTAGCTTCGCGCGCCCGCCAAAGTTCGCGCCGAGCCAGAAGTGACCCTCCGGCCTGTTCGGATCGAGATTGACGGCGTTCTCCCCCGCCACGATGCCTTCCCGGAAAGCCTCCGTCCGCAGGCGCTCGTCCTTGCCATACTCGCCGAGATAGTAGTTGAACTTCGACAGTCTCCACGCCGCTTCGTAATTCCCGGCATCCGCGGCCCGCGCACGGCGCATGACCGCGACGGCCTCACGCGCGCGTTCAAGCGACGCGCGCTGCGCGTATAGAGTCTCGGCCTGCGCGATCAACTCCGACACTGTGGCCGTCCGCGGCGCGGGCGTGGGCGCTTCAGGCGGCTTTGAGCACGCGCCGAAGGTGAAACCGAGAAGCGCGGAGACGCACAAAGTGACGCCTGAACTGAAGCGGGGGCGTGCCGGTGCCAAAGTATTTACCCTCATTATTTCAAGGTTTACCGCACGAGAGCGAGGAAAGTATAGCACCCTCAACTTACAAAAATGGGGGATAATGGGTTATAGTTTTTCACCCGCATTTCGGAAACGCTTTTTTCGTTCGCACATCATCGAGGGCTTCGGCCCTGTTGAGTTTTGGAGGACTGCTTTGGCGGCAGCCGCATTCTACGACCTCGAAGGGACGCTGGTCAGCACCAATCTGGTGCACACGCTCGGCTTCTACGCGCGGAACCAGCAGGGGCTGCTCCGCAGTTTCCGCAAGAGCGCCTCGACGCTCGTCAGCATCCCCCTCTTCGCCGCCGCTGACCAGTACAGCCGCATCTTCTTCAACGACCTCTTCTTCAAACGCTACAAGGGCGAGACGGAAGACCGTCTGCGCTACTTCGCCGACGAGCTGTTCGAAAAAGTCCTCAAACCCGGAGTCTTTCCCGGCGCTTTCGAGTTGATTGAAAAATCGAAGAGCCTCGGCCTCCGGCAGGTCGTCGTCACCGGCGCGCTCGACATGTCGGTCAAGCCCCTGATGGATTTCCTCGGCATTGAGGACTATGCCGCCAACCACCTCGAATTCGTCAACGGCGTGGCGACCGGCAGGCTCCTGCCGCCCGTCCTCGCGTCGGCGACCAAAGCTTCGTGGATACGCGCCTTCGCCGAACGCGAGAAGATCAACCTGAACGACTCTTTCGCCTACAGCGACAGCATGAGCGACCTGCCCATGCTCTCGCTCGTCGGGCACCCGGCGGCGGTCAACCCCGACATGCGGCTGCGGCAGACGGCGCTGCACCATGACTGGCCGATACTGAACCTGAAGTGATAATGACTGAAGACTGAGTAAAGAATCGAAGCTCTTACTCAGTTCTCAGTCCTCAGTCCTCAGTCCTAAACTATGAGCTTACAACTCCGACGCAAAGTCCACGAATCCGTCGTCTACATTGACCGCGACAGCGCGCCGCGCATCATCGCTTCAGGAATGGACTTCCTGCTCGAAGACCTGCCGGTCGGGACGCGCGTCATCTACCCGAACGCGCCGATCAAAGGCTTGCCGAACCGCGAGGCCGCGATTCGTTACGCGCTGAACCACCCGCACGACTGCGAGCCGCTCTACGCGCAGCTCCAGCCGGGGATGAAGGTGACGGTCGCCATTGACGACCTCTCGATGCCGCTCCCGCCGATGAAGACGCCCGACCTCCGGCAGACGGTGCTCGAAGTCCTGCTCGACCTCCTGCACGCCAACGGCGTGGACGACGTGCACCTCATCATCGCCATCTCGCTCCACCGGCGGATGACCGAATGGGAGATCAAGCGGATGGTGGGCCAACGCGTCTTCGACGAGTTCTGGCCCGAACGCCTCTACAACCACGATGCCGAAGACCCCGAAGGCATGGTCATCATTGGCGAGACGCGCCACAAAGAGAAACTCAGCCTCAACCGCCGCGCCGCCGAGAGCGACCTTTTGATTTACGTCAACTTCAACCTCGTACCGATGAACGGCGGCCACAAGTCCGTCGCCGTCGGTCTGTGCGACTACGAATCGCTGCGCCCGCACCACGAGCCGCAGACCATCCTCGACTCCGACAGCTATATGGACCCGGCCAACTCGGAGTTGACGCGCAAGATCAACCGTCTCGGCAAGCTCGTGGATGAACACCTCAACGTCTTCCACATCGAGACGACCGTCAACAACCGCATGTTCGCCGGCGAGATGAGTTTTCTGACGAAAAATGAAGACAACTTCTCGGCCTACGACCGCATGAAGTACGAGGCCATGCGCTTCACGATGTCGAAGATGCCGCGCACGGCGAAGCGGAAGATGTACGACGCGCTCACCGCCGACTATGAGATGATCGCCGTCGAGGCGGGCCGCACCGAACCCGTCCACGACCGCATCATCGAAAAGTCCATGCAGCAGTATGCCGTCCCCGTCAACGGGCAGTGCGACATTCTCATCTGCCCGATCCCTGAGATTTCGCCCTACAACGTCTACTCGGCGTTGAACCCGCTGCTCGTTCAAGTGATGGCGCTCGGCTATCACTTCAACATGTACCGCAACAAGCCGCTCCTGAAGAAGGGCGGCGTGCTCATCCTCCATCATCCGTGCTACGACGAGTTCAACCACGTCCAGCATCCGAGCTACATCGAGTTCTTCAACCGTCTGCTCCCGGAGACGCGCGACTCTTTCACGCTCCGCGAAAAGTACGAACGCGAGTTCGCCAACAACCCCAGCTACATCGAGATGTACCGGCGCGGCCACGCTTACCACGGCGCGCACCCCTTCTATATGTGGTACTGGGGCGAGAACGGTCGCAAACACGTCGGGCGCGTCATTGCCGCCGGAGCCGAGAACGCGCACGTCCCGGCGATACTCGGTTGGGACCGCGCCGACAACCTGACCGAGGCCATCGCGCAGGCCCGCTCTATCGTCGGGCGCTCCGCCGAGATTACAATGCTGCACCAGCCGGTGATCGCGATTTGTGATATGAGTTAAACTAAGCGCGGGTTAGGAATTTTATTATGAGCAGTACAGAGACCAAGCTGATGACCGCCGACGAGTTGCTTGCGTTGCCCACTCATGTGAATGGAAGCGACCATCGTTACGAGCTTATCAGAGGAGAGTTGAAAACAATGTCCCCGACCAAGCCGCTTCACGGCGTGATTTGCGGTCGCCTCACTGTCAAGTTAGGGAGCTTTGTAGAAGAGCACGAGTTGGGCGAAGTCTTTGGGGCCGAGACCGGCTTTCTCGTCGAAACCGAGCCTGATACGGTCCTCGGCGCGGATGCGGCTTTCGTCAGCCGCGAGCGACTGGCAACGGTTGAGACTTTAGAGAAGTTTTTTTCGTTCGCCCCCGATCTGGCAGTGGAAGTTCTAAGCCCGGGCAATACGGTTCAGGAGATTGACGAGAAGATCGCCCTCTACTTCGCCGCCGGTTCGCGGGCGGTATGGGTCTTTAACCCGAAGCGGCGCACCGTCGCGGTTTATGCCTCGCCGTTGGACGTGCATATCTATAGCGAGCAGGAGACGCTCGACGGCGGCGATTTACTGCCGGGATTCATGCTCGATCTATCGAAGCTCTTCGCCGCCGTCAAAAAGTAGTTCGCTTTCATCGCAGAAGAGACCATGAAGCTATCTCCGACAGAGGTTTTCAAAGACCGCAACATCTTCATCATCGGCGCGACCGGTTTTCTCGGCAAGGTCACGTTGAGCATGTTGCTCCACCGCTTCCCCGGTGTGGGGAAGGTGTACGTGACGGTGCGCGCGCGGTCGAAGGAGGAGTCGGAGACGCGCTTCTGGAACAACGTCATCACCGCGCCGCCCTTTGACCCTCTGCGCGAGCGGTATGGAGATGCTTTCGAGGGCTTCATCCGCGACAAGGTGCGGCTCGTCAACGGCGACATCGCGGAGGCGAATCTCGGCTTTACGGAGGAGGAAGCGCAACAGGTCGCCGAAGACATTGACGTGCTCATCAACAGCGCGGGCAACGTCACCTTCAACCCGACGCTCGAAAGCGCGCTCCGCACCAACGTCGTCGGCACGCAGAACGTCATCGCCTTCGCGCGGAGGATGAAGCGCCCGGCGCTCGTCCATGTCTCGACCTGCTTCGTCGCGGGCAATCGCTCCGGCCCGGTGTGGGAGAGCGACCCCGTCATCGGCTACTTCCCGCGCCGCACGGAGCTACCGGGCGTTGAGTTCTCGGTCGAACAGGAGATACGCGACTGCGCCAAACTCGCCGAGCGCGTGCGCGAAGAGGCGCGCGACGCGATGCAGGCCGCGCGCTTCCGCGAGAACGCGCGCAAACGTTTGATCGAAGAAGGGCGCAACGCGGACGACCTCGACGCAATGGGCCTCGCGGTCGCGCGCGAGCGGAAAATCTGGACGCGCGAGCGCCTTACCGAACTCGGCGTCGAACGCGCCGCCTTCTGGGGCTGGCCGAACATCTACACCTACACCAAGAGCCTCGGCGAGCAACTCGTCGCCGCCGAAAAGGAGATGATCTGCTCCATCGTCCGCCCGTCCATCGTCGAGTCGGCGATCAAATTTCCGTTCCCCGGTTGGAACGAAGGCTTTACGACGACCGCGCCGCTCATCTTCATTATCTTCAAGGGGCAGACGGTCATCCCCGCGAACGACAAACTTATTCTCGACATCACGCCCGTTGACCAAGTCGCCGCCGTGATGCTCGCGGTCGCGGCGGAGGCGTGCGCGCGCGAGCCGCGTCTCGTCTATCAGGCCGCGACCGGCGACAGCAACCCGAACAATATGGAGCGCATCGTCGGGCTGGTCGGTCTCTTCAAACGAAAACATTTTCAGGAGAAGGAGACGGGCTTCAAGCTCCTCAACGAACTGGCGGGCCGCATGGAGGCCAAGACGGTCGGCCCCGCGCGCTTCGACGCCACTTCGACGCCGATGATCCACGCGGCGGCGAAAAAGGTCGCGGGCGCGCTCGATTGGGCGAGGCCGCGTTGGGGCGGCGGAAGATTGACGGATATCGTCGACATGGCGAAGTCGTCCGTCGAGCGCGTCGAAGAGTTGACGCGCGAGACGAAAGAGGCGTTCGAGTTGTTCCGCCCCTTTACGATTGAGAACTCTTATATCTTCCGCGCCGACAACGTGCGCTCGCTCTTTGCGCGCATCCGCAAGGACGAGCAGGCGCTTTTGCAATGGAACCCGGAGAAGTTCGACTGGTACGACTACTGGATGAACGTCCACTTCCCCGGCCTGAAGAAGTGGGTCTTTCCCAAGCTCGAAGAGGACATGCGCGCGCAGCCAAAGCGCGTCTACACCTACCGCGACCTGCTGGAGTTGTTCGAGACCTCGACGAATCGCTTCGCCACCCGCGTCGCCATGCGGATCGAGCGCGATGGGCAGAAAGAGCAGTACACCTACGCCGACCTGAAGGAGTTGGCGACGCGCGCCGCCGCCTTCCTCGCCGGCCACGGAGTGCGCCCCGGCGACCGCATTCTCTTAGCCAGCCAGAACGCCCCCGAATGGGGCATCAGCTATTTCGGCGTCTTGAAGGCGGGCGCGACGTGCGTCCCCGTAGACCACGAAAGCACTACGGAAGAGCTTGTCAATTTCGTTCGCGCCAGCGGCGCGGTCGGGGTCATTGTCAGCCGGAAGGTTGATGAAGAACGCGCTGATCTGGCCGCTGCGTTGCGCGCGGCGGGACTTGGCGAAACACATCTCTGGCGCTACGAAGAAATCTTCGAGCTAACCGACGAGGCGACTGAAGACCAGCGCATCGCGCTCCTGCCGCAGCGGGTGCAGGCGCAGAGCGTTGCGTCGCTCATCTTCACTTCGGGGACGACCGGGGCGCCGAAGGGCGTCATGCTCTCGCACAAGAATCTGTCGAACATGGTCTCGATGCTCTCGTCCGTGTTCGACATGGACACGGGCGACGGCGTGCTCTCCGTGCTCCCGCTCCACCACACCTTCGAGTTCTCGACCGGCTTCCTGACGCCGTTCAGCCGTGGGACGCAGATCACCTACCTGTCGGAACTCAACGGCGAGGAACTTTCGCGCGCCATCAAGAACGGCCACGTCACGGGTCTGGTCGGCGTGCCCGCGCTGTGGGAGATGCTGCATCGCCGCATCATGAATCGGCTGAACGAGAATGGAAAGCGAGTCGGGCAGGCCGCCGAATTGATGATGCGCGCGAACAGTTGGCTGCGCGACCGCACGCCGCTCAACCTCGGCCAGATCGTCTTTCGCCCCATCCACGCCGGGATGGGTGGCCGCATCCGCTATCTCATCAGCGGCGGCTCCGCGCTCGATGAGAAGATCAAGCGCGACATGCACGGCCTCGGCTTCACGATTCTCGAAGGTTACGGGCTGACGGAAGCTTCGCCCGTGCTGACCGTGACGCGCCCGCAGAACAAGCTGGTCGAAACGAGCGTCGGCAAATCTCTGCCCGGCGTCGAGATCAAGATTGCCGCGCCGGACGCGACCGGCATCGGCGAGGTCATCGCGCGCGGCGCGAACGTGATGCTCGGCTACTATCAAAACGAAGGCGCGACGCAGGCGGCGCTCGTCAATCGCTGGCTCCACACGGGCGACCTCGGACGACTCGACGAAGACGGCAACCTCTATCTCGTCGGTCGCTCGAAGGAGATCATCGTTGACTCGAACGGCAAGAACGTCTACCCGGATGAGATCGAAGAGTTGTACAAGGATTCGCCGTACATCAAGGAACTGGGCGTCGTCGGGTTGCCCGACCAGCAGGGCGAGCGGGTCGCGTGCCTCGTCGTCCCCGACTACGGGTACGACATCAGTCTCTCACGCGAAGAGACGCGGCGTAAGATCGAGCAGCACTTCCGCGACGTATCATCCGCGCTGCCCTTCTTCAAGCGCGTCAAGGCGCTTCACATCACCGACGACGAACTGCCGCGCACGGCGACCCGCAAGGTCAAACGGCGCGAAGTAGTCGAGATCATCGAGAAGATCGAGGAGCGTGCGCGGGAGGGCATCAAGGAGAGCAGCTCCGCCCGCGATAGCGGCGGCGAAACGGCGTGGCTGATAGACCTTGTCGCGCACGTCTCGAACCGGCCCCGCGCGCAGGTCTCGCTCGACACGCGCATGAGCGACCTCGGTTTCGACAGCCTGATGTTCGTCGAACTGGCCTCGGCCATCGAGCAGACTGGCGGGACTTTGCTTTCGCCCGACACCTTGAACGAAGTGCAGGTGGTGCGCGAGCTACAGACGGTCGTCAAGCGGCGCGCGACCGCGGCGCAGAAGCGTGTGGCGGAGGCGCGGGCCGAAGCGGCGCAGCGCGAAGCCGACGAGGAGATTCACGTCCCCACGATTGCGCGCACGCTCGGCAATCGTGGTCTGGACGTGGTGCAGAGCATCTTCTACGACCGTTTCCTGCACGCCGACATCGAGGGGCGTTCTAACATTCCCGTCCACACCAACTTCATCGCGGCGTCGAACCACGCCTCGCACCTCGACATCGGGCTGGTCAAGAACGCCCTCGGCGAGTACGGGCGCGACATGGTGGCGCTCGCCGCCGCCGACTACTTCTTCGACAACAAGTACAAGCGCGCCTATATGAACAACTTCACGAACCTCGTCCCCATCGAGCGTTCGGGAAGCTTGCGGCAGTCGCTTCGCCATGCACGCTCGTTCCTCGAACGCGGCCACACGGCGCTCGTCTTCCCCGAAGGCACGCGCTCGATGACTGGCGAGATGGCGGAGTTCAAGTCCGGCTTCGCCTATCTCGCGCTCTCGACGCGCACCGGCATCCTGCCCATCTATATCCACGGCACTTACGAAGCATTTCCCAAAGGCTCGAAAATCCTCAAAGACCGTGAGGTCGGCGCCCGCATCGGTCGTTTCCTCCCGCCCGAAGAACTCGAAGACCTGACGCGCGGGATGCCGAAGTCCGAAGCTTATCGCCTCGTCGCCGCGCTCGTGCGACACGAGATCGAGAACCTGCGCGACGGCACGCGCCACGCCTTCGACGCCACCGGTTTGCGCCGCCGCTGGAAGGCCGAGCGCCGGGCCAACCATGAGGAAGCGAGCGATGCCGGCGAGATGGCGACGACGGGTGATTGAGCAAACCCATGGGGAAGCCCCGTTAGGGGCGATATGTTTGTAGTAAGCGCAATACTGTTTTTCTCATAGCTCCGGAGGAGCGGAATGTATCTGACATTCCGCTCCTCCGGAGCTGGGTTATGATTGGCCGTCGGGTTCTACAAACATTTCGCCCCTCCGGGGCTGACTCTTCTTGCAGGCTGCAATAGGCAGTGACCGTGCTTGATAAACCGCGGGCGTTTGCCGCTGTCCCCTAACACATGGCGACGATAAAGAAACAACCCAAACGTAAGCCGGCGGCGAAGTCCCCGAAGTCTGTCGCGTCGAAGACGACTGCCGTGGCGAAGAGGAAACAGCCAGTCACACTCGTCACGGGCGGGACGGGCTTTCTCGGCTCGCATCTGGTCAGATTGCTGGTCAGCGAAGGTGTCAAGAACCTCCGCGTGATGGCGACCTCCGCGCCGTCGTGGGCTGAAGAGCTAGGCGTCGAAGTCGTCGCGGGTTCGATCACTTCTTCCGAGGATGTGGCTCGCGCGGTCGAAGGCGTAGCGGAGATTTATCATCTCGCGGGCCGCGTCTCGCGCGTCAAGGAAGACGCGCACCTGATGTATTCCATCCACGTGGATGGCACGCGGCTGCTCTGCGCGGCGGCGCGTAACGCCGGTGTGAAGTCCATCGTCATGGCTTCGACGAGCGGCACGGTGGCCGTCGCCGAGACGGGCGACGCGGTGGCGGATGAAGAGTGGCCGGCCCCCGTTGACATCATCTCGCGCTGGCCTTACTACGCGAGCAAACTCTATCAGGAGCGCGTCGCGCGTGAGCATTTTTCTGGGAAAGGCTTGCGCCTCGTCATCGTCAATCCGAGCCTGTTGCTCGGCCCCGGCGACGAGCGCCTGAGTTCGACGAAAGTCATCCTCGACTTTCTCGCGCGCAAGATTCTGACCACCCCGAACGGCGGCTTGAGCTTCGTTGACGCGCGCGACGCGGCGCGAGCATTTTTCGCCGCCATGCAAAACGGCAGAGACGGCGAGCGCTATCTACTCGGCGCGGTCAACTGGACTTTCAGCGAGTTCTTCGGGCGGCTCGAACGCCTGACCAAAGTTGCCGCCCCGCGGCTCACGCTTCCCTCGAAGCTTGCCGTCACCGGCGCGCGCGGCCTGAACACACTCTATCGCCGCTGGAAGCTCGCCTCGCCGGTCGAGCCTTCCGAGATTGAAATGGCCGATCACTTCTGGTACGTGGACGCCTCGAAGGCGCGGCGCGAACTCGGCTTCTCGCCGCGCGACCCGCAGGAGACGCTGCTCGAAACGGTCAACTATGTCCGCGAGAATTTTCTTGGGAGCGGCGCTTTCAGGAACACGGGGTGAGACGCTTACATCGGTTTGCAAATGAGTGCGACCAACCGACCACCGTTTAGAGGCGGGCAATGCCCGCCGGTTCAAGTCGCACCGGCGGGCATTGCCCGCCTCTAAACGGTCGCACGCAATTGCAAACGCTATATTTGCCGGCTTCGTCGTGTATAACGAAAGTTAGTTTCAACGCGGAGAGCGCGGAGGAGAGCGCGGAGGAGATGCCGAGAGTGACTTGCATCTTTTCCGCGCTCTCCGCGTTCAATCCGAAGCGCCGCGAATCTTCAACGCGCCCGGTAGGATTTCAAACGTCGCCGGTAATTTCCCGGCCAGTTCTCCATCAACCTCCAACTCGACATCTTCACCATTCCCGGATCGCGCTGTGACGATCTTTACACGTGCGTGGTGAACGTCGCGCATTCCCAAGTGCGTGCCGAGATAGATGCGGTAGGAATTCGTGAGAACGGTCAGCCTGTCCATGTCGCCAATGGCGACGACATCAAAGAGACCGTCATCGAGACTCGCCTCCGGGGCGATCTTCATGCCGCCGCCAAAGTAACGCGCGTTCGCCACGCAGAAGTTGGTGACCGTCAGACGCCGCTCCGGCTGCCCGTCCAGCCCGACCGCCACGACCGCATTCTCATAATCGAGCGCGGCTCCCAGCGTCGCCGCGGCGAAAGAAAGTTTCCCGCCGAGGACGCGACCGCCGCCGCGAGGCATCCCCGCCTTCTCCTTCACGCGCTTGATGACCGCGCCGCCCATGCCGAACGAGGCGACGTTCAAAAAAAATCTCGACTCGTTCTCGCCGCCGCGACCCGTGAAAGTCACACGCCCGATGTCCATCCGGCGCGTCCGTCCCTCGCGCAACGCGCGCGCGGCGTCGCCCGCGCGCGAAGGGATGTCGAGTGTGCGCCGGAAATCTCCGCCCGTCCCGCTCGGCAGAATCCCTAACTCCGTGTCCCGTCCGGAGAGCAGGATGCCGTTCGCCACCTCCGAGATTGTCCCGTCGCCCCCGCAGGCGATGATGAAACGTCGCCCCGCATCGGCTTCGCGCCGCGCGAGGTGAACGGCTTCGCCGCTTCCTTCGGTGAAGACGCAGGTGAACGGCCCGAAGTGTCGTCGAACGTCGCTGGCGATGCCCGGCCACGCCGCGCCGGTCGCGCCGTCAGCGGAAGCGGGATTGACGATGATGAGGGGCAGCGCCATTTTCGATTCGCGTTCAAGAGTCAGTGCGGAAAGTTGATGAAGAGGTTGTGATGGATTCCTTTTTCGCTTCGAGCGCCTGCAAAGCCCTGTCCTGCTCGCCGAGTTCGGCGATTTTGCTCATCACGAATTCGCCGATCTCCTTGTAAGTCCGCACGTGATCTCGCTTGAGATAAAATTCCGAGAGGTCGAGCGGCGCTCCGAAGTGAATACGAACGGGTTCACCGCCGCGCCAGTTGCCGAGCACCTGTTTGACGAGGTCGTTGCCGAGGCCGGCGATAAAGACGGGGACTACCTGCGGGCGCGTTTCCTTGACGAGTTTGCCGAGGCCGGGCTGCGGGCGAAGAAAGCTGTACGGGTCGGCGGACTTGTTGCGCGTGCCTTCGGGATGAAAGCCGATGATGTTGCCCGCGCCCGCGCGGCACAGTTCCGTTAAGAGACGCATCGAAAACTTGTCGAACTCGCGCTTCTCCGGCATCGGATTTTCGCCGCCCGTGAAGAACGGCGGGAACATTGACCACCAGCCCATCATACAGTTGACGAGCAGTCCCAACACCGAGTCGTAGAAGAATCGTCCACGGACGGGGAAGAAAAGTTTTTTCCGCCATCGCGTCCGTCGGAAGAGAACGCTGGAGACGGTGTACATATCGAAGAATGAACGGTGGTTGGCGGCCAGTATGAGCGGTCTTTCGTGCGATGCCTGCTCGATATTTTCCAGCCCGTACACACGCAGCAGGTTGTAGGTCGCAAGATGAATCCAGCCCGCTCCGATTGTGCTCTGGCAGAAAGTCCAGAAGCGTTTCGAGGCGCCGCGGTTCATCGCTCGCGTGAGGCGAAAGGCACAGCGCTCCGTGCGCGAGAGCACCGCCAACTCTTCGCGCGCCGGCTCGATGGCAAGCCCCGGCGAGTCGTCGGAAGCCAAACCGTTCGGTGCTGTTTCCAGTCCGCCCATCAACTCTGTTCAGCGGGAAAAAGGAACTTGAGAACCGGCCCGACGCGCTCGGCCCACGCCAACTCGTTATGTTGCGCGCCGACCGCCTCGAAGTACTTCAAGTCCACGTCGGGCGTCCAGCCGCGCACCACGAGAGCGTCACGCAACATGGCGGCATCCTTCACCGCGTTATTTCCCTCCTCCGTCCCTACGTCAATCCAGATTCGCACCTCAGCCTTCGACTCCAACGTCCGCACCTTATGCAGAATCACTCTCCGATCCCACCAGATCGAGGGCGACAGCACCGCGAGTTTGCCAAACACCCGCGGGTGCTTGATCCCCAGATGGAGCGAGACCAAGCCGCCCAAACTTGAGCCGCCGAGGCCGGTGTTCGCGGCGTCGGTCTGTGTGCGATAGCGAGCATCAATGAAGGGCTTGAGTTCTTCGACCAGAAAGCGCCCGTAGCGGTCGGCATTCCCGCCGACCTTGCTGCGCCGGTCTTCCGTCGGCGTGTATTCGTCAATCCGTTTCTCACCGGCGTTGTAGATGCCGACGATGATGAGCGGCTCGACCGCGCCCGCGTGGATGAGGTCGTCGGCGGTCTCGCCCACGCGCCAGTGTTGACCGTAGATGAAGGCGGTCTCGCCGTCGAACAGGTTCTGTCCGTCTTGCAGATAGAGGACGGGATAGCGCCGGGCTTCGTCGTCTTCGTAGCCGGGCGGCAGATAGATGATGATGTCCCTGTCTTTGGCAAGAAACTCCGAATGAAAACCCTTGTGGCGCTGGTACCTACTCCCGCCCGCCAACATATCCGGCGCGGTCCGAGCGTCGGAACTGATTCCCGATTCGGCTGTCTCCTGATGAGTCCCCGTGTTCGTTGATGTTGTCATTGATCCGTGATTAGTCCACTTCAGTTGCGTCACTCATGTTGCGCGCCAACGGCCAGACCGTTCTATCTTACCTTGAACGTGTGCAACGCGCCCCCGCCGGAGCTTGCCATTTCAGCCCGCGTAGAGTTGCAAATCAGTGCCGACGGCATCGGCCATTTCCAAAGACCGCTGAAGGCTCGGATGTCGCACAATCAAGTATCCATCCGAGATGAGCGTCTGGACCCAGTTGCGCCGGTGCTCGCCGACCGCAAGCAGATCAATGCACGCCACGTGCTCGCCGAAATGCGAGAGGATTCTTTCCAGCCCCTCGATGCAGCGGATATGCCCGGAGCCTTGCGCCCGCTTGAAGATGATGACGGCGTTGTGGCGGCGCTCGATGGGCTGAGAGAATTTTCCGTGGACGACCGCTTCGGCCCAGCCTTTAAAGAGGTCTATATCCGAAGCGTAGTTCATCACGTCCACGGAGCGCGCGCCGGGCGGACGCGCCCCGATCTCGCCGAAGACGATTTCGCCGTCCGCCTTTTTGTACCACTCCATGTGCGTGAACCCGGTGCGAAAGTTGAGCGCCCGCAAGACCGCGCGCCCCATCTCGCATCCGCCCCTTAACTCATCGGCATCCACATCGCGCAACATTACAATTTGCGGGCTGACCCACTCCACCGTGCGTGCGACGAGCGGGCGCGGGCGATACCACGAGATGCTGTGATAGACGATACGGCCCTCGACACAGACCGTGTCAAAAGTGTACTCCTCGCCCTCGACAAACTCCTCGACGTTCACTTCGTCCACATGTCCCATCAACGACAGGGCGGCTTCAAGCTCCGCCTCGTCGCCCACGCGGTGCGTGTCGGCTGATCCCGCGCCGTCTATCGGCTTGAGGATGACGGGGAAACCGATCCGCCGCGCGGCGTCGCGGCAACCTTCGGCGGTCGTCGCCAGTTCGTGACGCGGCGTGCGGATGCCGGCGGCGGCAAGCACCTGCTTCATGCGATCTTTGTTACGGAACGGGATGCACTCTTCCAACGTCATCCCCGGCGCTCCCAACGCCTCGCGGAGACGCGCCGCGAGCAGCACGCCCGGCTCCCACAGACATTCCACACGCTCCACCCGCACCAGCGCCGTCCACTTTCGCACCGCCTCGATGACCGCATCCTCGTCCAGCAACGACGGAACCCGCAGGTAAGCGTTGAGATGCGCGCGCGCGGCCAGCGGCAACTCGCTCTCCGGCTGATCGCTCACGCCAAGCACGCGCGCGCCCACCCGCGCGAGGCCGCGCGTGAAATACTGCATCTCCGTCGGATAGCCCGGCGAGAGCATCAAGACATACATGAGCGACTCCTTAAAAGGATGAAGGATGAAGGATGAGGGATGAAGTAAAGATATCCAATCGGGATCGTCAGTTTTTTTTCATCCTTCATCCCTCATCCTTCATCCTTCTTTTCAGCCGAGTTCCACCTTGATGAGTGAGATGAGCCGGAGCAGCGCGTCTTCGACAACTGACGTTTCCGGGTGACGCAGGATGACGTAACCTTCGCCTTCGTAACTGCTGGCCGGCGACTGTCCTACCTGTGGGAGCTTTACGTCAACCACGAGCGAACCCAGTTCGCGCGCCGCCTCTTCGAGTCCGTGAATCGCCTTCACCTGCCCGCGCCCCTGACCTCGGAGGAAAGCCGCGCCCGCGGCATAGCGCCGTTCCGGCGGGTCGAACTCTCCGTAGATCATCACGCGCGCCCACGCTTGCAGAAAATCAATATCATTGGCGCGCGAGACGAGCGTGGTGATCTGTGCGCCCGGTGGTCGCGCTCCTACTTCGGAGATGGCGACGCTCCCGTCGCGCCGCCGGAACCACTCCATGTGGCTTAGTCCCGTCTCCATCCCCAGCGCTTCGAGCGCGCGCGACGCGGCATATCTGATGTCGTCGTATTGCGGCGCGTCAACCTCTCTGGGCAGCACGATGCACCACTGAATCCACGGGTGACGCAGCACTTCGAGCGGCGTCGGATAGTAGTGGGTGAGCGAGTGCCAGACCGCGCGCCCGCCGATGGAGATGGTCTCGCACGAATGCTCGTCGCCCGTGATGAACTCTTCGAGCAACATAGGCTGCTCCGCGCTCGGCGGCGACAGTCGCAGCGCATCACCCAACGCCTCTTCGTTGTCAACGCGGTAAGTTGACAGCGACCCGGCGCCCGCCGGAGGCTTCAAGACGAGCGGGTAACCGACCTCGTCCGCGAAAGGACGCGCCTCCGCGGGGTCTGAGATGAGCCGGTATCGCGCGCAAGGCACTCCCGCCTCGCGGAGCACCGCTTTCATGCGCGCCTTGTCGCGGAAGTTATTTGCCGCCGCGACCGACATCCCCTCGACGCCGAGACGTTCGCGCGCCTCGGCGAGCGGAACCTGCAACTGCTCGAACGCGCCGTAAAGACGATGAATCGGGCCGAGACGCTGGGAGAGAGAGCCGGCGGCGTGGGCGAGTTGCCCGGCGTCGAACACGTCTTCAACTCGCCAATGGGTGGCCAATCCATCTCGCAGATGCGGCGGGGCGTTTTCGAGCGGGTCCTGACTGATGACGGCGACGCGCACGTCCGGCAGGCTGACCGCTGCCTCGATAAAGCGCACGGCGTTATCGGAGAACCACGGCGCGGCGAAGATGACGAACGGCATGGAAGACACCTCCCCTTCAAGAAACATCCGTGCGCTGAGTCTTTGCCGGAAATCTTATACCAAGTTGCGATGCAGGGCGGAAGCCCGATGATATGCGAGTTGGTTTAATCACTCCTGTGCAAGTCGGACGTTGATGTTCACCACAGAGACACAGAGGACACGGAGGATGCACAGAGAAGACCCAAGCCTCCGTGCTCCCTCTGTGTCCTCTGTGTCTCTGTGGTGAAATCCTATTCACCCGAAATTCAAGAAAGCATAAACCGCAAAGGCTCAGTCTATCGAAAAATACTTCGCCTCTTCGTGATGGACGATAATCGCCGAGGTTGACTGCTCCGGCACAAGCTGAAACTCTTCGCTCAACTCGACATCAATACGCGACGGGTCGAGCAACTCGAAGAGCTGCGTCTGATCTTCGAGGTTCGGACAGGCCGGGTAGCCGAAGCTGAAGCGCGAGCCTTGATAACCCTGATGAAAGAGTTTCGCCATCTCTCGCGCGTCGCGCCCGGCGATGCCGAGTTCCTGACGGATGCGCTGGTGCCAGAGTTCGGCGAGCGCCTCCGCGCTCTCGACCGAGAGGCCATGAAAGTAGAGATAGTCGGCGTAGTTGTCCGAACTGAAAAGCTCGTGCGCGTAATCGCTCGCGCGGCGGCCCACCGTGACGAGGTGGAACGCCACCACGTCCACGCGCCCCGAATCCACGGAGGCGAAGTAATCGGCGAGACAGAGACGCTTGCCCGCCGGCTGGCGCGGGAAGGTGAAGCGCATCCGCTCCGTGCGCTCGTCGTCTTGGTAGATGACGAGATCGTTGCCTGAAGATTGGCAAGGGAAATAGCCGTAGACGACTTGCGGAGTCAACAACCCTTCACGCTTCGAGCGCTCCTTCAACTCGTCGTAGACGGGCCGGACTTTCTCCGCGACAAAGGCGCTGTAGTCTTCCGCTGACTTGCGCCCCTGCTTGAACTGCCACTGCCCCTTGAACAGCGCGGTTTCATTGACGAAGGCGAACACTTCATCGAGCGCAACCTCTTCAACCACGCGCGAGCCGTAGAACGGGGCGCGCGGCGTCGGCGCATTCGGATTCACGTCCGAGCGGACGGTGTGCGTCGTGTCGCCCGCGATGGAAGTCACGCCGCGTGGTCGCGCGGGCTTGCGGATGCCGAGCTTGGCATCCTCGCCGACGAGTTCTTCCTCCGCCTCGCCCGCTTCAACACCCGCCTCCACTTGCGTCGCACTCTTCTCGCCGCCTGAACCGTTCGCGCCCGCACGCGCCGCTGCTTTGGCGCGCGCGCCTCCGGCGAACTGATCCATCAGGTGCAGGCCGTCGAAGGCGTCTTTCGCGTAGAACAGGTCGCCGTGGTAGAGCGATTTCAAGTCCTCTTCGACGTAGCGTCTCGTCAACGCCGCGCCGCCGAGGACGACCGGCACGCTGATCCCGCGCTCGTTCATCAGTTCGAGGTTCTCGCGCATGATGAGCGTGGACTTGACGAGCAGCCCCGACATCCCGATGGCGTCCGCGCCGTGCTCCGCGAAGGCGTTCAGGATGTTTTCGACCGGCTGCTTGATGCCGAGGTTGATGACGCGATAGCCGTTATTCGTGAGGATGATGTCCACGAGATTCTTGCCGATGTCGTGAACGTCGCCCTTGACGGTCGCCAGCACCATCGTCCCCTTCGCCGTCGCGCCCCCCGTCTTCTCCATGAAAGGTTCGAGGAAGCGCACCGCCGTCTTCATCACCTCCGCCGACTGGAGAACGAACGGGAGTTGCATCTGCCCGCTGCCGAACAGCTCGCCGACCGTCTTCATGCCGTCGAGCAGAATGTCGTTGATGATGTCGAGCGCCGAATAGCTTTCGAGCGCGAGGTTCAGGTTGTCTTCCAACCCGATCTTCTCGCCGTCAATGATGTGTCGTTTCAACCGCTCCTCGACGGGAAGGCTGCTCACGTCCACTTTCGCCGACTTCGTCGTCACGCCCTCGAAGAGCTTCGTGAATTCGATCAACGGGTCGTAAGTGCACACGTCGCCCTCGAATTTCCGCTGGTCGTAGATGAGTTCGCGCGCGACTTCCAGCTCGCGCTCGCCGATGCGGTTCAAGGGAACGATCTTGCTGGCGTTGACGATGGCCGCGTCGAGTCCGGCCTCGACCGCGTCGTGCAGGAAGACCGAGTTTAAGACGACGCGCGACGCGGGATTTAAGCCGAACGAGACGTTCGAGACGCCGAGGATGGTGAAACAGCCGGGCAACTCCTGTTTGATGCGCCTCAGAGACGCGATGGTCTCGGCGGCGTTGCGGCGATCCTCTTCGATGCCGGTCGAGATGGGCAGCGCGAGCGAGTCGAAAAAGATGTCGTGCGCGGGGAGACCAAGCTCTCCGGTCGCCTGTTCATAAGCGCGTTTGGCGATCTGGAATTTATCCTCCGCCGCGCGCGCCATCCCCTGCTCGTCAATCGTTCCAACGACGACGCCCGCGCCATACTCTTGCGCCAACTCGATCAACTTCTTAAAGCGCGGCTCGCCGTCTTCGTAGTTCGTCGAATTGAGGATGCACTTGCCGCCCGCGTGTTGCAGCCCGGCCTCCATCTTCTGCCACTCGGTCGAGTCGAGCATGAGCGGGATTTTGACATCGGTGACGAGGCGCGACACCAGCGCGTGCATGTCGCGTTCGCCGTCACGACCTACGTAATCCACGTTCACGTCGAGCACGTGCGCGCCCTCGCGCTCCTGTTCGCGCGCGAGCGAGACGAGTCCGTCCCAGTTGTCCGCCGCCAGCAGGTCTCTCATCTTCTTCGAGCCGCTGGCGTTGACGCGCTCGCCGACGATGAGAAACGAGGTGTCCTGCACGTAAGGCTGCTGGAAATAGATTGACGAACACGACGGCGTGGGCTGCGCGTCGCGCGGTTTGGGGGCGCGGCCCCACAGCTTTTCGACCACCATTCGCAAGTGCGCGGGCGTCGTCCCGCAGCACCCGCCGACGACGTTGACCCCGAAGTCTTTCGCAAAATGTTCGATCTGCGCGACGAAGGCTTCGGGCGTCTCGTCGTAGTGCATCTTGTTGTCTTTGACTTCGGGCAGCCCCGCGTTCGGCAGCACGGAGACGGGCAGCCGTGCGTTCTCGCAGAGATAGCGGATGCTCTCCGTCATGTTCCGCGGCCCCGTGCCGCAGTTCATGCCGATGACATCAATCGGAAATGGTTCGAGCGCCGTCAGCGCCGCGCTGATCTCCGTGCCCGGCAGCATCGTCCCCCACGGCTCGATAGTTACCTGCGCGATGACCGGCACACGCCGCTTGATCTGTTTGAAGTAATCGAAGATGGCGGCGAGCGTGCCCTTCGTCTGTAACAAGTCCTGACACGTCTCGACGATCAACACGTCCACGCCGCCGTCAACGAGGCCGCGCGCCTGCTCGAAGTAAGCCGCCTTCAACTCCTGATAAGTGATGTGCCCGAGCGTCGGCGATTTCGTCCCCGGCCCTATCGAACCGGCGACCCAGCGGGGTCTGTCTTTCGTCGAATAATCAGAGGCGATGCGCCGTGCGAGTTGCGCGGCCTTGACGTTCAGCTCGTAGGCCATGTGCCCGATGCCGTATTCGGCCAGCACGTAAGGGATGCCGCCGAACGAATTGGTCTCGACCACATCGCAACCGACCTCGAAGAACGAGGCGTGAACCTTTTCGACCGCCGACGGTTTACTGACCAGCAGATATTCGGGGCAGCCCTCGAACTGCGCGCCGCCATAGTCATCCACCGTCAGGTTCTGCGTCTGGAAACTCGTCCCCATCGCGCCGTCGAAGATGACGATGCGCTCTTTGAGTGTGTTGAGAAAATCAGTCATAAAAAAGCTGTGAGCGGTTAGCTATCAGCAAAAAGCTAATCGCTAATTGCTAACAGCCATATCAAAAAAAATTCCCCGCGCCAAACAACGCGGGGCTTCTTCGTCGAGAGCCTTTTTTTCGTCAGTCTTTGGAAAGACGCGCCGAGCTGTTTAGCGGTTTATTTTACGTGGCCGCAAGTCGCCTTAACTCACCACGTTTGCAAGGTATTGAAGCATCTGCCCGTCGCGCGTGTCAAGGAGCGCATCGAGAAGACCGGCGAGTTAGCGTTGCGTCTATAATTCTCCCGCCCTTAGCGTGCGCGCCCACTCGCGGATGCTACGGAGCCATGCCGTTCGCTTCGTCCGCCGACTGTCGGAGATCAGCCGCGTCAGACCCTCGCCCGTCACACCCGGCAGCGCGGCGCTCGACGATTGCTCGATATAATTTCCGCTTTCGAGTTTGAAGATGGTCAGCGACTGACCTTGATAGCGCCAGACCTCCGGCACGCCGAGGCCGGCGAAGATTGGGAATTTGTCGAGCGAGGGGTGCGTGATGTCTATCTCGATGACCAAATCCGGCGGTGGGTCTTCGGTCAGATCAAGCCGCTTTTTACCGCGGACACGCTCGACATTCCGTATGTAAAAGCAGGTGTCTGGCTCGATGCCTTTTGCCAAATCTTCGCGCGTGAAAGTGGTCGAGCCGGCGTTGATAAAGTCCATCCCCATTTCGTCCGCGATGGCCGTGAAGAGGTTGGCAATGAGGCGGTTTAGCTCTTCGTGCTCGAAGGATATGACCATGATCTCCAAGCCCCCCCGGTCGTAAGCGAAACGCGGATTGCAAACATCTACGTGCTCCGCAAGCAGGCGCTCGTAAAGCTGCCAACTGACGTTGTGAAGAATGACCTTCTGTGTCGCCTCTTCCGGCGGAGTTAAGGCCGTCGCCATAGTTGTAATTCTCCTGACCGTTGCTCTCGTCGCTTGATTATAACTCCCGCCCCGCGCTCAGACCATCAACTTTTGACGGTGGAAGAGTTGAACTCACACGCGGCAACAGCCGTTCCTATCGGTCAGACCTCCACGCATTGTTTTGCTCTCGCGGGCTGTGTTACTTTCACCCTTGTTCGGCCAGCAATTCTCGTTCACCCTTCTTCGCCATGCGACGCGCCATCTACCCCGGCTCCTTCGACCCTGTTACGAACGGCCACCTCGACATCATCGGGCGTGGCTGTAAGCTCTTCGACGAAATCGTCATCGCCATCCTCGTCCACCCCGAAAAAAAACCGCTCTTCACGATTGACGAGCGGCGCGAGATGCTCGAAGAAATCCTGAGCGAGACGGCGAGCGGCAGTTGCAAACTGCGCGTTGATTCGTTTCAAGGGCTGCTCGTCAAGTACGCGGTCGAGCAGTCGGCGGACGCTATCGTGCGCGGCATCCGCGCCATCTCCGATTATGAGTACGAGTTGCAGATGGCGCTGATGAACCGGCGGCTCGAACCTCGCATCGAGACCGTCTTTATGATGGCCGACGAAAACTATTCTTACGTCAGCTCGCGTCTCGTCAAAGAGGTCTATCAACTCGGCGGCGCCATCGAAGGTCTCGTCCCGGTTTCGGTCGAGGCGCGCATGAAGCGGAAGTTCGGCGACGGCTGAACCCGCTCCCTCGTCGCTTGCGCGCCCGTCGAGAGCGGTCTACCATCACAACCGCACGACCCATTCCAAACAGATCAAGATAATCGAACGATGGCGAGTCTTCCCCAACCAAATATGACGCAAACTGATTTCCCCATCTCCGAAAACGTCGCGCGGATGCAGCCTTCGGCGACGCTCGCGGCGATGCAGGCCGCCGTGGCGATGCGCGCCGCGGGCGTGGACGTGGTTGACTTCGGCCCCGGCGAACCCGACTTCGACACGCCCGAACACATCAAAGAGGCCGCCGCCGCCGCGATGCGCGGGGGCGAGACCAAATACACGCCGACCGCCGGGACGCGCCGTCTTCAGCAAGCAATCATCGGCTATTACGAGCGCGAGTTCGGCGCGCGTTATGAGTTGAGCGAGGTGATGGCGACCGCGGGCGGCAAACAGGCGATCTTCAACGCCGTCGTGACGCTCGCGGGCAGGGGCGACGAAGTTCTGATTCCGAAACCCTACTGGGTCACGTTCCCGGAGATCGTCAACTTCTCCGGCGCGACGCCCGTCTACATCGAAACTGAAGAGACCGATTTCATCCTGACCGCCGAGCAGGTCGAGCGCGCCATCACGCCGCGCACGAAGCTCATCATCCTCAACTCGCCGTCGAACCCTTCGGGGCGCGTCATTCCCTCGGCGGAGTTCCAGAAGATCATGGAGGTGGTTGTCGAGCGCGGCATCTACGCCGTCTCCGACGAATGTTACCTGCGCTTTCTCTACGCGCCCGCGGAAGTCTTTACCGCCGCTACGCTCTCGCCGGAGATACGCGCGCGGCTCTGCATCGCGGGTTCGTTTTCGAAGACATTTGCGATGACCGGCTGGCGCATCGGCTATGCGCTCGCGCCTGAAGCGTGGACGCGCGCGATGCTCAACGTACAGAGCCACTCGACCAGCAATCCCAGCTCGGTGTCGCAGGCCGCCGCCGCCGCCGCCTTCACTGCGCCGCAGGACTGCGTGGGCGTTATGCTCGCGGAATATCGGCGGCGGCGCGACTGGTTGATAAAGGCGCTGCGAGAGATTCCCGGCCTCAAGTGTTTCGAGCCGGAGGGCGCCTTCTACGCCTTCCCGGACGTGCGCGGCTGCCTCGGCGGCGAAGTGAAAACTTCGGGCGAGTTCGCCGACCGTCTCCTGCATGAAGCGCAGACGGTCGTCACCGACGGCGCAGGCTTTGGCGCGGAAGGATTCATTCGCATCTCTTATGCGACCTCGCTCGACCGTCTGGAGGAAGGTGTGCGGAGGATAAGAAAAGTCGCCGAACAACTTGCCGCTTAGAGCCGCTTAGAATAGAGCGGTTTAGAAATCAGTGTACCGACCGTTTAGAGGCGGGCCATGCCCGCCGGTTCAACAATCGTGGCTTGAACCGGCGGGCATGGCCCGCCTCTAAACGTTACTCGCAAAGTGAAGTCAGAAGGATGAAAGGAAAGCTGGCGCTCTCTCAGGCACTCCTTCCTCCTTCTGACTTCTGACTTCTGACTTCTACTTTCCGGCTCAGTAGATATTGAAGTTGTATTCCAGCGTGATCCACTGCGACACGGGCCTATCGTCTTTCAAGGCGGGCTGAAATCTGATTCGTTGCGCGGCCTGAATGGCGCGCTCCGTCAATCCGTCGGGCAAGCCCTTGATGACGCTGATTTGCGTCACCGTGCCGTTCGCCGAAAGCACGGCCTTCAACCTCACCACGCCGGTCACGCCGTTCTTCCGCGCATCCTCCGTAAAACCGGGGTCGGGTTTTTGCGTGATGATTGCCCTACGCGACACTTCGTCAATCCTGAAGTTTCTCTTGTAGTCCACCGGCGGCGCAGCGCCCCTCCCGTTTGGCCCGCTGGGGCCGCCTTTGCTGTAGCCCTCGTCGCCGCCGCCGATGTTGCCGTTTCTGCCGGGGCCGTAACCTTTCCCGTCACCGGAACCCTGCCCACCATTAGAGCCGGAACCCTGCCCACCGTTAGAGCCGGGGCCGTCGGAAGGCGTCGTCGAGAGCGAGTCGGGATTGCCGAATGGGAGGTGCCGCATGTCTTCTGGGATAAGCAGCGGGTCGCCCTTGAGCGAGGCGCTCATCTCAAGCTTGGGGTTCTCGACTGTCGGCTGGCGCACGCTCGGCGCGATGATCTGCTCTTCCATACGACCGGGCGCGTGCTTTCCGATTGAGGTGGGCAACAAGCTCTGGTTGCCGCCGCCGCCGCCGCCGCTCGCGCGCTTCTGCTCGCCCTGAGAGCCGCCGCCCTTGCCTTTACTCAGTCCCGGAGTTCCCTCTTCCGGCTTCTCCTGCTCCCTCGGAATGTTCGAGTTATTGACCCACCCGGCGAATTTATAGTCGCTGCTCGCCGCGCCATCGGTCGAGGAGGCCGAGCGCCCCATCATCTCAAGCGCGAAGACGCCGCCCACGATGAAGAAGATCAGCGCGAAGGACGAGGCGGTCGCCAGCGCCACGTTGCGCTCCGAGAAGAAGCGCCACGCCACTTCCGTGTAGGCCGTCACTGAACGGCCCGCGAAGCCGAAGGGGTCGCGCTTGAACTCCGGCCACGTCAGTTGCGAGGCGAGCGCCGCCGCGCGCAACTCTCTTATGAGCCGCCTTGCCACGCCGTCATCTTCGAGAATCGTGACATTGAAATTTGCGCGCTCCGTCGGGGCGATGTGTTGCCACAAGCTCAGTTGAATTTCCGCTGCCATGCGTACACTCAGCCTTTCTTCATAACCCGGCCAGAAACTTTCAGCCGGGAGAGCGGCGTCAGCCGCGTTGTCGAATACGCGAAGCGTCTCTGTCATCGTGCGATACTGCTCGGTGCAGCCCGCGCAGACTCGCACGTCGTCGAGAAGACTCCGCCTCGGCCCTTCGTCGAGTTCGTCGAAGAGCAGGTCAACCAGCATCTCCTGTGTCACATCGCAGTCGTGCATCTTCTTAACCAACCTTATCCGTCTTCGCCGGCTGCGAGGACGACGCAGTCTTCGGCGACGACTCCCACTCCCATCTCCGCGCGTAGTTTATGCACCGAGCGAAAGAGCGATTTCTTGACGCTCCCGATAGACATTCCGACCGACTCCGCAATCTCGCGGCACGTCATGCCCTCGCGGTGTTTGAGCAGGAAGACGAGTCTCTGTTGCGGCGTCAACTCTCCGAGCGCGCTTATCACACGCTCGACGAGAATCATTTTGTGGAAACCGTTTTCCGCCTCTTCGTGTCGAGCGTCGGGCTTGAGGGCCGTTTCATCGAGCATCTCCGATAGGCTGTCAACCCTGACCCGCGTCCTCACTTCGTCGCGCGTCATAGTCTCCGCGCGGCGGTCGTTGAGAAACGTGTTGATGGTGATTTGACGCAGCCAAGTGTAGAAGCCGGACTGCTGACGGAATCCGCCAATCGCCCTGAACGCCTTTAGCCAGACCTCCTGTGAGAGGTCTTCGGCGTCTTCGGGCCGGCGACAATAGTGCAGCGCCAGCGCGTAAATCCGCCGCTCGTACAGTCTCGCAAGCTGACAGAAGGCTTCGCGCTCGCCCGCCTGCGCCCGCCGGATCAGTTCGCTCTCGCTCGTCAACGCTTGTTTCCCTTCGCGCAAGGTTGACTCTATAGACACGGCTTTCGCGGCAATGGTTGGCGCGGCGATGAAGTAAATTTTTCAAAGCACTCAAAGGCAATAGGCAAAAGTAAGGAGGATGAAAAGCACGCTGCTTCTCATCCTCCTTACTTTTGCCTATTTACTTTTTACTTCCCTGTTACTCGGCGGCGCCCGCCTGCTTCTCCACCTTCTTCTCCACGGTCTTGCCCGCCTTCTCGTTCGAGAGGCGGGCGGTCATGCCCGCGAGCACGCGCTGGAAGGCGCCGAGCGGCGAGCGGCTTTCGATGTAAAAGCCGTCGGCGCGCGCGACGCCGAAGGCGAAGCTCGGACGGAGGTTGGACGCCGTGCCCTGCGACTTGAACTCGTGCTCCTTGTTCGAGAGCGACGCGCCGAGGCGCGCGAGATAGTCCGCGTTCGAGTTGAAGTAGACGAACTGCGGCCCGCCTTCGATGCCCGCGGTGGCTGCGCGGTAGGCGTCCGAGGCCGCAAGCGACGCGCCGCCCTGCGCCGTGTCAATCACGCGCTCGACCGCGAACGCGTCACCGCTCGCCACGAAGTTGCCGTTGAGAAAAGCATAAGTCGGGCCGTGCCCCTTCTCGCCGGTCATCTGCCACACCGTCACGCCCTTGTACTCGCGCGAAGTAACGTTGGCCTTCTTCTCCTGCGCCACCTTATCGAGCACGCGCGCGAACGCCGCCTCGTCCTTGAGACTGAGAATCACGACGCCGCCGCGCTCATCGCCCGAAGCGAGTTGCGCCGCGCAGACCTCGGCGCCGAGCGCGCCGACGATCTCGCCTCGCAAATCAATGCCCGTCTTCTCGGTGAACTCGCGGAGCACGCTGGCCGGGGTCTTCTTCGCGCCGTTGGCCGAAGCCTGCTCGGCCAGCGCGAGCATCTCATCGAAGACCTGCGGCCCGCCGGCCACCGAAGCGTCGAAGGCTTGGAGCGCGTCCGCCGGGACGAGAGCCAAGAGCGCCCGCTCGGTCGGCGGGTTCCGCGTGACGGTCTTTAAGACGCCCTCCGCGTTCGGCGCGGCTACCGCGACGCGCTCGACCACGCGCCCGTCCGCGAACGCGCTCGACATAGCCACCGACTCCAGCGACTTCAAACCCAGCCCGTCGAAGAGTTGGCGGAAGGCCGCGCCCTGCCCTTCGGACATCGCGGCGGGCGCGCTCTCGACTACGCGCGCCAAAGCCGCGCCGTCGAGGTAGCCGAACATCCCCTCGCGGCTCGCCGTGCGCGTGCGCGCGCGCAGGAACGTCTCGTTCGTCTCCAGAGACTTCGCCTTACCGGCGCGCACGTCTAAGACCTTCTTGATCGCGTCCGTGCTGTTCGAGAGGAGAAAGGTGCTGCCCCCCTGCGCGTAGGTGAACGCCTCGCCCCCCGCCTCCTTGACCACGGTGATCTTGGCGTTGCCGTACTCTTCGGAGTTCGATTCGACGCCTCTCGCGTTCACCCTGCGCCCCAGTTGCAGAAAGAGGTGCTGGAACTGGCGGCGATTGGTCTCGCTGTCAAACTCCCCGACGAGCACGAAGGCCGGACGCGGGTTGCCCTTCTCGTCCGCTTCCGTGCCGAGGAGCGCCACCGCGTAAGAGGCGTCGAGCACGTTCGCGTGGTTGAGGGCCATCATCATCAGCGAGCTGGCCGACTGGTTCTCTTGGCTGAACGCGCGCCACGCCTCCGACTCGATGATGTGCAAAGCCTGCGCCCGCAGGTCGCTCACCTGCACGAAGCCGACCGTGTCCGACGGCAGATACGCTTCGAGCCGCGGCGCCTCCGCCTTGCTCGGCTTGGCGAGCATGACCACCCCGAAGACGAGCGCCAGCGCGCCCAAGATTATCCCGACCACGAAAGATTTCCGTTTCAATCTGTTCACTACACACCTCCGTTGATAACTAAACCGATGATGAATTTATTTTGCGGCTACCGCATTTCCTTCCGCTCGAAGACGTACTGCGAGGCGAGGTAGAACCCGGTCGCCACGACGAGCATGACGAGGAGCGGCACGGGGTCGAGGCGTCCGTAGACTTCAAGATTGAGTTCCTCGCTGCTTGGTTTGCTCGTGGCGCTGCTGATGACCCACTCGAAGAACTTGCCGCCGAGGTTGTAGAACATCAGGACGAGCGAGACAGCGCCCGCGATGACGGCGATCCACCACTTCTCGAACAGCACCGAGAAGAGGAACGTCGCCGAGTAGACCATCAGCGCAATCGCCATCGTCCATACCGTCCCGCGCATCGCGTTCGAGATGACGTTGACGAAACCCGTCCACGACCCATCGAGCGTCACGCCGCTCGACATCGCCGCCAGCGCCACGTAAACGAGCGTGACCGTCGTCAAAATCGACAGCCCCACGCACGTCGTCGTCTGCACCGCACCGACCACGAACTTGAACAGAAGCACCTGCCAGCGCCGGACGGGGCGGTCGAAGAGGAAGAAGATGCTGCGGTTGTCCAGCTCCGCCCCGACCGACCCGACCGCGAAGAACGAGAGCAGGAACAGCCCCGCCGTAATCAGAAAGCCCGATTGTAAGACGAGCGCGCCTGCAAGCACGTAGGCCGCGTAGCCGTCCGTCATCACCCGCACGTCGAACCGCACCGACTCCTGAAGCGCCAGAAACAGCCCCGCGATGGCGAGCGGGATGTGAAACGCCAGCGCGAACGCGAGCCACTTCAAGCGCGTCTCGCGCCACTCCTTCCAGAGCATCGCTTTCAACATCGCACCCGTCATTGATTCGCCCTCCGCTCGCGCTCGGCGCGCACCGTGTTCACGAAAATGTCTTCGAGCGAGATGGGCAACACCTCCGGATTCGAGACGCCGCGACCGCCGAGCGCACGAAGCGTCTCTTCACCCCAGCCCTGCACCGTCAAGACCTGCTCGTGCCGTCCGTTCTCGACCGCCAGCACGCCGGGCACGCCCGCCAATTCTGGCCGCGTCCCGTTCGTCGCGTAGCGGATGCGCTTGTACGAACTCTTGATTTCGTCAATCGAAGACGTAAGCAAAATCTCGCCGTCGTTGATGATGCCGACGTTATCCGCCACCCGCTCGATCTCTTCGACGATGTGCGAAGAGAAGAGCACCGTCTTTCCCTCGTCGCTGATCTCGGAGATGATGTTCTCGATAAAGTCGCGGCGCACAATCGGGTCGAGTCCGGAAGTCGGCTCGTCGAGGATGATGAGTTCGGGATTGTAAGAGAGCGCGAGCAGCAGGCAGAGCCGCGCGCGATTGCCGCGCGAGAGCTGCTTCACCTTCTTTTCCGGTGGCAGGCTGAATCTTTTCAACAAGTCCGCTGCCTTGCGGTCGTCCCAATTTTCGTGGAAAGCGCGCGTGAACTTGAGGCTCTCGCCGACGGTCATCCACTCATACAGGTAGCGATTCTCCGAGACGTAGGCGACGCGGCGACGAATGCCGACCGGGTCTTCTTCGGGCGCGCGGCCCAGCAGTCGGATTTCGCCGTAACTCGGTCGCAGATGGCCGACGAGCATCTTGATGATCGTGGATTTGCCCGCGCCGTTCACGCCGAGCAGACCGAACACCGTGCCCCTCAACACCTTCATATCAACGCCGCGTACCGCCTCGAATGAGCCGAACTTGCGGCCCAGATTTACCGTCTCAATGGCGTAATCGCCCGCGTTAAAATCCTTTTCAATGTTCATCTCTTTTCTCGCTCGTCCGCTCTTATCCGTCACCGTCCGACCGTCTCCGCCTGCCGCGCCCCCATAATCTTTTCAAGCACCTTGTCGAAACTGTGGCGCAGGTCGTCTTCGCTGAGGCCGAGATTCACCCCCTCGACCAGCGCCTTTTCAATCAGGTCGCTCAACATCTTTCGCCGCGCGTTCTTCGACATCTCGACGCCCTGACTTGAAACGAAAGTGCCCGCCCCCTGACGTTTGTAGATAATGCCCTCGTACTCAAGATCGAGATAAGCCCGCGCGACCGTGTTCGGGTTGACCGCCAGCTCCGTCGCAAGCTGCCGCACCGAAGGCAAGGGGTCTTCCGGCAGCAACCGCCCCATGGCGATGCCGGTCTTGATCTGGTTGACGATCTGGACATAAATCGGCAGCCCGCTCGACGCATCAATCGTGATAAACACTCGATTTTCCACCGCCATACTGTATTAGTTGATTAATACAGTAGTCCTTATTACGCGGCGCGTCAAATCGGAGTTTCAAAAATGTGCTGCCTCTCAAACAAAGGGCAGTCATCACTCAAACCAACGAACGTTTAAAGGCGGGCGATACTCGCCGGCTCAAGTCACGGAGCTTGAGCCGGCGAGCGTCGCCCACCTCTCAGAGCGTGTCTAAAAAGTTAGCTTGGAGTCAGCTCCGTCAGGAGCGGAATGTTTGTAGCACACGGCCAGCTCTGAGAGATGCAGCTCCGTCAGGAGCGGAATGTGGACGCTGCCGCCCCTCCGGGGCTGAGAGGGGCACAGAGAACGCCTGCGAGCTACAAACATTTCGCCCCTAGCGGGGCTTTTGAGATACGCTCTAAACAAAGGATAAAGTGTCTCGCCTTTACTTCTCGTCTTGACGGTTGCCGTTCTCCGGTTCGACGGTCTTCGTGTTGGCGGTCGCGGGGAGCGGCGTGGCCTTGTCGCCGTCGGTCTTTACGCCGAGTTGCGCCAGCACTTCCGGCACGTTCAGCCCGAGCGACTGCAACTGCTGGAGGAGTCCGAAGATGACCGTGGGGCCGGTCTGCGCGAAGCGGTTGATGCCGCCGGAGCCGTGGCCGTTCCCTTCCGCGCCCCCGTGGTCAATCATGACGACCTTGTCTATGTTGCCGAGCGGCTCGGCGACGGCGCGGAGCGCGGGGGCCGTGGCCTCGATGATGGCGGGCAGTTTTTCGAGAACTGTTTGCAGCCGCGCCGCGTCGTTGAACTCGCGCCACGCATCGGCCTTCTTCTGAATCGCGGCGGCCTCGGCGAGTCCGCGTGCTTCGATGGACTTCGCCTCGGCGAGACCTTGCGCCTGAATCTTTTCGGCCTCCGCCAGACCGAGAGCTTTGATCTTCTCGGCCTCCGCGCGACCTTCGGCCTCGATGGCCGAGGCACGTCCCTGCCCCTCACGCTGAAGCTTCTGGTTCTCCGCTTCGGCGGCGGCGATCATCGCCTGCTTGCGCCCCTCGGCGGCGAGGATGGCCGCCTCCTGCTCGCCCTGCGCGCGCAAGACGGCGGCGCGGCGGTCGGCCTCGGCCTTCTTGACGATGGTTGCCTCCAGCTCTTTCTCCCGGCGGAGAACTTCCTGCTCCTGTACGGCGATTTGCTCCTGCGTGCGGATGCGCTCGATGCGGACTTCTTCGGCGACGACTTCCTGCCGCGCCTTCGCGTCGGCGAGCGGCCCCGACTGTTCGGACTTCGCCTTTTCGCGCTGGATTTCCGCCATGTACTGCGCCCGCTTGACCTCCGTCTCGCGCGTCGAGGCCGCGATGAGAGCTTCGGATTCGAGCTTGACCTTTTCGCCCTCCTGCATGGCGAGCGCGGCCTTGATCTTCGAGTCGCGCTTGGCCTCGGCCTCGCCGATATCAGCGTCGCGTTGGACTTCCGCCGTGCGCCGCTTGCCGAGTGAGTCAAGATACCCTTCATCGTCGCTGATCTCCTGAATGGTCAGCGCGTCGAGACCGATGCCCATCTTTTCGAGGTCGCCCGCCGCCTCGGTCGTAAGTTTCTGGGCGAAGCTCTGCCGGTCGTTGTTGATCTCTTCGACGGTCAGCGTGCCGAGGATGGCGCGCAGGTGGCCTTCGAGGGTCTGGAAGACGAGCTTGTGGAACTCCTCCGGTTTCATGCCGAGGAAGCGCTCCGCCGCCGCGCGCAAGCTTTCGTCGTCGCCCTTGATCTTGACGTTCGCCACCGCCTTCACCGAGACGGGCACGCCCTGCCCCGTGTAGGCGCGCGAGGTCGCAAGCGGCACCGTCAACACGTTCAGGCTCAGGTAATCAACCTTCTCAAGAAAGGGGAAAATGAGGGTCGCGCCGCCGCGCACGAGGCGGTAGCCCACCGTTGTCCCGTCCGGCAACTTCCGCGAACGGCCCGAAATAACAGCGGCCTCGTTGGGCGGCACCTTGATGTAGTTACGACTCAGCAGCCAGAAGGCGATGATGATCGCCAGCGAAACGACGAGGACGATGATCGGGATGAGAAGAGTTTGAAAATCAATCTGCATGTTTTTTTCTCCACGCCGAAGCGAGCGGCAAATAGCGGTATCGCTTCATGCGCTACTTATAGTGTTGTAAATCAGCGGCGGGGCTGACGATGGCCGAGTCTCCGGCGATCTCTTCGATGCGGACCAACATGCCGGGCTTCAACTCGACGCTCTCGCGCGAGCGAGCGAGTTTCTCTATCCGCTCCTCGCCAACGCGGCAACTGACCTGCCCGATGCCGCCCGAAGGAATCATAACGGTGACCTGCGCCGTGCGGCCCACAAGCTGCGCGTTGCCAACCGAACTCGAAGCCTGCTGGCTGTAGAGGAAACGCCCGAACAGTGTGACCAGCCCGCCGAGTACGATCCCGCTCGCCAAGCCGAGCAGCGAACTCGTCAGCACGCTCAGACCCAACTGAATGCCGATGGCGCCAAAGCCGCCGAAGGCGGTAATGAGGACGGCGAGCGCACGAGAGTCAACAAAGCCGTGCCCGTCAACGCCTCCCTCGCCCCCGCTGTGAAAGCCGAAGTCGTCGAGCAACTCGCCGAAGATGAACGAGACGACGAGAAAGATCAGCCCGATGGCCGCGATGCCCAGAAAGACCGTCAGAGCGCTGATGCCAGCGAAGAGTTCTGTCACTTTTCTTATCCTCAGAACAACTTGGAGTGCGGGAAGATCGTGATGGCTTACGGCGGCGTCATACTTCTGCTTTCAACGACTGGCATGGTTTGACGGACGAGGGTAAAAATCCTTATCGCCATGCGTCAGTGTGCTTGCCTTCAGGATTATACGCTTCCCTATTTTGAAAGTTCTAGAGCCGACAAGTCGTTAGCGTTAAACGCAAGTCCGGTGAGCAGGCTCCCGCACGCCGTGGATAAACGAGCGAAGCGTCCGCGGATGCGAAAAGACGCGGGCGACGAATCAGGGAATGATCCGTCGCCCGCGTCATGCTCGCCAGTTTGTTACTTTCGATTAAGGCGCTTGTCGGAAGCCTTTTTGAAGCACGGTAAATTCAAGCTGCGACTACTCACCGACGGCGGCGGGCGACTCAGGCGCGACCACCGTGGCGGAACATTGGCTTGAGGCTTGTTTGACCGGCTGCGCGTATCGAGCAATCGGCGCAACGAAACCCGGTTTCTCAGGCGCTTTGACCTTGAGGACTCTGAAAAAACCATCGAGAGGTTTTCCGTCGTCCATGGCCCGCGCGTTCACTCCCGCCTTTATCAACCAACGCACCTCGTCTCGCACCCGCTGCGCCTCCCACTGCTCCCGCTTGACCCGCCCCGCGTCCGACTTGGCTTGGTTTTGCAGCGAGGCAATCTCGGTGCGGCGCGCCCTTCTCCTGCTTTCGCTTTCACCCTTGACCGGAGCGCCTGAGATCAGTGAATCGAAATCCGCGCCGATGCCGGGAGGAACGATCATCGCAAACTCGTATTCACTGGAAAGATCAATCCGGGGAGCCGTCCGCAATGCACGACCGGCGATAGCCGGAGCCTCGGAAAACATGGCCTCGGTCTTTACAAAACTAGGGTCTTGCGAAGGGTCAACGATAATCCGCGCGGTCTCGTTGCGGTCAGTCCGCGACGACGACCCTTTACTCTCCTGTCTTGCGGCGGCGTCTCTCTGCGCCTGTTTCTTTGAAGCAGACTCCGCCTCCTCCTTCAGCGAATTCGAGCAGTTTGCCACGGCGGGCGACGGCTCAGGGGAGACGCGCACGCTTCCCCGCCCCCGCGCCTGCATGTTGAGAAAGGCGCTCCAAATCTCCACGCGCGCACGCTCGCTGACCGCGTTTTTGAAGGCGAAGAATTCCTGCGAGGCTTGCGGGATCGCGGCCAGCGATGCGGCGAGGACGATGAAGATACCGATTGATCTGTGTTTCATCTTGTCACCTTCGAACTTTCCAACTTCACTCTGATTTCACCGGAGCAGCTTTCTCATAGCGGTTCTCTGACCGTTCCGCCTCAAGCGCCCCGCGGGTTCGTATAATTGCCGGATCACTTCAACCACCTCGTTCTATCCGTGAAACACCGCTCCCGTTAATTTCGTGGCAATAATTTTCCCCCGCATTCCTTGTTGACGCCGACGCGCCCCTCCGCGTTAACAGTCCACCCCTTCAAGGTTTCATGGGGCTGAATCATTCCATGCGGTCGAATCATTCCCTCAGTCAGTTCTTAAAAAACCTTTCTTGCGTCCAGTATGTGCTCTTTCCCGCCCGCATGTTTCAAAAATTTGTGCTGTCTAACTCTTAATCCGGTAGCGTGCCGGTGCGCTTATAGACTCGATATTGAACTTGTGCTCAAGCCTCCTCGGCGGTGCCGTAGAGTGTTCAAGACTGAACAGAAGGCGCCACACTGTTTTCAATCGCATATCTCAGCGAATAGCGCATCGCACATGTTTTCGATAATCCTTTAAATACTTACGCTGGCAATGCCGGAAGTTCCGATTTTTTTGTAACCGATGTGTAAAAACAGGTAACGTGGTCTTCTATCCCGATCGACGGCCCGTGCGATGCCGCCCAGTTTTTCGGCTGTAGCCCTCACACGATATAGTGCCGGACGTGCACCATCTCGCATAAACGATTTTTCCCTGCTCGCGTTTTTCCTTATAAATTGCGCCCGCCACTTTGTCACAAGCGACAGGCGCATCACACGGGCACACCCTTTGCACTCGCCCCGCGCAGGAACAAAGCCCCGCGTAAGAGCTTAGTCCCGAAGCTTGGCTTTGCCTGAATGTGCGTCTGCCCCAAGCAGCTTGCCCATCCGTCCGAATCAAAAAAAGGAGCATCCGCTATATGCGTCCCGTGACACGCCTCCACACCGCACTGCTGTTTCTCCTGTCCATCCTCTTTCTCCTCTCACCGCTGACGCTGGCCGCCGAAGACGAAGACGAAGACGAGTATGAAGAGACCGCCCGTGTGATGCGGGTCAGCCTGATGAAAGGCGAGGTCAGCTTGCGTCGCGCCGGGAGCATCGAGTGGGAACGCGCGCAACTAAATCTGCCTCTCGTCGAGGGCGACGTGTTGGCGACCGGCCCCGACTCGACGGTTGAAATTCAGATTGACGCGCGCAACTTCATCCGCGTCGCCGGCGACTCCGTCCTGAAGCTCGTCACGCTGCGCGATGAGGGGATCGCCTTGAGCCTCTCGGAAGGCACCGCTTCGTTGCGTCTCGCCAAGTTCGACCGTGACCGCGAGTATTTCGAGATTGACGCGCCCGGCGCGACCATCGCCGCCGAGAAAAAGGGTCTTTATCGTCTCGATGTAGCAAGCGACGGGCGCGTCCGCGTCACCGTCCGCGACGACGGGCGCGCGCGCATCTACTCAGAGACTTCGGGCTTTGTGCTCCGCAACAACAAGAGCGCGAAACTCGTCCCCGACGGACAAGGTGAAGCCGACTGGGAGTTCACCGAAGCAGCCGCGCTCGACGAGTGGGATTTTCGCAATGATGAACGCGAGCGACATCTCGCCGTAATTCTTCGCTACGAAGGGCGCGACCGCTACTACGACACGGACGTGTGGGGCGCGGAGGAACTCGACCGCTACGGCGACTGGGCTTACACGCGCGAGTATGGCTACCTCTGGCGTCCGCACGTGACGATTCTCAGCCAGACTTACACCGACTGGGCGCCCTATCGCTACGGCCACTGGCGCTGGTGTCCGCCTTACGGCTGGACTTGGATACCGGACGAGCAATGGGGATGGGCGCCGTATCACTACGGTCGCTGGGTCTACTACAACAACAATTGGTGCTGGGCGCCGCGCGGCTACGGCTACCCTTACAATCGCGCGCGCTGGCGGCCCGCGCTCGTCACCTTCGTCTACATTCCAACTTCTTACGGCGAGCACATCGCATGGTATCCGCTGACCCACGGCCAGCGTGACCCGCGTGGCCGTCGCTGGCCGCGACAGTACGACCATCTCTCGCCGCTTCGCACGCGCGAGGCCGCAAACCTGCGACGCACGAATCCGGCCTTCCTCCGCGCCGTCACGTCCGTGCCCGCGCGCGAGTTCGGTTCCGGAGTTGTAAGAGCGCGCGCGGCCTCGACCGACATCGCGCAACGCACCGTGAACGGCGAACCCGTGCGAGGACGTTTGCCCGTCATGCCTGATGATGTGCGTCGTGCAACGCCGTCCGGCGTCGGCCCTCGCGTGAACGGCGCCGAACGCCGCGCAACGGGTGCCGGCGCGCGTCCGACTCTCGACATCACACGGCCCGCCCCCATCACTCCGCCACGCGCCATACCTGAGCGCACGACCGGAGCCGCCACGCGCACACCCGGCGTCCCGCTCGACGCAGAGTTACGTCGAGCGCGCGTCTTCGGTAACCGCGAGCCACGCACCTCGCCGCCCATCGTCGGCGCCACGGACAGAGGCGACGATGGAACCGGCGCCATCAGGAGGCCCGCGCCCCGACCCATCGAACCGCGCCGACCCGTCGAAGGCAGCCAAAGCGATAACGGAGGCGACGGCATCACAAACCCCGTCCCGCGCACACGCCCCACACGCCCCGACTCGGATGGCAAGGTTGGAAGCCCTGACCCCGCGTCCACACCTGAATCGCGCATCCTCAGACCGGCGAGGCCAGACAAAGAGGACGGTTCAGGGCAGCCGCGCCCACGTCCCACGCGCCCCACGGAGACGCGACCACAAGACTCGCCGACGAACGAACGCCCGGAGCCGCGCGTCCGACGGCCCGACGCCGAAGAGAGGCCACAACCGCGCGCCCCACGCCGTGAAGAGCCGCCTTCTTATCAACCGGAACGACCGGCTCCACGCGAGGAACGACCGGCCCCGCGCGTCGAACCTCCCGCCCGGTACGAGCAGCCTGATCCGCCACCGCGACAAGAGCGGCCCGACCCGCCTCCACGGCAGGAACAGCCGCGACAAGAACAACCGTCGCCAAGACAGGAAGCGCCCCCGCCACGACAGGAAGCGCCGCCGGCGCGCGAAGAGCGGCCCGCGCCTCCGCCACCGCCACAGCGGGACTCAGCGCCGAAGGAACGGCCCGCACCCTCTGAAAGACCTTCGCCCCGCGAGCGTCCGGGGAAAAGCGACCAGCGTTGAGAACGTGAACGGGGCTTACGTTCTCACTCGCGGCGGCGGGGAGGCGTGCGCGCACGACCAATGCAACGGCGCACGCCTGCCCGCCACCACCGCACACTCTCGATGTGATTGAAAGGAACCGCTCGATGCTTGCCCACACTCGCACAACATTTCTCTCCCTCATCGTCTCCGCCGCTTTGCTCTCCACCGCCGCCTCGACGACGCTCCCCGCCCGCGCACAGACCCGCTCCGCCCGCGAACTCCGGCCCGATGTCCGACGCGCTCTTTCGTCATTCAACAGCCGACGAAAGACCGCCCAACGCGCGGGAGCCTATCAACCGCAACGAAGCAACAACCCCGCAGCCGTCCGCCGCCGCACGCCGCGCGTCGAGACCTCGCGGCAGCGACGCCCCGCGCGCCCCGCTCCGTCGCGGCGAAAACTCTCCGGGACGGCAAACGACGGCGCGGCTCACGCAACGAGCGCACTTTCGACCATCAGCGCCGGCACGCCCCTCAGCCGCGTGCTACACACTTCCCAACTGAGCCTCATCAGTTCGAGCGGCACGCACGAACAGTTCGTTGACCGCAACCGCGACCTCATCGCCGACGAACGCACGACCTTCGACGCTCAGGGCGGCTCGTTCGATGTCGCCGTCGGGCGCTCCGGCGCGCGCTATGAAGTCTTCACCGCGATTGACGACCGCGGCACCGGGACGACCTCGGACGACGTGGCGACCGGCGTTCTCGTCGTCGCGCTCGATACCAACGGCGACTACATCCGCGACACCTCCGCCACCTTCGACCTCGGACGCGACTTCGGCTTGCCGTCCGCCGTCGCGGTCGTCACCGGCGTCTCTTCATCCGGGCGCGAGTTCGTCGTCGTCTCTTCCAGCGGCTACTTCAACTTCGATGACCCCAACGACCCGGACAACGAAGAGTCGCCCGGCGTCGTGCTCCTCGTCCGCGACCCGTTGACCGGCGGCTTCGATGCATCCCTCTCGCGTTCGCTCGTCAGCGTCGGCGACGACCGCCTCTTCAACGCCAACGCCCTGACGCTCCTCCCAAATAACGATCTACTCATCGCCGATTTCGAGTCCGATGAGATTCGCGTCGTCCGCGACACGAACAACGACCGCGTGCCCGACAACCTCGCTTCGACGCCGTACTACACCTTTCCCTTCTCCGCCACCGGCGAAGACTCTCCGCTCGACATCGCGGCCAACTCGCGCGGCGTCGTCTTCTCTCACACCATCGGCAACGACTCGCGGATGCTCGCCATCTACGACGACGACGCCGACGGCTTCGCCGATGTTGACGAGATCGTCATCGAAGGACTCTCGATTGATAACAATCTCGTCCTCCACGGCCTGACCGTCGGGCGCGACGGGACGGTTTACGTCATCGAGGATGCGACGGGCGAAAGCGACACGCCCGCCGAGGGCGGCAACGGCGGCATCCCACACGTCTACGCCTTCCCCGACCCCGCGCTGAACGGCGTCCTGCGCGACGGAGACTTCTTCGCCTTCGCCGACGACGAATTTACACAGGCGCTCTCCGGCCTCTCGTTCGGCGTCGAAACGACTCTCGCCCCCGTCGGACACCTGACGATGACCAACAGCGCGAGCCTGAATGGCAATGCGACCTACGGCGGGCTGGCGTCGATTCAGGGCAATGGCCTGACGCGCGGCGCGAGCGGGGCGACGCAGTCCGAGGCAGCCTCGCGCGGCGTTCGCGTTTCCATCGAAGGACTGCCCGCGCCCGTGCTCTCTTTCAACGATTCGCAAATCCACATCTTCATCCCCGCCAGCCTCGGCGGCGGTCTCGGCTCGGTCGTCGTCACGGTCAACCACGATGTCATTGCGGCGGACGATGCGCGCGTCGTGAATGACAACCCCGGTCTCTTCACCATCCCGCGGACCGGCGCGGGTGAGGTTATCGCGCTCCTCGTCTCCGGCAACTTTTACACGCACGGCCCCTTCCCCGCGACGACCGACGGTCAGCCTTCCGTCATCGCCCTCTTCGGGACGGGTTGGCGCAACTCGCTTCCCGTCAGCGTGACCATCGGCGGCAGAACGGCGGCTGTCCAGTTCGCCGGCGCGTCCGTCTTCAACGGCATGGATCAGATCAACGTCGTCGTGCCTAACGACGTGAGCGGCCCGGCCTCCGTCGTCGTCCGCACCGCCAGCGGCGCGACCAGCAGAGGCGATGTCGTTCTGAGTGTTCAGTGAGACATCATTCATCTCTTTTTAGATCGGTTTACACATCAGTGTACGGACGGCGGTGTGGTCAGAACCGCCTGCGGTAGCGGGCGGGCCTGACGTGCGTTAGACCCGCCCGCTACCGCAGGCAGTTCTGACCCGTACATCCAAGTGAATCAGATTGATTTTCTCCGCGACCTCCGCGATACCTCCGCGTCCTCCGCGTTAAAAATCCGTGTCCCGCCTGCCCAACCCATTTCCAAAAAGCACTCACTCAAAAACGCTCCATCCTCTTCCGTTTCTTTCCACCCTCATTTCTGAGTTATCATTTCCCGTCTGCTACCCGACACAACTTTCATGGACTTGCAAACTCTTCAGACTCCTTCGCTCGTTCTCGATGTCGCGCGCGTCCGGCGCAACGCCGCGCGCATGTCTTCGCGCGTCAACAATTTCGGCGCGGCGCTGCGCCCACACGTAAAGACGCACAAGTGCATCGAGGTCGCGCGCATCCAGACCGAAGGGCACGCGAGCGGCATCACCGTCTCGACGCTCGCCGAAGCGCGTGCGTTCGCCGCCGGCGGCTTTCTCGACATCACCTACGCCGTGCCGATTGAGCCGGGCAAGTTCACCGATGCGATAGAGTTGTCGAAACGTTGTGAACGCCTGTCGCTCATCACCGACGACGTGGAGATTCCGCTTCAGTTGAACGACGCGGCCCGGCGGGCGGGCGTTTCGTTGGACTTATTCGTCAAGATTGACTGCGGCTATCACCGCTGCGGCGTCGAGCCGCACACGCCCGAAGCGCTGGAGATTCCGCGGCGTATCAACGACGCCTCCAACCTTCGCTTCGCGGGACTCCTCACCCACGCGGGCCATTCTTATCACGCTCGCTCGAAGGCGGAACTGCTCGACATCGCACGCCACGAACGCGATTTGATGAAGGATTTCGCCGCGCGGCTACGAGAATCCGGCCTCTCCGTCCCCATCGTCAGCGTCGGTTCGACCCCCACCATCACAGAGGTAGATCACCTCGACGGCGTGGACGAAGCCCGGCCCGGCAACTACATCTTCTTCGACGCCTTTCAGGCCACGCTCGGCAGTTGCGCTTTTGAAGACTGCGCCCTGTCCGTCCTCTCTTCCGTCATCCACCGCGATGCGGGACGGAAGAAAATCATCATTGACGCGGGTGCCATCGCGCTCTCGAAGGATCGCGGGGCGGTCGAGCTTGACTCGGCGTGCGGTTATGGTCGCGTGCTCGACATCGAAGGCAATGATATGGGTCTGCGCGTCGAGTCGCTCTCGCAGGAGCACGGAGTCATCGTTGCGGACGATGCGACGAAGCTTGACAGGCTGCGTGTCGGGACGCGTCTGCGCGTGCTCGCCAATCATTCGTGTCTGACGGCGGCCCAACACACTCATTACAACGTGCTCGAAGCCGAGCGCATCGTTGACCGATGGGAAATTCACCGGGGCTGGTAGCCTGAAGCGTCGCGGCGCTCCGTGAAAGGCTAGTCAAAGCCATCTCCGTTACGTATACTTCTGAACATGAACCGGCGGCGATTCCCATTGGTGAGAACCTTCAGCGCAGCCCTGCCGCTGTGCCTGTTGTGGGTCTTCATCGGTTGCGTTTCGCTCTGCCTCCACCACGACGAGGACTCACACTCCGCCGCCGCCATCAACGTTCTTGATGTCGAGTGCGACCCGGACGGCTGCCGCGTCGCGGATGACACGGAATTCGTCGTGCCGGGGCGACAACTCAACATCCCGCACGCGGGCGAAGGCTGGAATGCCTGTCCGAGTTCCACGCCGGCGCAGGGTGTTTACGCCTCCGCTTCACCCGGCCAATTTGAAGCAACACCGCCATCGCCATCCGACTCGTCGCCGCAAAAACATTGCGTCTTACGCATCTAAGTCCTCTGATATTCGTATGCTTCTCCGCGCCTTCTTCCAGAGAAGGCTCCGCCATCTCACGTCATTTACTTTTAGGGGATTACAAGATGAGATCATCACTGCTCTTCTTTTTTATTCTACTCGTCGCCATGCCGTGCGCCGCGTGGGGCCAGACCAACAGACTAGCAAGACTCGAAGGCCAGATTGTGTGTTGTGAAGATTGCTGGGCGCGCGATGACCGCGGGACGACGCCCTTCGGCACGCGCGCCGATCTGGAAAAAGCGAAAGAGTGCGTGGCCGGCGGCGACCCGACGCTGCTCGCCGTCAGAGGCGACGATGGCGCGGCCACCTTGTACGAACTCGAAGCCGGAAAATTCAAGCGACCGGGCAAGAACTGGCTCGATTACATCGGCAAGCGCGTCGAAATCACCGGGCCTGTGCGCGAGAAGCGCGACCAGAAGTTCATCAAAGTTGACTCGCTGAAAATTCTCGCAGATGCTCCCGCCGCGACCGAGCAACTCCCGAATGTTATCGGCACGGAAGGCGAGCTGACGCTGAAAGACCTGTTCGGCGTCGAGCAAAAGTTGAGCGCACTGCGCGGGCGCGTCGTGGTGCTCAATTTCTGGGCGACGTACTGCGCGCCCTGCCGCAAAGAGATGCCTGACCTCGCGTCTATCCAAAACAGTTACGCGGCGTTGGGCGTGCAGGTCATCGGCGCTTCCGCCGACTCGTTTGAGGAGCAGAAGAAAGTTTTGCAATTCGTCCGCGAGACGAAAGTAAACTTTCCCGTCTGGCTCGGCGCGACGACCGCGGATATGGCGCGGTTCGGGTTGGGGCCGGATTTGCCGGGCACGGCCATCGTCGGGCGTGACGGCAAAATCATCTGGCTGGCGAGGGGCGTCGTCAACGAGGCCGAGCTAAAGCGGCAGCTCGACGCGCTGCTGGCGGAGGCGGAGAGGCAATCGAAAAAACAGCTTGCGGCGGAGAGAGTTCGCGGGCGCGATGCGTCAAGCGTGCCCTCCTGACCGCTTTGACCCGGAGAGGGCCGCGCCGTGAGCGGGGCAGAACAAGACCCACACGAGGGGCGTTGGACGCTGGGCTTCCGCGTCATCGCCAATCAGATACCGCGCGCGAGATGGCGCAACACGCTGACCTACAGGTTTCATCCGCGCCTCACGGCGGGCGTCGAATACAACCCGCTCGCCGGTAAAGTGAGTCCGCTGGCGAACCTGCTCGTCCTGACCGAGAAGCGCCGCCGCCCGGCGCTCATCCTCGGCACGAGTTCCGACCGTATCGGGACGCCTTCGGGCCAGTCGTTTTATGCGACCGTCAGCAAGAGCCTGAAAGAAGCGACCGGATTGCCCGTCGCGCCTTACGCCGGCATCGTCTATGGAACTTACGAAGACCGCTTCCGCCCCATCGGCGGTCTGAACATCAACTTCGAGAAGGGCTTCTCATCAACCGTCGTCTTCGACGGCGTGCGCGTCCACCCGCTCGTCAACTACACGCGCGGGCGGCACGTCTTCTCCGTCATCATGGAGCGCGGACGGAATCCCGGCGCAAGTTACAGCATCTCTTTCTGATGTATAATGCGCGCCGGGTTTCGGCCCTTCAACCTCTCCAACGAAAAGGCACACACCGATGACATGGATTCGCACCGTCCCGCTTGAAGCAGACGAAGAACTGCGCCGCGCCGTGGAAGCACAGCGGGATTTATACCCCGCTGAGTATGCTAGCCCCGTCCATCCCGTGGGCGACGGCGCCTCCGAGATCGTCGCTTCGCACAGTCTGATTCCCGGCGCGCTCTATCACGCCTTCGCCACCTTCGGCGAATTGATGTCGCCGAACTTGCCCTTGACGCGCCGCCAGCACGAGATGATTACGACGGTCGTCTCGGCGACGAACCGCTGTCATTATTGAATCGAGTCCCACGCAGAGTTTCTGCGTCGCGTGACCCTCGACGAAGACCTCGTTCGCGCTCTTCAGGCGGACTACACGAAGGCGTCCCTCAGCGAACAGGAGCGCGTCATGCTCGACTATGCCGCGCAGATCACAAAGGACGCGACGCGCATCACCCCGCGCGACCATGAGAAACTTCGAGCAGCGGGCTTCGACGACCGGGGCATCCTCCAAATCACCCTCCTCGCCTCGTGGTTCAACTACATCAATCGCGTCGCCGACGCGCTCGGCGTCGGGCGAGATGAGGTGACGGAGTGAGCGGGCGAAAAACTTTATTTCTTTTCGCCCGCTCGCCCGCTCACTCCGTCGCCGCGTCTCTGTTCCGCCAGCATGTTGCAGAAGAGCGCGCCCTGCGACATGGCGTCGTCGAGCGCTTTGTGCGTGTACGGAAGGTCGTCGAACCAGTGGCGGGGCATGTTGCGTTTGACGGTTTGCAGGAAGTCCATCTTGAGCATGGACATGGCGTAGGATTTGATGTCGAGCGCGAACCAGCCGAAAGGGTTTTCGCCGGTGAAGCGCGTTAGATACCAACAGACGAACATAAAGTCGAAGGCAGCGGGATACGCGACGAAGATGGGCGTGCCGGGCAGCGCTTTCAGCCATCCCAAATAGTTACGCATCACCTGCTCCGGCGGTTGCGCGTCCTTGCGGCCCGCTTCCCACGCTTCGGGTTGCGTCTCCCACCACGCCATCGTCTCTGGGTGCGCCACTGCGCCGGGCAGCGTTTCGAGGTTTGCGGAGAACCCGCTCACCAGCGTCTTGTCCGCGAGATAAGCCGCCGAGCCGATACTGAGCAGCGAGTAAACCCCCGGTACAGGGCCATCGGTTTCCACATCCGTACTAACATAAATCTCCGCCACCTTCGTCCTCCTCACAACCACGGAATAAGCCTGTTAAATTATGACGCAAGCTCGCCGCCCCTTCTTCAATTTTCTCGGAACAGGCTCGCCGGTGAGCAGGCGACCCGATGGTTGCCCTCGACCTTCCGACGTGCTAAAAGTCGGGCATGTTTACGCCAAAAGGTTTGCGCCGCTTCACATGCATACTACTTCTCATGTCTCAGACGGCACAACTCAATCTTGCACAAGAGTCCGCCGGGGCCGACACCCCCGCCGCGCACTACCGCGCTTTCGATACCAGCGGGAAACAGGCCACGATTCAGGAGATCGTCGAGGCGTTCGGCGGGGTGGATGTTGTCCTCGTCGGCGAGGCGCACGACGACCCCATCGCGCACCTGCTCGAAGCGGAACTGCTGCGCCGCGCAAACCAGCGTCACGGACTCGACGCGCAAGGGAAAGGGCGCCCGGTCGCGCTCTCTCTGGAAATGTTCGAGCGCGACGTGCAGATCGTGGTTGACGAATACCTCGCTGGCCTCATCTCCGAACGCCATTATTTATTAAGCAGCCGCCCCTGGGCGAATTACCCGACGGATTACCGCCCGCTCGTCGAGTACGCGAGAGAAAACAAGCTCCCCATCATCGCCGCCAACGCGCCCGCGCGTTACGTCTCGCGCGTTTCAAGCCGCGGCCCGGCGTCCCTGAATGACCTCTCAAAAGAGGCGAAAGCGTGGCTGCCGCCACTTCCCTTCCGCGCCGCTTCCGAACTCTACGCCGCAAAGTTCAAGCTGTTTATGGGAGATGCGGCGGGGCCGCCCGTGCCTGCACAGTCTCCGACGCCCGCAACCACGCCCTCGCCTCATGCTCCGGCGCAAACGCCCAACAACCCGCACGGCGCGTTGCATCTTCTCGACGCCCAGACGCTGCGCGATGCGACGATGGCACACGCAATCACGGAGCAATTCAGACACAAACCGAATGCGCTGATCGTTCACGTCAATGGAAAATTTCACAGCGAAGAGCGCCTCGGCGTGCCCGAACACATCAAACAAACCCGACCCAAGACACGCATTCTCGTCGTGACGATTATTCGGGACGAAGGCTTCCCCTCTTTCGACGCGGACAGGCACGCCAAGCTTGGCGATTTCATTATTTTGACGAACCCCGCGCTTCCACCGTCGCGCTAGTGTGGCCCGACGTGGAGCGGAAGGCGCGACGTGATTGAAGGGTTTTCTTCGTCGAGCCGCTTTTGCGCGCTTGCCATGTCCGTTTGAGGTTGGCACAATAGCGGTTGCTCTCTGAGCGTAGATTGGAAGTGAGAGGCAGGTGTTGCCCTAATATCGCAACAGTAATTTAGAACTACAACAACGAAACCTGTACTTTTCGCGGAGACACTAGCGTCCCGCGAGTTTTCAGTGATATTCAATTTGGAGAAGATCGAATGGCAACGGTGTCGGTCAATCAGGGCGAATCAATCGAGAGCGCCCTTCGGCGCTTCAAGCGCAAGGTGATGTCCGAGGAGATCATCAAGGACGCGAAGAAGCACGCCTTTTTCATGTCGCGCGGCCAGAAGGCCAAACTCAAGTCGGCGCTCGCGCGTAAGCGCAACAAGCGCAAGGCGCGTCCGCCGCGCCCGATGCGCCCGCGCAACTAAAGCATACAAAGCGTCTGACAAAACGGAAGCGCGGGGAATCAATCCCCGCGCTTCCGTTTTTCTTATATAGCAGCTTGCATTTGGATGCGACCGTTTAGAGGCGGGCAATGCCCGCCTCTAGATCGGTTTGCAATCGAGTGTATGGATCGCGGCTTTGTCAGTACCGCCTGCGGTAGCGGGCGGGTCTGGCGTGGCAACCACCCGCCCGCTACCGCAGGCGGTACTGACCCATACACGCAAGTGAAAACCGATCTAAACGATGGCCGATTGGGTGCACCCAATCGCAAATCGCTATAGGTTTTCAATCTCCACCGGCTCAATCTCGTCAGCCAGCGGAAATCCGAAGACGCGCGAATAAAAATACAGCTCGCCTTCGAGCGCGCGCTTGATGTTCTCGGCCTTGCGAAAGCCATGCTGCTCACCCTCGAAGGGGATGTAGGCCACGGGCAGATTCTTCCTTCTGAGCGCCTCGACCATCAGTTCAGCCTGATTCGGCGGCACGACCTTATCTTCAAGCCCCTGAAAGAAAATGATGGGGCACGAGAGCCGGTCGGTGAAGTTGATGGACGAGCGCTCGAAATAGAGGTCGGCGCGCTCCGGATAGGGGCCGATGAGGCGGTCGAGGTAGCGCGACTCGAACTTGTGCGTGTCGCCGACAAAGACCGTGAGGTCGCTGATGCCGAAATGGCTCGCGCCTGCCTTGAAGAGGTCGCGGAAGGTCAGCGCGTTCAAGGTCGTGTACCCACCCGCGCTCCCGCCCATGATGACGCAGCGCTCGCCGTCAACCTCGCCACGCTCGATCAGGTAGCGCGCGCCGTTCACACAGTCATCCACATCAACCACACCCCACTGCTCGTTCAGACGCTTGCGATACTCACGCCCGTAGCCGGTGCTCCCGCCATAGTTCACGTCGAGGACGGCGATGCCGCGGCTCGTCCAGTATTGCATATCGAGGCGGAGGGTCGTGCTCGTCGCGGCGGTCGGGCCGCCGTGACACCTCACGATGAGGGGCGGGCGCTCGCCCTCCGGCGCGGCGAAGTCGCGGTTGCGCGGCGGGTAGAAGAAAGCGTGCGCGGTCAGGCCGTTCTCGGTGGGAAACTCTATCGCCCGTGGAGCCGACAAGTAGCTTTCGTCAATGACAACTTCACTCACGTGGCGCAGGACATGCTGCTCGCTGGTCGAGAGATCAAGCTCGACAATCGCCAACCGTTTTGTCGGCGCCCCACCACGAAAGACAAGACGATTCCCCGACGCTTTGACGTAAGAGATTTCGGTGTAAGGAGTCTCAATCTGTTTGAGACTTTTAGTCCGCGAGTCGAGGCTTCCGAGACGCCAGCTTCCTTTCTCGTTGTAAGCGCAGACGATTCGTTCGGCGGAGGCGAACGAATAAGTTGACATGGCAAAGCCCCATTGCGCCGTGCCGAACTCCGCTTCCTTCTCGCACACCGGCTCGACCGCGCCCTCCGCGTTCAGCCGGTACAGATTCCACCAGTTGCTACGGTCGGAGACGAAGTAGAGCGTGCCGTCGGGCGACCACTCCGGTTGAAAGATTGATTCCTCCGCGCCGCCCGCGACGAGTCGAGCTTCACCGGGCAAGCCATCATCCTTCAACTCCGCCACCCACAACTCACACCCGTCCCACGGCATGTTCGGGTGGTTCCACGTCTGCCACGCGAGCCGCGACCCGTCGGGACTGAGGCGCGGCGCGGCGTAAAAATCGTTGCCCGAAACCAACACGCGCCCGCCCTCCTCGTTCATCCCTCCGCCGGTATCGAGCGCGACAATCGAATTCGTCTCTTCCTTGCCTTCGACGGTGTGGTCTTCGCGGACGACGATCAGACGGTTCCGCCGCTCGTCGAAAACGCTGTCGCTGAAACGGTAGTTTTTCTCCGGCGTGATGGGTCGCGGCGCGGAGCCGGCTTCCTGCCGATAAAGGCGCTGGTCTTTGAAGTTCGAGAAGTAGACCGTCCCGCGTCGGACGATGAAGTCACCGCCGCCGTACTCGTGTACGCGCGTGCGGACGTTAAAATCCGCCGGGGTCATGTCCGCTGTCCGGCCATCCGGCGTGCGCCGGACGAGACAGTTGCGACCACCCTCGGAGGGTCGCAACTCAAGCCAGTAAATATCGTCGCCGTCGAGCGCGAGCTGGCCGAGACCGACGGTCGCCGTGACGATGAGGTCCGAGGTGATCGGCGATTTCCAGGAACCGTAAGGGGCTTCCTTCTTTTCACTCATTAGATTCTCCCATGGTTGAGTTCGACGTTGCGGTTCAGCGTCCGAGCCTTTCCGGTGGCGGCGCGACCGCACAGAAGTCCGTGCCGAAGCGTTCGGCGTACTGGCCGAGCAGCTCGCGCACACGTTCAAGTTTCGACGCGCGAACGACCAGCCCGACGTGGTGCTGTTTGTCAACGCGATAGACGATCTCCGGGTCGTCATACCCTGACGTATCGGGGCGCTCCTGCCGTGCGAGCGTGAGCGCGATGCCGCTATAGTCGCGCCGCGTCTCAGACACTTCTCGGCGAATGCCGGCGGCGCGGGCGATTTCGGCGCGCGCCCACTCGCGCCAGAGGTTGACGCCGCTCGCGGCCTCAAGCGTCTCCGCGATGTACGCCCCGCCGACGCGGGCCGCCACTTCGAGAAAATACAAGTGCCCGTCCTCCGCCCCTTTGATGAACTCCGCGTGCGCCGCGCCGTGCTCAAGTCCGAGACTCCTGAGCAACTTCTGATTGGCTTTCATCAGTTCGGCGCGCTCCTTCGATTCGTACTCGACCGTGTAGGAAGTGAAGACGCCGCCGCCATGCATCACGTCCATCGGCGGGCGCCCATAGCGACTCGCACCGGCGAAGACAACCTTCCCCTCCTCGACCAGCGAATCCACGTGAAAGACTTCGCCGGGCACGTAGCGCTCAAGCAAATAATAAGGCGACTTTTCGTGCAGCGCCTCGCGCGCGTCAAGCTCGTCCAACGCGCGCCACACCTGCTCGGCTTCGTCGAGCTTTTTGATCCCGGCGGACGATACGTCAGACCGCGGTTTCAAGACCCACGGGGGCGGGACGCGACCCATGAACGTGCCCACCTCTTCGTAGTTGAGCGCGTGCACGAAGTCCGGGACGCGGATGCCGGAATCGCGGGCCACGACGCGCATCGTCAGCTTATCGCGGAACTTGCGCGCCGTCGTCGCGTCCATCCCCGGCAGCATGAGGTGCTCGCGGACAAGGGCCGTGTTAATCACGTCGAACTCTTCGAGCGCCACGACGGCGTGGAGTCGGCGCCGGCGCGCGAGTTCCGCCACGACGTGGAGGATCACATCCGCGCCGGCGTCATCCGGAATGGAGATGATGTCATCGAGGTCTTCGCGCGGCCAGTTCTCTTGCAACGCCTTGCTCCGCGTTATCAACTCGACATGCGCGCCCTGCTGTTTGCACGCGCGCAGGAACTCGATGCCTTTGTAAAAACTGGCGACGCAGACGATGTTGACCGGTGCGGCTTGCGTGTCGGCCACTGGCGTTTCCTCTTTGTCGGGGTGTGCTCTTTGCCGGGCAAGTATATAACGAGGCGGTGTATTGGTCACTTTGTGACAACGTGCTTGATGACACTATGAGCACGCCTTGACCGATATGATGTGAAAAGACCGTGCTCGAATTCGCTTAACGAATCTGCACGGTCTCTTAACTCCAGTTACGGGAAAGACAAGCTACGCTACTAATTTCTATTAAACTGATTCCACTCGACGACCAATATCTTGACAATTAAGATCAAGAGCGACATCGTGGCGGCCATCTCGATGATGCCGTGTTTGATCTTGGTCAAGTCGGGGTGAATGAAGATTGGGACGATCACCAAGCACACGACGACGACAATGGAGGCGAGAATGTGCTTGCTGGCATTCGCCGTTTCCTTAGATGAGCGTGCAGTCGGTTTACTGCCTTTAACAGGATCATTACTCACTTGATGTAGGCCATCCTTCGCCATGGCTATCCTCCGCAAGATAGAGGTATCCCTTCCAAGGGATACTTAGGTTTCTTTGCTCAGTATCTCCTCAGTAACTCACCAGCCCTCTGACGCGACTGGACTAGTAGATGTTGAAGTTGTATTCGAGCTGAATCCACTGCGAGACGCTCTTGCCATCTTTTTGCGCCGGTCGGAACTTGATGCTCCGCGCCGCCGAGATGGCGCGTTCGGTCAGACCGTCGGGCAAGCCCTTGACGACGCTGATGTTCGTCACCGCGCCGCCGGCGGAGAGAACCGCGCGGAGGCGGACGACGCCGGTCACGTTGTTCTTTCGCGCCTCTTCCGTAAAGCCGGGGTCGGGTTTGGAAGTGATGACAGCCTTGCTCGTCACCTCGGACATCTTGAAGGTCCGGTTGTAATCAACCGGAGCGCCGCCGCCGCCGCCGCCGGGGCCGCCGCCGCCGTAACGCGC
>JBGTBQ010000457.1:0-25814 GCA_041749275.1 Pyrinomonadaceae bacterium | reverse complement strand
TTTAGGGCTGCATCAGGGAACAGGTCAATTATTGTGCACGGCGCCGGGGTTGAGGCGTTATCGGCGCTCTCCATGCGCGCCGAGGTTGAGCCAGAGCAGCGCCACGCCGAAAGACCCGCAGCCCAGCGTATCCACCATCGTCCACCACCACGGGACGCCCGACGTGTAGTCAATCAGGAAGAAGACCGGCGCGGCGAGCGTGAACGAGATGCCGTTGAGCAGGATGAGCGGGCGGAACCTGACCACGTCGGTCGCCAGCACCCACAGCGAGACTCCGTGCATCCCGTAGACGTAGGACGCCTGACGGATCATGAACATGAGGATGGGGCCGTCCGGCATCGCGCCGAGGCCGAGCCATGCGTGCGACGCCTCCATCCACGAACGCGGCATCAACACCGCGAGGAAGGCGAGCATCTCGCACGCGCCCGCTATGCGTAGCAGCCACGCCTGAAGTAGTTGATGGTTCATTCGTAAACCTCGTATCTCTCGCCGTGGGCAGCCAACACCACTCGCCGCCATTAAGAGAAGATTGGATCACTTCCTGAATTGGTAATCAACGCACCGTGGCGCGGCGGCGAGTTCGTGGCGCTTCAGGAATTCCCACGCGGTCAGGTTGATCTTCTCGGCGTGACTGCCATAGTCGTGCCCGAAGTCAGGCATCTCTTTCCATTCTACCGGGAAGCCCAGCTTCGACAGCTTGTCTCGCGCGGCGCGGGCCTCCTTCAACGGGAAGATGGTGTCAGCGCCGCCGGCCATGAAGAAGAAAGGGATTTTCCGCGCCGCCACCGAGGCGTACTGCTCACGGTATGTAAGGCTGGCGAAGGCGGCGGTTGCCGCAAAAAATTCCGATTGAAGAAGCGACATGTTGATGGCGAAGCCGGAACCGGCTGAAAAGCCGAAGAGATAGACGCGGCGTGGGTCAACATCGTGTTTGGATCCCACGGCCTCCACCACGTCGCACAGGAAGGCGGGGCCGTCCGCCGGCGCCGACCACTTCGCGGAGTCCAGCGCGTCAGGGCCGACCAGCACGATGCCTTCGCGTTCAGCCAGTTCACGCCATTTCTCGATGAGATAAGAGCCGTTCCCACGCGAAGGATGAAGGAGTAAGACCAGCGGCGCCGGCTGGCCTGCTCCGGCGCGTGCGGGGACGTAAGTGTAAAAGGTGCGCTTGCGCCCGCCGCTGACGAGCGTCTCTGTGGTAACTTTCGGGGCGCTCTCCCCCGGCGGCGCCGTGTCGTTCCGCGACGCCGCGTGCGCGGGGCAACACACGCAGAGGAGAAGGACAAAAAATGCTTGTCTCAAACGCATGGTCAACAACTCCTTGAGTTTCTCTCCGCCGTGACGAGTTGCCTCAGCGAATCTCCTTCACGTACCTCACGATGTCCTCGCCGTAGCCGAGCTTTTCGTAGAGCCGCCGCGCCCGCGTGTTCACCGCGAAGACGTGCAGCGTCAGCACCGGGAGGCCGCGGGCACGCACCCACTCCTCGCCCGCCGCCATCAGCGCGCGGCCCACGCCCCGCCCCTCACCCGTCGGGGCAACCACCAAGTCCGAGACGTGCCCCTGCTCTTCGCGCGAGAAGTATTCGACGAAAGTGTTTAGATGAATGAAGCCCAGCGGCGCGCCGTCCTCGTCTTCCGCGACGAAAATCGCGGTCGCGGGCGGTTCTTCATCGAGCACGCGCCCGATCACCTCGCGGTCGGTGGCGGCCATCCGCGCCGGGTCGTGCCACGGCGGCGGGCCGAACTCCGAGAGCCGCGGAATGAGCGAGAGGATGAACTCTTTGTCAGCGGCCCGCGCGGGCCGGACGCGCACGTTAAAATTTAGGCTCGTCATGTTCGCCTCAAAAGTCCTATACTCTCTTTACACCTTCCGCGATGATAACAGGAGAAAAATGATGCTCAGAAGATTACTGCTCGCACTCTCATTCGCTGTGACCACGCTCACGCCCAACGTGTTGGCGGGCAACTGGCCGCAATGGCGCGGCCCCTCGGCGAACGGTGTGAGCGACGAAAAGAACCTGCCCGCCAAGTGGGGCGCGGACGAGAACGTCGCGTGGAAGCTCCCGATGCCGGGCGTCAGCGGCTCGACGCCGATCATCTGGGGCGAGCGCATCTTTCTTAACGTCGCGGAGGGCGACAATCTTTTCCTCTGGTGCGTGGACAAATCGAAGGGCACGCTCGCGTGGAAAAAACCTCTGGGCAGCGGGAACGTGAAGATGCGGAAGCACAACATGTCCTCGCCCTCGCCCGTGACCGACGGCAAGAGCGTGTACGTGATGACGGGCACGGGCCTGCTCAAGAGCTTCGACTTCGCGGGGCGCGAACTCTGGTCGCGCGACGTGCAGAAGGACTACGGCGCGTTCGGCCTCAACTGGGGCTACTCCTCTTCGCCGCTCCTTCACGAAGACTCGCTCTACATACAGGTGCTGCACGGCATGAACACCGACGACCCATCTTACGTGATGCGCGTGGACAAAAAGACCGGCAAGACGCTCTGGAAAATCGAACGCCCGACCGAAGCCATACGCGAATCGCCCGACTCTTACACGACGCCCGCGCTGCTGCGCCACGGTAAATCAGTCGAGATCGTCGTCACGGGCGGCGACGTGGTGACGGGCCACGACCCGGCGACCGGCAAAGAGCTGTGGCGCGCGGGAGGATTGAATCCCGACAACAACCCGTTCTATCGCATCGTCGCCTCGCCTATCGTCCACGATGGTCTCGTCTACGCGCCGACGCGCGTTAAGCCCCTGCTTGTCTTCCGCGCCGGTGGGCGCGGCGACATCACCACGTCGCATCTCGTCTGGTCCACGCCGAACGGGCCGGACGTGCCGACGCCTGTGACCGACGGCAAATACTTTTATATCGTCAACGACCGTGGGGTGATGTACTGCCTCGACGCCAAAACCGGCAAGGAAATCTACGGCCAGCAGCGGCTCCGGCCCGGCACTTATAGCGCTTCGCCGGTGCTCGCCGACGGCAAGATTTACGCGACGAGCGAGGACGGCGTGACCAGCGTCGTGCGGGCCGGCGAGAAGTTCGAACTGTTGGCCGAGAACGACCTCAAGGAATACTGCCTTAGCTCACCCGCCATCTCCGACGGCCAGATTTTCATACGCACCACGGGCCACCTCTACGCCGTCGGCAAAAAAAAGGGATGAAGGATGAGGGATGAGGGATGAATAAGAAAACGCTCAACGCCGGTTGAGTGGTTTCCGCTTCATCCCTCATCCCTCATCCTTCATCCCTGCTTACGACTGCGGCTTGAAGTAGAGCACCATCCCCGCGCCAAAAGCGGCGAGCACGAAGCCGAGGTAGAGGAGCGGGTTGGGCGCGGTCTTTGGCGGGTGGAGCCACATCGAGAAGAGCACGTTGACGAGCGGCGCGCCCGCGAAGACGAGCGGCATCACGTAGGTCGGCAGCCCCCCCGATTTGAACGCGAAGATGATGCAGACCGCGCCGACGGCGCCTAACGCGCCGCCGATGGTCGCGGCGGTCGCGCCTCTTGTCGTAAAGCCAGCCGCGACGCCCTCTCCCGTTGAGAGACCCACCACCGGCACCAGCACGCCGATCAAAAAATAAGCCGCGCCGACGCACAACAGTGCGCGCAAAGGGTTGCCGAGCTGCACTTGTCCCTGATGCAGAACCGGCCCGTACAGCCCCCACGCGAGCGCCGCGCCGATGGCGAAGATGATCCAGAGCATGAAGACCTCATAAGTCAGAAGTCAGAACGCAGAAGTCGGAAGAAAGACACGTCGGTTGTTTTTATTCTGACTTCTGCGTTCTGACTTCTGACTTCTCAGAATGTTAGCCGCACCCCCAACTGAAGCTGTCGAGAGGAGGTGACGGTCGAGCGGATGCGCCCGAACGAAGGAGTGAATGCACGCAGTTCGGGCGGCGCGAAGTTGGCGCGATTGAAAAGGTTGAACGCCTCGACGCGAAGCTGTAAGAGCGTGCTCTCGCCGAGGAAGGGCAGCGGGTTACTCTTGACCGCCGAGAGGTCGAAGGTTCGCAGGTTCGGGCCGATGAAAGCGCCGCGTCCGATGTTGCCGAGCGTGCCTTCGGGCTGAAGGACGAAGGCGGTCGGGTCGAAATACTGATCCGGGTTGCCGGTGACGGCGCTGTCGTAAGTTCGGCCCGGCGCTATGTTCGGGCGGTCGAAGCCGATGCCGGGGCCGATGGAGGGCGACCAGAGCGAGCGCGAGCGATTGGCCTGTATGAAGACGGTCAGGGGATTCCCGCTGCGCGCCTGCCCGATGCCGGCGAGTTGCCAGCCGTCGAGGAGCGTGCCGCCGAGACCATCCATGCCGCGCGCGAAGGGGAGCGCCCACGTGAAGTTGACGACGAGGTTGTGCTTGGCGTGATAGTCGGCCAGCCCCTTGTTGTAGTTGAGGCCGGGGAATTCGGGAAAGGCCGAGGTCGTCCCGTTCGTCGCGTCGGAGAAGAAGGTCGAAGCCTGCGTCGTGTCAATGTTGCGCGAGAAAGTGTACGAAGACTGCGCCGTGAAGCCCTGACTGAAGCGCTTCCGCACCTCGAAGACGAGCGCGTTGTACCACGAGTTTCCGTCCGAAGATTTCAACTCGATGGTGGTGAAGGCCGTGTTCGGTCGCGGGAGTCCCGCTGCCCAGAAGGGCGTGCCGTCGGCGCGGATGACGGGCGTCGGGATATTCACGTCGCTGCTCCGCAAGAGGTGTATGCCGCGTGAGCCGGCGTAGCCGACGGTGACGACCGTATCGAACCACAGCTCGCGCTGGAGGCTCAGGTTGTAGACGTTGAGGTACGGGTTGTCGAGGTCGAACTGGACGGGGCGGATCGAGAGCGAGCCGTTGAAGTTCGGCACCGGGAACGCCGGATTGGCGACGACGGGGCGGGGCGTCGCGGGCGGGTTCGTGACGGTGACGATCAAATTCTGTTGGTTGTTCGTGTTGTAGTAAATGCCGTAGCCGCCGCGCAAAGAAGTTTTGCCGTCGCCGAACATGTCCCACGCGAAGCCGACGCGCGGAGAGATGTTTTTGAGCGAAGGGTTTTCGTAAAGCGGTCCCGGCGTGGGCGCGCGGTCGCTCAAATTAGGTAAAGCCGAGTCGCGCCCGTTGATGTCCACGGGCATCGTCGTAAACTCGTAACGCACGCCGGCGGTCAGGCTCAGGCGCGAGTGCGCGCGGTAGGTATCCTGCGCGTAGAAGCCGAACAGGGTGTAGCGCCAGTAGCGGTCGAGCGCGCCGCCGGGCGTGATGCCGATGAAGCGTTGCGCCCGGTTCGTGAGAAAGTTTTCGAGGTTGGCGAAGGTGAACAGCCCGAGGCTGAAGGTCGGGTTGAACATGTTGTCTTGGTAGCGCTCGGCGAGCGCGCCCACCTTGATAAGGTGACGACCGCGGCTGTGCACCATCCCGTATTCGCCGCCCAAAACGTTCTGCACGAGGCTGAGGTCGGCGGACGACTGCGTGCCGAAGCGCGGGATGCCGGCGATGTCAATGCTCCCGATCCGGTCTTCGCCCGGCGTGAAGGGCGTTAAGCCTTGTGAGACGTTTGACTCGACGCTCTGCCCGATGCGCGTGCGGCTGAAGCTCAAGCGAAAGGTGTTTAAGGTCGAGGCCGAGGCGGTCTGCCGGTACTCGCCCGTGAAGAACTGGTTGCGCGACAGGAACGTGCGCGGGAACTGTGGGAAGTCGGTCGGCAAAAACTGGTCGGCGTCGTCGAACGTGTAGCGCCCGAAGAACTGGTGCCGGTCGCTGCGGTTGTAATCAATCCGCCCCTGAACGAAGTGCTGGCGGAGTTGCTGGGCGAAGCCGAAGCTGTAGGCCGCGAGACCGCCGCCGAGGTTCGCGCCGTTCGGCAAAGGGAACTCGTCGAGGTAGGGACGAATGACGGGGCTGACCGTGACGACGGGGCGACCGGGGAGGATGCCCTGCCGCGCGTTGAGGTCGGGAACGACGGTCTGAATCGTCCTGCCGAGATTCTCGCGCAGTGATTCGTAGCCGAAGAAGAAGAAGAGCTTGTCCCGCGTGATGGGGCCGCCGAAGCTCCCGCCGAACTGGTTGCGTTTGAATTCAGGCTTTTCCGCTCCGTCGAAGAAGTTGCGCGCGTCGAGGTTGTCGTTGCGGTGGAACTCATAGAGCGAGCCGTGGAACTGGTTCGTGCCGGACTTGGTGACGGCGTTGATCTGCCCGCCGGAGTTGCGGCCAAACTCGGCGCTGTAGGCGTTCGTCTCGACGCGAAACTCGCGGATGCTCTCGATGCCTAAAGAAGTGCCGGCGGCGCTCCCCGCCGGGCCGTTCGTGAAATCGTTTTGCGGCGTGCCGTCCAAAAGATAGACGTTCGAGCGCGGGTCTTGCCCGTTGATGCTGATGCCGGTGCCGTGCGCGACGACCGAGCCGCCGTCGCGGTGCGGGAAGGCGACGACGCCGGGCTGCAAGAGCGCCAGATCGGTGTAGTTCCTGCCGTTCAGCGGCAGATCGCGGATCAGGCGCTCGCCGACGAGGTAGCTCAACTCCGGCGTCTGCGTGTTGACGAGCGCGGCGTCGTCCGTGACGGTGACGGCCTCTTCTTCGAGGCTCTTCACCTGCAAGCCGATGTCGAGCGTTGCCGTCTCGTTGACCGTCAGATTCACGCGGTCGGAGATGTAATCACGAAAACCGTCCTTCTTCGCGCGCACTTCGTAGGCGCCGACCGACAGCCCCGGAAAGGTGTACCGCCCCTCGCCGTCGCTCGTGACGACGCGGGCGAGTCCGGTCTCAAGGCTTTTGGCCGTCACCGCGACGCCCGCGACGACCGCGCCGTTTGCGTCGCGCACCGCGCCGGTGAGCGTGCTGGTCGTCTGCGCGTGGGCGGCGGCGGACATGCAGAGGACGAGCGCCGCGAGACAGAAAACCCACTTGCGGAAAGTGAGCGGGGATGAAAAGCGATGACGCATGTTGATTCTTATTGCTCCGTGTTGCGGACTTGCCTCAGCCTTTGGATGCCGTGCATTCTAACAGGCGGTTACATGGTTTACGTAGGAGAGCCGCCCGCTTTTACAAACCTTTGACAGCTCGCGCGGTTCTTTTACAGCTTGTTTACAACAACTCTCATGGGTTGGTTCATAATCACGCTTGCCGAAACAAACCGAAGGCCGCGAGCGTTTTAGTCACCGCACGCCTTAATATTTTTTGGAGAATGTGCTCGGCAATTCAGTGAATGACAAACCAGCGCCGTTAGGCGCGGAATGTTTGTAGCAACGAGAGCTTTTGCTTGCTCTCAAAGCTCCGGAGGAGCGAAATGTTTGACATTCCGCTCCTCCGGAGTTGGTGATGCAAAAGGTGGTCACCATCTACAAACATTTCGCTCCTCCGGAGCTAATTCTGAGCACGCTTTCAGGGAGAACACATCGTGAAATCAACTTTCCCCGCGGCCCTCGTCCTGCTGGCCCTGCTCTTCGTCTCGTCCGTCTCGCCGGTCGTCGCGCAGACGCATCGCGGCACGATTCGCGGTACGGTCACCGATCCAAATAAAGCCGTTATCCCCGGAGCCGCCGTCAAACTCATTAATACTGAGACGAACGAAACGCGCGAAGTGAGAAGTGGCGAGGAAGGAGAATTCGCCATCTCGTCACTCCCGCCCGGCTCTTACCGGCTTGAGGTGGCGGCGACAAACTTCGCCGCGTTCTCGGAGACGGTTACTCTGCTGGTTAATCAGGAGCGCAGGGTGAACGTTCCGCTTGAAGTTAGTTCCGGCCAACATATAGTTGACATAAACTCGGCGAACGAGGCCGCGCTGAAAAAAGACTCTGCTTCGCTCGGCACGGTCATTGAAAACCGGCAGGTCGAGGGCTTGCCGCTCGACGGGCGGAACTTCTTCGAGTTGAGTCTGCTCGTGCCCGGAGCCGTGCCGAACGCGCAAGGCTCCGCCGGGTCGGTGCGCGGCGACTTCGCGTTCAGCGTGAACGGCGCGCGTGAGGACTCGAATAATTTCCTGCTCGATGGCGTCTATAACGTTGATCCGAAGCTCAACACCTTCGGCGTGCGCCCGCCCGTGGACGCCATCCGCGAGTTCGAGATGCTGACCTCGACGTATGACGCCGCGTTCGGTCGGAGCGCTGGGGCGCAGGTCAACGTCGTCTTAAAATCCGGCTCGAACGATTGGCACGGGAGCTTGTACGAGTTCCATCGCAACGGCGCGCTCGACGCCAAAAACTTCTTCGCGCCAGCCTCGGAGCCTGCGCCGAAGTACATCCGCAATCAGTTCGGCGGGAGCATTGGCGGCCCCATCAGAAAAGACAAAACGTTCTTCTTCGCCGACTACGAAGGCACGCGCTCGCGCGAGGGCATCACGCGCGTGGCGAACGTCCCGACGCTCGCCGAACGCGCGGGCGACTTTTCGCGGAGCCTCTTCGGCGTGCCCATTGACCCGTTCACGGGCCAGCCTTTCCCCGGCGGCGTGATTCCGCTGGGACGCATCAACGCCATCGGTCGCCGTCTCGCCGCGCTCTATCCCGCGCCGAACCGCGCGACGCCCTTCGCCAACTTCGTCTCGTCGCCCACGCAGCGCGACCGCAACGACAGTTTCGACGCGCGCGTGGATCACGTCCTGAACGAACGCTCCTCGCTCGCCTTCCGTTACAGCTTCGGCGACCGCGACCTGTTCGAGCCGTTCGCCGGGCCTTCGTTCTCCGCCGTGCCCGGCTACGGCAACGACGTGCGCCGCCGCAGCCAGAACGCGATGATAAGCGAGACGCACGTCTTCTCGCCGCGCTTCGTCAACGACGCGCGCATCGCCTTCAACCGCGTGGCGATAGCCGTCACTCAGGAGAACGCGGGCACGAGCATCAACCGCGCCGTCGGTCTGCCAGACCTCACGACGAACCCGCGCGACTTCGGTTTGAGCTTTATCACCATCACGGGCTTTTCGCCGCTCGGCCACGAGGGCAACAACCCGCAGAACAGCGTGACGAACACTTTCCAACTGCTCGACACGGCGACCTACACACGCGGTCAACATCTGTTCAAGTTCGGCGGCGATGTGCGCGTCAACCAGCAGAACGGCTTCCGCGATGTGGAGTCGCGCGGGCGCATCCAGTTCTCGCCGTTCGGGCAGGTCACTTTCAACGCGCTCGGCGACCTCCTGCTCGGCGCACCGCTTCTGTCGGGCGGCGCGCGCGTGGACAATCATCAACACCTGCGGACGGAGAGCTATAACTTTTTCTTCAACGATAGCTGGCGCGTCACGCCGCGCCTGACCCTGACCGCCGGGCTGCGCTACGAATACAACTCGCCCGCCGTTGACGCCTTTGACCGCGCGAACATTTTCGACCCCGCGACGCGCTCGCTCGTCGCCGTCGGCACGAACAATGTTCCGCGCAGCGGCTACGAGCCGGACAAAAACAACTTCGCGCCGCGCGTCGGAATCGCCTACACGCTCGGTGATGAAGGGGAGACGGTCTTGCGCGCGGGCTACGGCGTCTACTACGACCAGTCGCCGCTCGCGCCGGGCGAGGCGCTCTACTTCAACAAGCCTTACTTCGACTTCAACCTCTTCTTCTCGCTCGGCCCGTTCCTGCCCTTGACGCTCGACAACCCGTTCCCGTCCTTCTTCCCGCTCGCGCTGCCGGATTCCGCTCTGGCAATCCAGCGCGACCTGCGGACGCCGTACATGCAGCACTGGAGCGCGAACGTGCAGCGGCAGTTGGGCCGCAGCCGCGTGCTCGAAGTCGCTTACGTCGGCTCGAAGGGCACGAAGCTCCTGTCGGCGCGCGACATCAACCAGCCGCGCCCTTCGGTGCTGCCGCCGGGGCTGCCCTTCACGCCGCGCCCCATCGCCGGCTTCGATGACATCACGCTCCTCGAATCGCGCGCGAGTTCCACCTACCACAGTTTGCAGGCGCGCTTGCAGCAACGGCTCGACTTTGGCCTTGCGCTCCTCGCCTCTTACACGTGGTCGAAGTCCATTGACGACGCCTCGAACTTCTTTACGAGCGCGGGCGACCCGAACTTCCCACAGGACAGCCACAATCTCCGGGCCGAGCGCGGGCGGTCGAACTTCGACGTAAAGCATCGGCTGTCCGTGAGCTACTCCTACGACCTGCCGTTCGGTAAAGGACGCACGTACCTCGCTGACCGCGGCCTGCTCTCTTCTTTCCTGAGCGGCTGGCAGACGTTCGGCATCGTGACGGCGCAGACGGGACGGCCTTTCACGGTCGCGCTCTTGCAGGAGATTGACAACAGCGGCACGGGCCGCTCGTCTCTGGGTTTCGGCGCGAACGACCGCCCGAACCTCGTCGGTAATCCCGCGCTCTCGAACCGCACTCCCGACCGCTGGTTCAATCCTTCGGCCTTTGCCTTCCCCGCGCCCGGCGCCTTCGGCAACGCGGGCCGCAACATCCTCGAAGGGCCGGGCTACCACAACGTCAACGCCTCGCTCATCAAGAACACGGCGCTCAACGAACGCCTGAACCTGCAACTGCGCGCGGAGGTCTTCAACCTCTTCAACCATCCGAACTTCAACCTGCCGGACAACTTCTTCGGCTCGCCGACGTTCGGGCGCATTACCTCGGCGCGCGACCCGCGCCACTTGCAGTTCGGCGCGAAGCTGCTGTTCTGAGCTGTTTGAGAAGTTAGCTCCGTCGGAGCGAAATGTTTGTAGCCCGGCATGACCAATTATCATCAAGCTCCGTCGGAGCGAGCGGTGGCGAAACTCGTCCTCGATTACCCGGAAGTAAAATTCACCGACTACATGTCGCTGCTGAAAGTTGATGGCGAATGGAAGATCGTCAATAAAATCTTCTCAGTTCAACGTCGCCAAAAGGCAAATTAGCGTCCAGCTTCCAATCACGGCCCGATGCGACCACCGAAGCGCCGAGGGCTTCGAGCGCCAGCCGTCTTTCGGCGAAATCTAACGTCTCCAACTCCCGCTCCACGTCGCGGCAGTAATCGTACAGGCTGCGGAGGTTGATCGCCGCTTGCTCTTGCTGCGCGATACGCGCGTCAAGGTCAGCGAGCATAGAGAGGATTTGTTGCTTCTCGCGTTCGGCTTGCAATACCTCGCGTTCAATGATCGCGGCCAATTCATCGTCGGCCTCGCGCAAACGCCTGACGAGACGCCCGATGCCATGCGTGGAGCGTTCAAGCGCACGTTGGGCCGTCTCACGATCCTGAACAAGATGCGACTCGACACCTTCTGTCTGTAACCGCTCCGCTTCGGCTGCGATAAGGTCGGGGTTCTGAAGGAAACGCTTTACCTCTTCCCAAGCCCACGCTTCGCACAGGTCAGCAGGGACGGCGAGCGCGCGACATCCCAAACCGTGGGCGGTTTTGGGGCAGCGGTAATAACGCCGTGGTTTCTCACGTGGGCCGTTAGGCATGGGATACATCCGCCCCTCACAGTTGGCGCAAGTGATGTGACCGCGTAGCAGGTAGGGGCGAGTCTCGTTGCGCCTTGCCTCGCCCTTGTTTGTCGCCAGCCTTTCTTGTGCTCGTTGCCAGACCTCCGGCGCGACGATGGCGGGCGTGATGCCTTCCGGCAGGTGGACGTTCTCGCTTTCGGGCCGGAGCTTAGTTCGTTTCTTGACCGTGTGATACCTCCACTGCACTGACTCGCCCTTGTAATTGGGGTTGTGCAGGATGCCGCGAATGCACGCCGTATTCCAGCCGCTCCGTCCTTCGCCCTTACTCGCCCACGGCGAAGGCACTCCCGCCTCATTCAGCCGCTTGGCGACAGTATTGATGCCGGCAGCTTCCGCAGCGACCCACTGGAATATCTGTGAGACGACGCGGGCCTCCGGTTCGTAAAGCACGCGCACACCCCGCTCTTTGTCCCGCCGGTAGCCGTACAGTTCGCGCCCCAAGTTGTGAATCTTACCCGCGAGCAAGCGAGAGTGCTTGCCGCGCAACGTCCGCTCTTTGATCTTCTGCCGCTCGATTTCGGCGACGTAAGCTTTGACCGATTGCAAAAGCTTGCCCTCCGCCGTGTTATCGAGTTCCTCGGTGACGAAGACGAGGCGACACCCGGCCCGCTCACACTCTTCCGACAGGATGGCGAGGTGTGCAATGTTCCTGCTCAACCGATCAATCGCATAAACGATTACAGCTTGAAACAAACCGGCGCGGATGTCGGCGCGAGCCGGAAACCTTGTCGAATGCCTCTTGGATCACTCGCTGCATCCTGTTTTCATCTATGTTCAGCATCTCCGCATAACTCCTATTCAAGAGTATTTCGACACACAAAACTATATGCGAATACAGATAGATGTGTCAAGAAATTATTTGCATTGACAGATAATTTGCGGAAAGGGTATAGAAGAGGCATGAAACTGCTTACCACAGCCGACGCCGCCGCCCGGCTGGGCGTTCATCAGACGCGCGTTCAGGTGTTGATCCGGGAAGGGCGGCTACCGGCGCAGATGCTCGCCGGGACATACCTCATCAATGAGGATGATCTGAAGCTCGTCGCTGTGCGTAAGCCCGGCAGACCGCCGAAGCAGTCTCAAGATAGGAAGCCAAGCAATAAGGGCAACGGTCACGGCAAAGCGCGAAAGAAGCGTTGAGCCTATTCAATTCTCTCAATGACGCCCGAACATCTCTCACGCATTCAAATTGATAAGCTATTAACGTCCTGCGGCTGGATCGTTCAAGATAGAACGAAACTCAATCTCGGCGCGGGCGCGGGCGTTGCTGTCCGTGAGTGGCCGTTGGAAAGTGGGCCTGTTGACTACCTTCTTTTCATTGACCGCAAGCCGGTCGGCGTGATTGAAGCAAAGCCGGTTGGGACGACCTTGAGCGGCGTGGCCGAGCAATCTAATCGCTACTTAACAAGCACCCCAAAAGGATTGCCCCCATTAGCCAAGCCGATGCGCTTTCATTATGAAAGCACGGGCGAAGAGACGTTTTTCAGAGACATCAACGATCCTGATTCACGCTCCCGCAGGGTTTTCGCCTTTCATCGCCCGGAGACTTTGGGTAGCTGGTTTGAGAAGCCGGACACGCTTCGCGGCAGATTACAGAGGATGCCTGCGCTCAATACGGTTGGACTGCGGGAGTGTCAGGTCGAGGCAATAGAGAATCTGGAAGAATCGTTCGCGGCTGACAGGCCGCGCTCTCTCTTACAGATGACGATGGGGAGCGGTAAGACTTACACCGCCGTGAGCTTCATTTATCGCCTCATCAAGTTTGCCGGAGCGAAGCGCGTGCTCTTTCTGGTTGACCGTCGCACACTGGGCAAACAAGCCTTCACCGAGTTTGACCAGTACCGCACGCCGGACGACGGGCGCAAGTTCACGGAGCTTTACAACGTCCAGCACCTGAGATCGAACACGCTGGACAGTGAGGCACAGGTCTGCATCACGACGATTCAACGGTTCTATTCAATGCTCAGTGGCGAGCCTGAGTTTGCGGAAGAGAATGAAGAACGGCCACTCGGAGAGATGGTTGACGAAGATGCTCAACCGTTCACAGTCTCTTACAATCCGAAGACCCCGATTGAGGCGTTTGATTTTATCGTGACGGATGAATGTCACCGCTCAATCTATAACCTCTGGCGGCAGGTGCTTGAGTATTTCGATGCTTCCTTGATTGGACTGACAGCGACGCCCTCGAAGCAGACGATAGGTTTTTTCAATCAGAATCTTGTGACGGAATACAGCCACGAACGCGCGGTCGCGGATGGCGTCAACGTCGGCTATGAGGTCTATCGTATTCGCACGAAGGCGACGGAGCAGGGCGGCGAGGTCGCGGCGGGATTTTATGTTGACGTGCGGGACAGGCAGACGCGCAAGGTGCGTTGGCAGAAGTTAGACAAGTCTTTGAAATACGAGGCCAGCCAGCTTGATCGGAGCGTGGTCGTTCCCAGTCAGATTAGAAAAGTCATACAGACATTCAGGGACAGGCTGTTCACGGAAATCTTTCCCGGTCGGACGGAAGTGCCGAAGACATTAGTTTTCGCCAAAGACGATAGCCACGCGGAAGACATTGTGCATATCGTCCGCGAGGTCTTTGGCAAGGGCAACGATTTCTGCAAGAAGATTACCTATCGCACGACGGGCGAGAGTCCTGAAACGATGATCTCGGACTTTCGCAACTCTTACAACCCGCGCATTGTCGTCACCGTTGACATGATCTCGACGGGGACGGACATCAAGCCGCTCGAATGCCTGCTCTTCATGCGCGACGTGAAATCGGGCGTGTACTTCGAGCAGATGAAAGGGCGCGGGACGCGCGTCATCTCCGAGACTGAATTTCATAACGTGACGACTGACGCGCCGAGCAAGACGCATTTTGTGATTGTTGATGCGGTCGGCGTCTGTGAAGGCGACAAGACGGATTCGCGCCCGTTGGAGCGTAAGCGGAGCGTGCCGTTTGCGAGGTTGCTTGAATCCGTCCAGCTTGGTTTCAGGGATGAGGACACCATTTCGTCGCTGGCTAATCGTCTGGCGCGGCTGGATCGCAAGTTGAAGGACGACGAGCGCAAGGAGATTGAGAAGGCATCGGGCGGCGTGGCTTTGCGAACACTCGTCGGAAATCTCTTGCAGGCGATTGACGCGGACGCGCAAGAAGCGAAAGCCTTTGAGATGTTCGGCACAGATACGCCGACCAAAGCGCAGGTTGAGCAGGCGACGGAGAAGTTGACCGAAGCGGCCTGCGCGCCCTTTGATAATCCCGGCTTGCGCGAGACGATCAAACGGCTCAAGCAGCAGACCGAGCAGATTATTGACACGGTGACGCAGGATGAGTTGCTCGGCGCGGGGTTTGACGAGGCGGCGAAGGAGCGTGCGCGCTCGACCGTTGAGACGTTCAGAAAGTTTATTGCGGAGAACCGCGACGAGTTGACGGCGTTGCAGATTTTTTACAGCCAGCCTTACGGCAAGCGGCGTTTGACTGAAACAGCGGTCAGGGAGTTGGCGGAGGCGATTGCGCGCCCGCCGTACAACCTCGCGCCGCAACAGGTGTGGGCGGCTTACGAGCAGTTGGAGAAGTCGAAGGTGCGCGGCGCTGGCGTGCGGAAGCTCTTGACCGATCTGGTTTCGTTGTTGCGCTTTGAGATTGATAAGACGCCGGTGCTGGAAACTTGGGACGTGACGGTCGAAGGGCGTTTCAACGAGTGGTTGAAGCGGCAGCGAAGCGCGGGGCGCGAGTTCACGCCGGAGCAGTTGGAATGGTTGCGGATGATACGGGAGCACGTTGCCAACGCGCTGACGATTGAGATGGAGGATTTCGAGAACGTGCCGTTTTACGAGAAGGGCGGCGCGTTCAAGGTCTATCAGCTTTTCGGCGCGGAGCTTGAGACGATTCTCGACGAACTGAACGAGGCGTTGGCGGCTTGAAGCAGGTGAAGATAGAATAGGATTTCAACACAGAGGTTGGGGATTCGGTTTATCTGCGCCACAACTTGATTGGAGATTTTTGGCATGAGCACGCAGGAACTGCTCGCAGAGATTCAAAAACTGCCGTTGGAAAAACAACGCGAACTGCTCGAAGCTCTCAAGCACAACGTCGAGCAGCCGACCGCGCCGCGCCAGCCCGTTAACGAAGATGAGGTTGAGCGGATATTGCAAGCTCAAGGCATTATCAGCCTTCCCGACGCGACAGATTACACGGACGAGGAAGAAGACTTTGAACCGATAGAGGTTGAGGGCAAACCGCTTTCGGAAACTATTATCGAGGAGCGGCGGTAAGTGGCTGCCTACTTCTTCGACAGTAGCGCGCTCGTCAAGCGTTACGCCAGAGAGAGCGGAACAACGTGGGTCGTCAGCCTCTTCAAGCCTGCCGCGGCTCATCGCATTTATGTGGCGCGCATCGCTTTGGTTGAGGTCGTCTCGGCGCTGGCCCGGCGAGAGCGTGCACGGACTCTCAGCCCCACTTCAGCCGCCAAAACCATCGCCAGATTCCGCCGCGCCTTCACCGGCAAGTTTCGCAGAGTTGAAATCACAAAAGATTTGATTGAACGTGCGGCAACACTGGCGGAAAAACATGCCTTGCGCGGCTATGATGCGCTGCAATTAGCAGCGGCATTGGATGCACACGAGAGCAGATTGGCGCGAGGCGCGAGCGCGCTCACACTCATCTCCGCCGATGATGCGCTGAACGCGGCGGCGCTGCTTGAAGGCTTGAGCGTTGACAACCCCAACTTGCACAAATGATGAAGCGCGCATGGAAAATCCCCGGCAATCTATTTGTCGAACACGGCAAAGTTTTTAGTCTGCCGCCTGCGGAGATTCCCGTCGAAGATTTCACCCAACAGGAAGCAGCAAAAACTGAACGAGGCGTTGGCGGCGTGATGAGCGAAACAAATGGTTTGCCTGAATTGCCGAAAGGTTGGACATGGACAACAATTGGTGAAGTTGTAGAACCTTCAATCGAACAAGGCTCGCCGACAGACCGTGCAGAGTTTTTGTATGTTGACATAAGTAGCATTGACAATAAGACAAAAAGAATTATTGAGCCTAAGACCTTACCCACGTCTGAGGCTCCAAGCAGAGCAAAGCAGCATTTGATGCGTCAAGATGTAGTCGTTTCAATGACTCGCCCTAACTTGAACGCCGTGGCATTGCTGCCTCAAGAGATGTCAGATGCAATCGGGTCAACAGGCTTCTGCGTTCTGAGAGCAATAGAAATAAACCCTTCCTTACTTTTCTATCTTGTGCAAACCGAAACTTTCATCTCGGAAATGAGCCTGTTAGTTCAAGGCGCACTTTATCCAGCAGTTAGACCAAAAGACATCTTTTCATACAAATTTTCTCTCCCGCCGCTTCCCGAACAACAACGCATCGTCGCCAAGATCGAAGAGCTGTTCACCAAACTGGACGCGGGCGTTGACGCGCTCAGGAAGGCGCGGGCGCAGCTTGGGCGTTACCGTCAAGCAGTGCTCAAAGCGGCGGTGACGGGCAAGCTCACCGAGCGATGGCGCGAAGCTCATAGAGGCGAGCTTGAGCCAGCCGCCGACTTGCTCGCGCGCATCCTCGAAGAACGCCGCGCCAAGTGGGAACGAGACCAACTCGCCAAGATGCAAGCCGCAGGCAAGCCGCCGAAGAATGATGATTGGAAACGGAAGTATCAAGAACCCGCCGCGCCCGACACAAGCGAACTGCCGGAGTTGCCAGAAGGATGGATATGGGTAATCAGCGACTCTTTCTTTACCTTCGTTACAAGTGGTTCACGGGGTTGGGCAAAACATTATTCTGACTCTGGCTCTTTGTTCATTCGGATGGGGAATTTAGATCACGACTCAATTACACTTGACCTCTCTGAAATTCAACGAGTGCAGCCGCCAAGTGGAACAGAGGGCACTAGAACACTTGTTCAAAGCGGGGATGTTCTGGTTTCCGTCACCGCAGACGTTGGCATGATTGCAGTCGTTCCAGAACAAATTGAAGAGGCATACATTAATCAACACATTGCACTTGCAAGACCTGTGAAGACAATATGCGTTGAGTTCCTTGCATGGTTTTTAGCCTCACAAGAAGGAGGCCAAAGTCAGTTCAAATTATTGCAGCGTGGCGCGACGAAAACAGGTCTTGGCCTAGATGACATTCGCGCTGTTAATGTGCCTCTTCCATCGCTTACCGAACAACAACAAATCGTCTCCGAAGTCGAACGCCTGCTCTCCATTGCCGACGCGATGGAGCAGACCATTGCACAGAGTCTCAAACAAGCCGAGCGTTTGCGCCAGTCCATCTTGCAACAGGCTTTCGCCGGAAAACTTGTCCCGCAAGACCCGGCGGACGAGCCAGCCACCGTCCTGCTCGAACGCATCAGGCAGGAACGCGCCGCACGCGCGAACGATAAGCCGCGGACAGCACGCCGGCAGAAATCGAAGAGCGCGGCGGGGCAGACGGCGGGCAGACTGTTTTCTTGAGTTCGGTTGACGGATGCCGCTACAATCGCGGACGAGGAGTGCGATAAATGATGTCAACCGAAGTCGAACGACTGATTGAGAAAGTGCGCGCCTTGCCGCCGGAGCAACAGGAACAGGTGTCTCGGTTTGTCGAATCGCTCGAAGGCCGGAAGCCCAAATCTCGCCTCGGCATTTTTGAGCGCATTGACCGAATCGTAAGCGCCGTTCCGCTGGCATCTTGGGCGGAGTTGCCAGCCGACGGCTCGGACAATGTTGACCACTATGTTTACGGCACGCCGAAAGAGAAATGACAGCCGTCTTTGCAGACACGCATTTCTGGGTAGCACGAATCAACCCGCTCGATCAGTGGCACGAACAAGCCGTCAAAGTCGAAGATGAAATAGGGCTTGTCCGGCTCGTCACGACGGAACTCGTGTTAGTCGAAGTGCTGGGCTATTTCAGCGGCTTTCGGGCTGACACTAAAGGGGCGGCGGCTTCGGTCGTGCGCGCTATCATGCGCGGCGAAGAGATAGAAGTCGTCCGGCAAACAGCAGAACTTTTCTCAAGCGGCTTAGACCTCTACGAATCACGCCTCGACAAAGGCTACAGCCTGACCGATTGCATCTCGATGAGCGTCATGCGCCAACGCGGCGTCACGGATGTTCTGACGCACGACGGTCATTTCACGCAAGAGGGCTTCAACGTTCTTCTTTAATCCTTGATGGGTAACGAAGCAGCTTCCATCATCAATCGCGTCTGGAACTATTGCCACGCGCTGCGCGACGACGGCGTCTCCTACGGCGATTACGTCGAACAGTTGACCTATCTGCTCTTCCTCAAGATGGCCGACGAAGGCGCGCGTCTTCCGCCGCCGCTCGGCAAGCCCTCGACCATCCCCGCCGGCTACGACTGGCCCAGCCTCTGCAACAAGCTCGGCGACGAACTGGAAGTCCACTATCGCCACACACTCGAAAAGCTCGGCAAGGAAAAAGGCTTGCTCGGCATCATCTTTCGCAAGGCGCAGAACAAGATTCAAGACCCCGCCAAGCTGCGCCGCCTCATCGCGCTCATTGACGGCGAGACGTGGCAAGGGCTTGACATAGACATCAAAGGCGAAATCTATGAAGGTCTTTTACAGAAGAACGCCGAAGACACCAAAAGCGGCGCGGGCCAATACTTCACCCCCCGCCCGCTCATCCGCGCAATAGTCGAAGTCATGCGCCCGCAAGCGGGACAAACCATCTGTGACCCCGCCGCCGGCACTGGCGGCTTCCTGCTCGCCGCACACGATTACATCTCGCGCCTGCCGAACCTGACGCGCCGGCAAAAGCAGTTCCTCCGCGACGGCGCGCTGCACGGCTGGGAGATCGTGGACGCGACCGCGCGGCTCTGCGTGATGAACCTTTACCTGCACGGCATCGGCGGCGACGAAAGCCCGATCAACGTGGGCGACAGTCTGGCGACGCCGCCAACCACAAACTACAACCTTGTTCTGACCAACCCGCCCTTCGGCAAGAAATCAAGCATCACCATCATCAACGAAGAGGGCAAGGCTGATAAAGAGGCGGTCGTTTACGAACGGCAAGACTTCTTCGCCACGACTTCCAACAAACAACTGAACTTCCTGCAACACATCTACACGCTCCTCGAAACACACGGCACGGCGGCTGTCGTCGTCCCCGACAACGTGCTTTTTGAGGGCGGCGCGGGCGAACGCATCCGCCGCCGGCTGCTCGAACGCTGCGACGTGCACACGCTCCTGCGCCTGCCGACCGGCATCTTCTACGCGCAAGGCGTCAAAGCCAACGTGCTCTTTTTCGACAAAAAACCCGGACGCGAACAGGCTTGGACAAAGAACCTCTGGATTTACGATCTCAGAACCAACAAGCATTTCACGCTCAAGACCAACCCGCTCCGCTCTGAAGACCTGCAAGACTTCATCGCCTGCTACAACCCGCAGAACCGCCATGAACGCCAAGAGACGGAGCGTTTCAAATGCTTCCCCTATGAAGACCTCTTGCAGCGCGACAAACTGAGCCTCGACATTTTCTGGCTTAAAGACGAGAGCCTAGAGGATTCCGCCAACCTGCCCGCGCCCGACATACTGGCGCAAGATATATCCGATAATCTTGAAGCTGCCCTCGAACAATTCAATGGCATTTACGAATCATTGACGGTCAGATAAATTTTGAACGTCTCCGCGCTCAAAAACGTGAAGCCGCGCGCCTCTTTCAAATGCTGCTCCGTCGCGCTTTTCGCACCAAACTTTAAGCACAATAAAGCCCGCGCTAATTTAACGCGCGGGCGTAATCTGTTGCCTCCCACGCTTCACATTTACAGCCAGCCGCCGTCGCGCAAACGCTCCCACGCCAGCGCGATATGATCCGAACTGAACTTCTGGCGCTTGTGCTCGCTCCACTCATGCACGCGCGCGACGGCTGTATTCATGTCCTGCCGCGCCGCCTCGTCTTCCTGCGCGACCCAATGCACCGTCGCCAATAGTTCCAATCCATAAGGATACTCGAAGCCTTCGATTAAGCGCGTGACATGCTCCAAGCGTTGCAGCGTTTCCGTATCGTGCTCCAAAAAAGCGGCGGCATTGGCGACGGCTTCGGGAACAAGAGCAATGGTTCCAGTAAACGCGCCCTGACTGCGATCACCATAACCCTTGATGAAGTGTCCTTCCATGCGCTGCATGACGTGTTGCAAGGCTTCGGCGTAAGGGCCGTAACGCTGTTTGTCGAACCGCAGCTTCAAAGGCTGTCCGGCGGCTTGCAGGAAGTAAGCCAGTTTCTGCGCTTCCAGCATCGAGAGGCGATAGCCCGGCAGCATGTAGTTCTCGAACGCAGCCAGCAGCACGGCACGCCCCGCCGTCATGTTCGGCCTCTTGGTCGCCGTCCGCATTCGCTCCGCTTCCGGCGCACCGTGTGGCGCATAGAGCAACACGCGCACATCCGGCAACTCAGCAAACGCGGCTTCGATTAGCGGGCGCACATCGTTCCATCTCAGCCCGCCATTCCCACAACCCAGCGGCGGCACGGCAATGGATTTGATTTCGAGCCGCCGCACCGTCTCGATCAGGTCAACCAGTCCGCTCTCGACATCTTCGATCTTTGCTTTCCCTTTCCAGTGGCGTTTGGTCGGGAAGTTAATGATGTAACGCGGATAGAGTTCTCCCGTGTCGAACACAAACATCTTTCCGGGCTGCACGACTCCGCGCTCGCACGCCTTACGGTACGCCTCGTAGTTTTCGGGAAACGCCTGCTTGAACTGCAAAGCTACGCCCTTGCCCATCACGCCCACGGTGTTCACCGTATTGACGAGGGCGGTGGCTTCGGCTTCAAGTAAATTCCCGGTTACGTGCTCAATCATGGAAGACTCCCGCGTCTGCAACTCAATAATACCAATTCTGGCGCACTGACACCGGAATATCGTGGCCTGCGGCAGATAGGATTTGCTTGACTTCTTCGGCCATTGGCCTAGAGATCGTCCCGATTTCACCGATTAACGGAACGGGGAAATGATTGTGTATCAAGAACTCGGCCTGTCTGCGCCATTTGCGCGTGCCGTCTTCAGGTCTGTCATGCCAGTAGGTTGCCTGCATGATCGTCCAGTCCACTTTATCGAGATCGGCCAAGTCTTCGTAGAAGTGGCTGGTTGCCATCTCCGCATGACCGTTTGTGAACGTGAACGGCAAACTATTTTTGAGGACGCCCTCGGCAGAAGAAACAAGATGAAGCACAGGCCGTTGACCTTCCGTATAACCTTCGACGTTCCCTCTATAAATTGAATAGAGCATTGGCGACCGGGGCGCGAAATGAAACGGCACATAGTCGGCCAAAGTTCCGTGCTGACAAACAGGAACGGGGCGACGCGCGCGACGATCTTTTATGTGCTGATGAGCGATTCCCATCGTGTTTAGCCCTCTGGCTAAACGTTCGCTATCACACCAAAGACATCCATATTCCAAGATCGAGGGCAGATTGCGGATGTGCGTGATGTGGTAAATCGCAGTCATCCCATGTAAAGACAGCCTGTATGAACTTAAATCAAAGCGACCCGCTTAATGAGGTGGCAAGAACTTATCACCATCTTGGCAATGGGACAAGATTTTATCAGTAATATCGGCTCTCAGGGGCAGAATAAATAACCTTGCATAATCTTTCACTACGCCCCCAGCATGACACCAGATACAACGATGCTTGCCTTCCAACCGGCCATACCTGCTCAGTTTCGCCGCTAACTGAAGACAACCCGGTTTCACCACCGCTGCCACAAAAAACCTCGCCGTCGCTTCTCTTCTTCAGAGACACCCGCCAAATTCATCATCCTTTCCTCGTCACCCTGCGCTTGTGCCAAGTTGAAGATCGACAGGTTGTGTGCAAAGAGGGTAGGGTCGTGAGCGCATCTCGCCTCCAAGCGCAGGCGCAAATCCGCCGCCGTGAGCGGGGCGACGGCGGGCTGCGTCTCCTCAGCGCGGCGAGATCGCAAATCCCTATCTGGTGTTGAACCGTCTGGCGCACTCTCACGCGGGGCCAGTCGCTTTTGCCTCTCTTCCTCACGCTTCCGCCGCTCCTCCTCGCGCGCTTCATGCTTCGCTTGCGCCGCTGAAATCATCTCTCGCGCCTGCTGCTCGCAGTGCGCGATCTTCCCGGCAGTGTGCGCGCTTACCTCGCCCAAGATAATCTTTTCCAATTCCGCGCACATCAACCACGCCTTTGCCTCTCTCTCAAGCTCATACATGGGGCTAAAGTGTACATCGTGTTCGTAAGGCTCACCCTTATACATTTGGTCATAATCGGGACTTTGGACGGTAGCAAGCCGGGCATCGAGTTCGGGGAAAGGATGCTTGCCGTACTGCCTTTCAAGTCGCTTGTATCGGCGCAAGCCGAGTTCATGCGCTTCTACAAGCAGCTTTTTATATAGCTTGAAGTCCGGGTCTTTCGCCTTCGCCTGCTCACGCGCTCGCGCCTGCTGTTGCTGTGCATAATTCCGCTGCTGCTGCGCGTAAGGCGTTTGTGTCGGTGCAGCCATTCTTTGCATTTCCCTCCGCACTTTACGCTCGTAACTGCGAGCGACACTCCGCTTGAGCATCCATTGCTCCGCCGCCCACACACGCGGGATCGTGAAAGTCTCCTCCAATTTCGCCGCGCTGAGAAGGCGCATGATTTCACGATGTTCAGGGGCATAGCCGGACAGATCGGTATTCGAGGTTGCGCCACACAGGTCACAAACTGATGCCGCATGAAGCGCTGTGTCTTCTGGACTTGGCCTTTTCTTTGCCGAATCGAGCCACGTATGCCGCCGGTAGAGGCGACACGAGGGACATCCGCCCTTACCAGCCAACTTTTCCAGCCTTGCCAGTTGCGCCGCATAGTTCATCACTCGTCATCCTCGTCTTCATCCCCGCCGAGTAAGGCTCTCCGCCCCCGATCCAGCGCGTCCTCTTCCTGTTTGCGAAGGATGAATCGCTCAAGCTCGGCGATGCGTGCCTTCAGTTCGTCCTGCTCGACGGCGCGAAACGCCATATCGAGGATGGCGCGGGCGGCGGACACCCGCACCGCGCCGCCCGCCTCCGCGCTGTTCACGATGTCATGGAGAGCTTTGACGGCATCACCGGCGGCGCATTGCAGCCGCAATACGGCCTGACTGACAACCACGCTTCGCGCTTCGCGCAGAAGACGAGCGAAAGTCTCATCCTGCATATAGCGCCAGAGTGTCGCCTGTGAGACGCCGGACTGCGCGCTCGCCGCCGCGTAGGTCGGGCAGGAGAGCAGCGCCACGAGCGCGGCCTGCTGTTGTGGCGTCAGTTCGTCGGACTCTACCCGGACGGGCAGGACTTCATCTGGCGGGGCTGGGGTGGCCTTCACTTTGCGGGCAACGCTCGTTTTCTGTTTCATTTTCTTTCAAATCCTTTCAAGGCGCGGCCATTCTTGACTACATTCCTCAAACACTAACAGACAGGCGCAGGACGAAAGGTAAAGCCCGCTGCCAAGAGCACAGCAGGAGTGAACACCTCGCACACTGCGTGTCTATTTCTCTCGCGCATCTCGCGCAATTCGGTGTTGAGTGGCGAATAAACTTCGCGCAGCCCGAAGGTTGCCAGAATCTAAGATTGGCAACCTTCGCCTATGTTGTTGTCGTAACTGCCGTTTTCCCATTCACTTGTCCGAAGGTTGCCATTGTCCTCCGCTTGGCAATCTTCGGTCGTGGTCTGGCAATCTTCGGTGGGCAGCTTCCACACCCATTTCTGATAGCGGCTGTCGGGCATCCCTACTTTGACAGAGCAGACGTTTAATTCTTTCTTCGCCCGGCTTAGTGTGCGCTCAGAGATGCCGGCCTGCTTTGCAGCAATTCTCGGTCAGGAATAACGTAAGTCTATGAAAACATTGGATCATGGTTCAAAAGAAGCGCAAAAACTCGAAAGCTTAACTCGCATCTGTAAAGAGCTTACGCGCTGACCGAGAATTGCTGCCTGCTTTGCCTCTTCCTTGACGGCTTTGCAATCCCGTCCTCCGTCTGACAGAGCGGTGCGTAAAAAGTCTTTCGCCTCGGCGAGCGAGCCGCGCGCCTCTTCGTCTGACGGGAGCGAAAGGATCATTCCAGCCGTCAGTGTGCTCACGCCCGTCCAGAAGAAACGCCCGCCCTCTATCGTGTAGCCGATGGCCTCGCCGACCGGCGCGAGGTTGTTCTTAGTCTGCACGACGCCGCGTTTCTTTGGATCGTCAGGGTCTTGGCCGGCGAGGAGCACCGAGCGGGCCGCCGCGACAAAATCAATCGAACCTATACCTGCGTTCAGCGCGTTACCGCCGCCGCGTGACTTGCCGAGATGCCGAACAGCTATAATCGCGCAGCTCTGCCGCTCCGCGATGGCTGCAAGCGGCGCGGAAATCGCCCGGCACTCGTTTGCTCGGTGGATGTCTGTCTTGCCGCCCGTGTAGGCAAACAGAGGATCAATGGTGACGAGTTGTGGCTTGTATTCGATGATCGCGGCCTCTAGCCTGACCATGCCTAACGCATCAAGGGTCAGTGGCTCATTCAAAGCCATCACGCGCGAAGTATCAGCCTCGACGCTATCAAGACGGGGCCGCAAGGTGTCTGCCAACCCGTCCTCCGCCGAGAGCATCAACACGTTGCCCGGCTCGAAAGGCTCAGTGCCGGGAAAGCCGCGTCCGTTCGTGACCGCCGAAGCGAGGGCGCATGTCAGCGTACTCTTTCCGATGCCCGGATCGCCTTCGAGCAGGGTTAGCTTGCCGAGCGGGATGTAAGGGTGCCAGAGCCAGCGCACGGTTTCGGGCTGCACGTCCGCCATGCGGACAACGCGGAGCGGTGAGTCGTCCGCCTGCTTGTTACCTGCATCGCCATTCTTTGAATTCTGCTGCGCCTTGCTTGCCCCCTGCCGAATTTCTAGCCACTCGCACACCCGGTCAATGATGCGCGGCTCGATGATCTTGGCGAGTGTCGGCCACCCCGTAGCGTTTTCGCCGTCTTTCAATTTACGTTGTGTGTAGCAGACGGTCTCAACGCGCGAGTTTGTCTCTTCATCACCCGCCGCCTCACAGACGGCCTTGATGAAATGGATCGTTTCAGTCTCCGACCACCCTGCGCGTAGCAATCCGCCAGCGAGAGCCAGAGCCGCGTCCTGACGGCTGCCCACTTGCGGCCAGTGACGCGTGAGCAAGGCAGCGGCGGCAAGACGCCTGACAGGTGGGAAGAGGTCTGCCTCTGTGACGTGCGCCGTCTCGCCGTCCTCATACCACCGGACAAACTCGCCCGTCTCTTTGTGTGTGCTCCCCGGAAAGACGGCTTGCTGTCCGTTGGTCAGAACTTCCACAAGGCGTTTACCGCTCGTGGGGTCTATGAAGGTGGCCTTTTTAACTCGACTTTATCCATTTTAGGTCTTTGAAAAAGTAACGGCAGGCCGCGTAAGCTGAGAAAGACAACTTCACCAAAAGAGGTCTTTCCGATGCCGACACTGCCTGCCGAACTGCTGCACCTGATGGTAGTCTTCGCGCCTT